>CAUHFS010000025.1 GCA_959605475.1 uncultured Collinsella sp. | reverse complement strand
AAAAAAACCCCCGGCCCCCGCCGGACAGGCCACACTACTCGCAGAGCAGCTTAGCGATCTGGACGGCGTTGGTTGCCGCGCCCTTACGGATTTGGTCGCCGCAGCACCAGAAGGTGATGCCACGTGCGGCCTCGGGGTTCGAGATGTCGCGACGCACGCGGCCGACCCAAATCAGGTCCTGGTCGGACGTATCCATCGGCATGGGGAAGCGGTCGTGTGCATCCTCGGCGCTCATGTCGTCAACCAGCTTGACGCCCGGAGCGGCAGCCAGCGCGGCACGAGCCTCCTCGACCGTAATGTCGCGCTCAAACTCGAGCGTAATACTCTCGGAGTGCGAACGCAGCACGGGCACGCGCACGCAGGTGCAGTTCACGCGCAGCTCGGGCAGATGCATGATCTTGCGGCCCTCGTTTTGCAGCTTCATCTCCTCGGAGGTAAAGCCTTCCTCCTTGACACCGCCGATCTGCGGAATCAGGTTGCTCGCCAGCTGGGCGGCAAACGCGCGCGGCTCGGGAATCTCCTCGCCACGGCCCAGGGCGGCAAGCTGAGCCTCGAGCTCGGCCATACCGGGAGCGCCAGCGCCCGAAGCTGCCTGATACGTGGACACGATCATACGCTTCACGCCAGCAAGCTGGTGCAGCGGCCACGTGGGAACCAGGCCGATGATGGTCGCGCAGTTGGGATTGGCGATAAGGCCGTGATGCCACTTGATATCGTCGGCATTGATCTCGGGTACGACCAGCGGCACCTCGGGATCCATGCGGAAGGCGTGGCTGTTGTCGACCACGACGGCGCCGCGCTTGACGGCCTCGGGCAGCAGCTCCTTGGCGATATCGTCGCCGGCAGCGCCGAGTACGATGTCGCAGCCCTCAAAGGCCTCGGGGCAAGCCTCTTCGATCACAACCTGCTCGCCGCGGAACTCAACGGTCTTGCCCGCAGAGCGCGCGCTCGCCAGCAGCTTGAGCTTACCGACCGGAAACTCCTGCTCGTTGAGGCACTCGAGCATCTGGGTGCCCACGGCTCCCGTCGCGCCCAAAATAGCAACCGTGTACTGTTTCATGCTTCCCCCTTTAAAGGTTGTGGCTATCGCCCGCACGCCAAGCAGGCCGGATATTCTTGCCCAGTTTATACAAGAACGGGGCGGATACAAAACCCGCCCCGTCGAAACGAAACCGAAACGAAACGCCCGACAGTAGATTTTTGGGACATCCTAAAAATCTACCGGGATGGTAACTACTTGTGGAGGGCTGCCAGGGCGGGATCGACCGGCGCGGGAGCCTCCAGGTCGGAGACCTTCACAATGCCGTTTTCGTCGGAGAAGGCACGGTAAATGGTCTGGATCGCCAGGTCAAAGTCCTTCTCCTCGACGCCGATAATGATGTTGATCTCGTCGCAGCTCTGCGAAATCATACGCACGCTCACGCCCGCCTGGCCAAGCATGCCAAACAGATGGCCAGAGATGCCAGCACGACCGCGCAGGTTGCGGCCAACGGTAGCGATAAGCGCCAAACCCTCGACAACCTCGATCTCGAGCGGCTCGACCTCCTGCTGAATGTCGCCCACAAGCGAGTACAGCGAATCGTGAACGTCCTGCTCCTGCACCACGGCGCCAAAGCGGTCGACACCGGTGGGCATGTGCTCGACGGAGACGTCATAGCGCTCGAAGACCGAAAGCGCACGGCGCATAAAGCCGACGCGGGGCTTGGTGCGGTCGCGGGCAACGTTGATGGCGACAAAGCCGCGCTTGCCGGTCACGCCGGTAATGATGGGCTCTGCCTCGCCCTCGTCGGCCGTCTCGCTAATGATGGTGCCGGGGTCCTGCGGCGCATTGGTGTTCTTGATGACCAGCGGAATGCCTGCCTCGCGCACGGGGAACACGGCCTCCTCGTGCAGGACGCTCGCGCCCATGTACGAAAGCTCGCGCAGCTCCTCGTAGGTAACGCGGGCGATGGGCTGAGCCTCGGGCACAATGCGAGGATCGGCAGAATAGAAGCCCGAAACGTCGGTCCAGTTCTCGTACAGGTCGGCACCAAGGCACTTGGCCAGAATCGAGCCGGAAATATCGCCGCCGCCACGGTCGAGCAGCTTGATCTGCCCCTCACGCGTCGCGCCGTAGAAACCGGGCATAACAAAGCCGCCCTGCTGGCCGTACTCCTGCACCAGCTCGGCGGTGCGGTTCATGCTGAGCGTACCGTCATGATGGAACGCCACGACCGTCGCGGCATCCAGGAACGGCAGGCCCAGGTACTCGGCCATCAGGCGAGCGGTAAAGTACTCGCCGCGGCTTACGAGCTCCTCAGTAGAGTAGCCACCGGAGCGAGCACGCTCGGCAAAGGCCGCAAACTCTTCGCGAATGGGATAGGTGAGCCCCAGCTCGTCAGCGATATCAAAATAGCGCTGGCCGATGTCCTCGAGCAGCTCCTCGCACGACACGTGGTACTTGACGTGCGCGTTGACCAAGTAGAGCAGATCGGTCACCTTGGTGTCGCCCTTAAAACGGCGACCGCAGGCAGAAACCACCACAAAACGGCGGGCCGGATCGGCATCGACGATGGCCTTGATCTTCTTAAAGTGTTCGGCGTCGGCGACCGACGAGCCGCCAAACTTGGCAATCTTAATCATGGGCTGGAGGTTACCTTTCTAAAAAGCCTCTGCGAACCTATTTTGCGCGCTCTGATACCATGGTTTCACCGATTGGGACCAAGGCATCCGAGGAGCAGTGTTATATGGGAACTTATCATAGTACACGAGGACGCACTTTATCGTGCTCAAGTAAGGTGGCAATCCGTACCGGCATCGCTCCCGACGGGGGTTTGTTTGTCTCGGACGAGCTCGGCACCCAGCAGGTCGATATCAGCTCGCTTGCAGATAAATCGTACTTTGAAATCGCTCAAGATGTGTTGGGAATGTTACTGAATGATTACACGACCGAAGAAATTTCGGCCTGTGTGAATGAGGCATACCGCGGCACGTTCGCGAGCGAAGAGGTCACGCCGCTCGTCAAACTCGACGCCGCACCGGGCGCCGACGCCCCGCAAACCTATGTGATGGAGCTCTTTGGAGGCCCCACGAGCGCCTTTAAGGACGTCGCCCTGCAGATGCTCCCCCGCCTGATGGCCCGCACCTCTGCCAAGGACGGCGGCGCCGAGCGCATCATGATCGTCACCGCCACGTCGGGCGACACCGGCAAGGCAGCACTCGCCGGCTTTGCCGACGCTCCGGGCACGGGCATCACTGTCTTTTATCCCGAGGGCAAGGTCAGCCGCGTCCAGAACCTGCAGATGTCCACTCAGGAGGGCGACAACGTCGCTGTCTGCGGCATCCGCGGCAACTTTGACGACGCCCAGAGCGCCGTCAAGCGCATCTTTGCCGATAAGGAGCTTGCCGAGCGCCTGGAGGCCGCTGGCACCGTGCTTTCGAGTGCCAACTCCATCAATGTCGGCCGCCTGGTGCCGCAGGTCGTCTACTACTTTGCCGCCTATGCGCAGCTGCTGCGCGCCGGCGCTATCGAGGCTGGCGACGCCGTAGAGTTCTGCGTGCCCACCGGCAACTTTGGCGATATCTTGGCCGGCTACTACGCCAAGCGCATGGGTCTGCCCGTCGCCAAGCTCGTCGTGGCGAGCGACAAGAACAACGTGCTGGCCGACTTCCTGACCACCGGCGTTTACGACCGTAACCGCCCGTTCTTCACGACCATCTCGCCGTCGATGGACATCCTCATCAGCTCCAACCTGGAGCGCATGCTCTACTTCCTGTCCGATGGCGACTGCGAGCTCGTTGCCGGCCTTATGGAGCAGCTCGCTCAGACCGGTCGTTACGAGGTGCCCGCCGAGCTGCTGGCCAAGATCCAGAGCGTGTTTGGCTGCGGCTGGGCCAGCGAGGACGAGGTCCGCACTGCCATCAAGAGCTGCTGGGATGCGAACGGCTACGTGATCGACCCGCACACCGCTTGCGGCTATCACGTCTTTGAGCAGGTCGCCCCCGCCGAGGGCGCCAAGGCCCGCGTGCTGCTTTCGACCGCCAGCCCCTACAAGTTCCCGCGCGCCTGCTGCGACGCCCTGGGGCTCAACGTTCCCGAGGACGACTTTGAGGCCATGCGCGTGCTCGAGCAGGCAACCAACACGGTCGCCCCGACCCAGCTCGCCGAACTCGAATCCAAACCCGTCCGCTTCGAAGACGTCTGCGACGTCGATGAGATGGCAAGCTACGTCGAGTCTGCAGCAAAACGAATGAGCACCAACTAAACCCCTTATTAAGCGCCGGCGAAAGCCGGCGCACCTTCTTTTTATTAAGCTTTCGGGATGATGACGAGCATGCGAGCGGGTCTGGCCGTTTAGTTCGTCGCGAGTTCCGCACGAGCCGGAAAGCACTTAATGTGCTTTCCGAGCGAGCCAGGACTGCCCGAGCAGCGAACTAAACGGCCAGACCCGCCCAGGAGGACCCACATGATCAAAATCACCGTCCCAGCAACCAGCGCCAACCTAGGCATCGGCTACGACACCCTCGGCATGGCCGTCAGCCTCTACTCGCACTTCACCTTCGAGCGCGCCGACAAGCTCACCATCACGGGCTGCCCCGAGGAATTCCAAAACGAGAACAACCTGGTCTACGTGAGCTTTGTCGATGCGCTTGCCGCATGGGGCGAGCCGGCTTTTCCCGTTGCCATCGACATTCAGACTGACGTTCCCGTCGCTCGTGGCCTGGGTTCCAGCTCCACCTGCGTTGTCGCCGGCATTATGGCCGCCGCCGCGCTGACGGGCCACACCGTCGACCGCGCCGAGCTCGTCCGCATTGCCACCGAGGTCGAGGGCCATCCCGATAACGTCGCCCCCGCTATCCTGGGCGGCGCCGTCTGCTCCTTTACGCCGACCGATTCGCTCCCCCAGTGCCTGCGCTACGAGGTGAGCGGTCGCCTGCGTTTTATTACCGTCATTCCACCCTACGAGGTACACACGAGTGAGGCGCGCAAGGTCGTGCCGCAGGAGATTCCACTCTCCACCGCCGTATGGCAGATGGGCCGCATCGCCGGCATGACGCGCGGTCTCGAGACCGGCGATCTGGACCTGATTGCCGCCGCCAATGACGACCGTATCCAGGAACCCTATCGTCGCCGTCTGATTCCCGACTACAACGCTGTGCGCGACACCTGCCTTAACGGCGGCGCCAAGACCATCTGGATCAGTGGCTCCGGCTCGACCCTCATGGCCGTAACCGACGATACCATCGTGGCGAAGTTCCTGCAGGTCAAGCTGCGCGAGCAGTTCCCCAAGTGCGATACGCATATTCTGACGTGCGACACGGAGGGCGCTCAAATCGAGTACCTGTAGACATCCTCCCCATATACCTATCCGGGACGGTCGGGATGTTCCCTCAAAATCGTCCTCGCGCATGAAGGCCCCTTGTCCTGCTCCTACGGAGCGACGGACAAGGGGCCTTCGCGCTGCGGAATGATTTTGAGGGAACATCCCGACCGTCCCTGCGCTTACCTTGCTGAAGATGTCTACAGGGACCCACGCTTTGAAGGGGCGCCGGGCTGAAATTATTGCCTTTTATTGATAGGGGCTCTTGCTAGACTGAAGCACTTATTAGAGGCACGCCTCGGCAATGCGGCGCTTGAGCTCGTCGATGCCCACACCGGTTTGGGAGCTTGTGATGATTACGTTTTCGGCCGGGACGTTGAGCTGCTTTTTGATGGCTGCTGCCTGACGGGCCTGCTGGGTGCGGCTGAGCTTGTCGGCTTTGGTGAGGCAGACGATAAAGTTGAACTCGTTGCCCTGCAGGTAGTCGATCATGTCATGATCGAGCTTGCTGGGGTCGTGACGAATGTCCACCAGCGAGACGACCAAGTTAAAGCTGCGCTCGGAGTCAAAGAAGTCGCCAATAAGCTCGGCCCAGCGGTCGCGCTCGGCCTTGGAGCGACGGGCGAAACCGTAACCCGGCAGGTCCACGAAATGCACGTCGTCGGCCTCAAAGAAGTTGATGTTGCTCGTCTTGCCCGGCGTACTGGAAACCTTGACCAGGTTCTTGCGGCCAAAGAGCTTGTTCATAATCGACGACTTGCCCACATTGGAGCGGCCGACAAAGCTCACTTCGGGGCAGGTGGACTCGGGAATCTGCGAAACCTTGCCGTAGCTGGCGACGAACTTGGCAAGCTGGTAGTTAATGGAATCGGCCATGGACACTCCTTGGTCGTAGGTTCTTACAAAAGAGCGCGCTATTGCGCAGCGGCAATGCGGCGGACGATATCGAGCGTGATGTTACTTGCGACACGCGCGTACTCGAACAGATCGAACTCTCGGTCGCAAATTGCATCGTACGCCTCGTCACAATTATCGCTGATAGCGCGCAACACCAGGCAATCGACACCATTTTTGGTTGCGACATGAGCAATCGCCGCGCCCTCCATGCCGACACAATCGGCATGCGTCGCTTCGATAGCGTCGTTACGCATGGCGGCGCCCGTCACAAAGCGGTTACCCGTGGCAATCGTGCCGATCAGGAACTGTTTGGTGCCCTCGTTCGAAGCGACTGCATTTGTCGAAGCGTCAACAAACCCACGCTCAGCAAGCACGTCGACGGCAATATCGACCAGCGCGGGCGTCGAGCCAAACTCCTCAAGCCCCGGTGCGGACTCGGCGATAAGCGCGGTATCGGTATCCAGATAGCGCAGGCGTTTGCCAATGACCACGTCATCGATATGGAGCTTGGGGTTCAAACCGCCCGCAATGCCCGAAAACACAACAGCCTGCGGAGCATACTTGCTAATGAGGTGCTGTGTTGCAGCGGCGGCGTTCACCGTGCCCATGCCCGCCGTTGTGGCGACAACTGTCAGACCGTCGAGCTCACCGCTCACAACGGTCAAGCCTGCCTCCCGCGCCTCGCAAACGTCGCTCAGCTCTTCCTTAATCTGCATGATCTCTTTTTCGAGCGCACCGATAATCGCGATGGTAGCCATACCATTCCCCAAACCTATACGAAATTCTCAACCACGGTATGGTACCAGCATTTTGTTTGACCTCGCCAAACGAACACGCTAAGCCAGTGCAGCTCGCGTATCAAACAGAGCCTTTGCAATCGCGGCCGTAACCTCGCTCGAGCGGTCGCTCCACGGCATCGATGTCATGACGCTCATGACATAGGTACGGCCATCGATGTCGATAAGGCCCGCATCGCATGTCGAATAGTAACCATCCTCGCTGACCCAATCCACCTTGTTGCACATCTTAAAGGGTAGTCAATTTGGGACGGGCTTGTTAGCCAATGGCCGACCTGAGCTCCGCACGGCGCTTTTTCATGCCGGCCATGACGGCGTTGCGCAGCTCGGGCATGCGCGCGGTATCCATCTGGGGCACGCCCTCGAGCTTATAGGGAATACCCAGCTGCTCGTACTTGACGACACCCATCGTGTGATACGGCAGCATTTCCAGGCCCACCACGTTGTGCCATGGAGCGATCAGGCGACCGAGCTTCTCGCATTCCTCCGCCGTATCGGTGATACCCGGCACCACCACGTGGCGAATAACAACCTTAATCTTGCGACGGGCAAGCTCATCGCCAAACGCCAGGATGCGCGCAGGATCGCAACCGGTCAGCTTTTTATGCTCAACCGGATCGGCATGCTTGATGTCGAGCAGCACCATATCGGTCTCGTTGAGAACAGCATCGAACTTCTCCGGATGCTTGGGATCAAATGCATAGCCACAGCTGTCTAGGCAGGTGTGTACGCGGCCATCGGGGTTGTTGTGCATCACGCGGAACAGGTCGGCCAAAAACTCGGGCTGCAGGAGCGGTTCGCCGCCCGAAACGGTAATGCCGCCGCTACGGTAGAACTCATGGTTGCTCTGGAACTCGTCCATGAGATGCTCGACGGTCACCATCGTGCCGCCGTTAACAGACCAGGTATCGGGATTGTGGCAATACGCGCAGCGCATGGGACAGCCCTGAACAAACACCACAAAGCGGATGCCGGGTCCGTCGACCGTTCCCATCGTCTCGATCGAATGCACGCGACCCAGGGCATACGCAGAGTCCTCGGGATGAGCATCCACACCCTCAAGCGTCATCTCAGCCATTCCCGCAACCTTGCCTCTCTTTGGTTTTTGTCAATTAAAATGCCAGAGCCATTCTAGCCCATACGCCTGATGGCGAAACGGTTTAGCGGTCAATTTGATCGTCCTATTTGACTCCACGCAAAAGCAGCGGGAAGGTTGTCACAACCCGTTCGCCGCCGAAGCAATAGAAATCGATAGACGCCAGGCCCTACGCCTTAAGCGTAAGCACCGCGCCAAAGGCGGTCGGGCCGCAGTGGCTCGAGATGACGCCGCCGACCTGAGTCCAGGTAACGTCCTTAAAGCCCAGGTCGTGCGCATAGACTTCCATATCGTCGCGCAGCTCCTCGGAAAGGCCCACCGAATACGCCAAGCCAATGTGCGAATAGTCGATCTCGCCCTTCTCAACCATGTGATCGATAAAGGCGCGGGCGCACTTGAGCATAGAGCCGCGGAACTTCTTGGTGGCCACGAACTTGCCACCCGTCACCTCAATGCAGGGCTTAATCTTGAGCAGATGGGCGCCTAGGAACGCGATGTTGGACAAGCGACCGCCCGCCTTAAGGAAGGCAAGGTCGGTAGGAACAAAGCCCAGCAGTACGCGGCCCATCACCGAATTGGTGAAGGCGAAAATTTCGTCGACGGTGGCATCGGGGTGAGCCTCGATGTATTTGGCAGTCTCAACGACAACGAGCGACTGGCCCACCGAGACAAAGCGCGTGTCCATGGAGAACACGTAGTCGCGCCCCTCGGCCGCAATCTTCGAGGACTGATGTGAGCAGGTCGTTACCTCGGAATACGCAAGGTGCAAAATGGTCGCGTCGGGCTGCTCGGCATGAATGCGGTCGTACACATGCGCAAAATCCGCTGGCGAACAGCCACTAGTCTTGGGCATTACGCCAAACTCGTTGCAGCGCGAGTAAATCTCAAGCGGATCGATCGAACCGTCCTCGACGGTCTCGTCACCAATCGTGACATGCATGGGCACGCGCACGATGCCATAGCGCTCGCAGAGCTCCGGTGTCACATCCGACCCAGACTCAACCACGATCACGTACTTGCCCATTATCATCACGACCCATCTCGACGTTGGCTTTTCACTACATGACACACGCCCGGCGCACTGTTGCACAACGGCGTCCAAGCGCCAAAGAGACGCCGCCCTTTGCACATAACAAAGGACAGCGTCTCCCTGGAAAACTCCGTGCTTAACTGAGATTCTACACGGTTTATTGCTAAGTGTTACTTACTCCGCAAACGGTAGCTATACGCGATAAACGGTAGCGCAACTAAGAAAGTATCCCCAACGATCAATCTATTAGGAGAGTTCCGCCTAAAGGGTGACTACACAGGACCCCGCCGGGGCTGTTTGGGCTACCTCCCAAAATATTCCGCAGGACGCAAGAAGCCCTCGCCGCACGAAGTGCGCAGCGAGGGCTTCTTGCATGTCCGAGGACGTTTTGGGAGGTAGCCCAAACAGCCCCGGCGATCCTGCGGGAGTTAAACCCCTTTAGAACTTGTTGTGGAAGGTACGCGAAATGACCTCGTCCTGCTGCTCCTTGGTGAGCGTGTGGAAGTTCACGGCGTAGCCGGAAACGCGAATGGTCAGCTGCGGGTACTTCTCGGGGTGAGCCTGAGCGTCGAGCAGCGTCTCACGGTTGAAGACGTTGATGTTCAGGTGGTGGCCACCCTTCTCGGCGTAAGCGTCGAGCATGTGGACCAGGTTATCGGCCTGAGTCTCGGAAACTTCAGAAACCTTCATAATGTGTCTCCTTCGATCGATAGGCGCCGGCCGAAACCGGCGCACTAATCAGTAATCGTTATTGTTAGTATAGCACTAACAATAGTTACTCGCCCAGCTGATCAAGGTCGATATCGCCAAAGAACACCTGGTCCTCCTTGCCGAGCGCACCCGGGATGATGGAGAAGGTGTTGGAGATGCCGTCCTGAGCATCGCGGAACGGGAGCTTGGAAACCGAAGACAGCGAAGCGATGGCGCCGTGGCTATCGCGCTTGTGCATGGGGTTAGCACCCGGGGCGAAGGGCTGGCCAGCCTTGCGGCCATCAGGCGTAGAACCGGTCTTCTTGCCGTACACGACGTTGGAGGTGATGGTCAGAACCGAGGTCGTGGGCACGGAGTTGCGGTAGGTGTCGTTCATGCGGATGTACTCCATGAACTGGTGCACAACGTCGTGAGCGATCTGGTCGACGCGGTCGTCGTCGTTACCGTACTTGGGGAACTCGCCCTCGGTCTCGAAGTCGACAATGATGCCGTTCTCGTCGCGGACGGGGTGGACCTTGGCGTACTTGATGGCGGACAGGGAGTCAGCCACGACGGAAAGGCCAGCAATGCCCGTAGCGAACCAGCGGTGCACGTGCTTGTCGTGCAGAGCCATCTGGATGCGCTCGTAGCAATACTTGTCGTGCATGTAGTGGATGATGTTCAGCGAGTTGACGTACACGCCAGCGAGCCACTTCATCATGTCGTTGTACTTGGCCACAACGTCGTCGTAATCGAGCGTATCGCCCTCGACGGCGCGATACTTGGGGCCGACCTGCTTCTTGGAGACCTCGTCAACACCGCCGTTGAGTGCGTACAGCAGGCACTTGGCCAGGTTGGCACGGGCGCCGAAGAACTGCATCTCCTTGCCGATGCGCATGGAGGACACACAGCAGGCAATGCCGTAGTCGTCGCCGTGGTAGACGCGCATGAGGTCGTCGTTCTCGTACTGGATCGAGGAGCTGGCAACAGAAGTCTTGGCGCAGAACTTCTTGAAGTTCTCAGGCAGACGGGTCGACCACAGAACGGTCATGTTGGGCTCGGGGCTGGTGCCCATGTTCTCGAGCGTGTGCAGGTAGCGGTAGCTCATCTTGGTAACGAGCGTACGGCCGTCAACACCCATGCCGCCGATGGACTCGGTGACCCACTGCGGATCGCCGGTAAACAGGGCCTGGTACTCGGGGGTACGGGCAAACTTGACCATGCGGAGCTTCATGATGAAGTGATCCACGAACTCCTGGATCTGCTCCTCGGTGAAGGTACCGTTGGCAAGGTCGCGCTCAGCGTAGATGTCGATGAACGTGGAGGTACGGCCGATGGACATAGCGGCGCCGTTCTGCTCCTTGACGGAAGCGAGGTAGGCGAAGTACATCCACTGGATGGCCTCCTGCGTGTTGGTAGCAGGGTTGGAAATGTCGAAACCATAGGTCTCGGCCATCATCTTGAGCTCGCCGAGGGCGCGGATCTGCTCCTGCAGCTCCTCACGATCGCGGATGTTGTCGGCGGTCATGACCGTCGGGGTGGAAGCCTTCTGGGCCTCCTTGTCCTTGATCAGGTAGTCGACACCGTACAGGGCGACACGACGGTAGTCGCCGATGATGCGGCCGCGGCCATAGCCATCGGGCAGACCGGTGATGATGTGGGCCGAGCGGCAGGCGCGCATCTCGGGGGTGTAGACATCGAAGACGCCGGCGTTGTGAGTCTTGCGCTCGAAGGTGTAGCGCTCGACAACGTTCTCGTCGATCTTGTAGCCGTGCTGGCTGGCAGCCTGGCAAGCGATGCGGATACCGCCGTTGACGTGCAGTGCGCGCTTGAGCGGCTTGTCGGTCTGGAGGCCGACGATGGTCTCCTTGTCGCGATGGGCGTTATCGATGTAGCCAGCGGGGTGGCTCACGATACCCGTGACGGTCTTGGTGTCCATATCGAGGACGCCGCCCTGCTCGCGCTCCTTGAGCAGCAGGTCGAGAACCTCGCCCCACAGCTCCTTGGTACGCTCGGTCGGGCCGGCGAGGAACGACTCGTCGCCCTCGTAGGGGGTGTAGTTCTTCTGGATGAAGTCTCGGACGTCAACCTCTCCCGTCCAGATGCCTTCCTTGAAGCCTTCCCATGCCTCCTGCATTGTGTAACCACGCTCCTAGTTACGTGTAATGCGGCGCTCTCTCACACCGCTGCTTATTGAATTCTTGAATTATCGGCTTGCACTACCGGCTTCTTCCGTTCTTCACCACACGTTGGTACAGGGAAAAACGTTTGTCCACCTTGGAACTGCAACCCAAAACCCAAGATTTCATCCGTTTGAGAAGGATAACATAGCCAGCCCCTTCATCAGGGCTGTTATATGTTTCTTTTTTTATATCATAAGGGCGTTTTTTACAAACCCGCAGGAAATGCGAGCGCGAACAACTACCGTTCACCGATTTGTTTGGTATTTTTCCTTGCCTTTATACGACGTTCACTCTAGCTGTTATGCCAGTTTTAGTAGGGTAAAGTGCCCCAGAGACCCCACAGAAACTGCAGGGCGGTCACGGGACTTCCCCCGTGGCCGCCCTGAGGCGTGGCTAGTTTTTTAGCTTTGATTGCCGCTTGGCATTAGGCGGCTGCGGCGGCCTTGTCGGTCGTTGCCTTGCTGTGGCCCTGGCCCTCAAAATGCTTGTAGCACCAGCTGGTGACCAGCGGGGTCAAAATAGCCGTCACGATTGCGCAGGCAGCAACCTGTGCCGTAGCCGTCGCGAGCACGGCACCACCGTACATGGCCCCGTTGACGCTTGCCATGGCAGCAGGCGTGGCCACATTGGCTCCGGCGCAGCTCGAAATGGCTGCACCTGCGACACCCGTACCGCCCGTGAGCTTATCAACCGCGATGACGGGAATTGCAAAGACCACCGAGCAGATCACGCCGAGCAGAATACCGGGAAGACCGCCATTAATGAGCTGGCCAAAGGTCATGGTCGAGCCCATGGCAAAGAAGACGAGCACGATGATGGCGGAAAGTGCCGGTGCCATCATCTTCTTAAAGCTGGGGAAGAGGTTACCCAGAATAATGCCGACGACGATCGGCAGGATGGCGCCCACGAGCGACCAGCCGATCGGAGCCTGACCGGCAGCGCCGAGCACGATCATCGTGACCGGAGGGCCGACAACCAGCGTGGTGATGGCGACGGCGCCACGCTCGGCCTCATTGCCCATGGTGCCCATCAGACCAGCGTACATAGCGTTGTTGGCGCCGGTGCAAGCGGCCAGCATCACCATGGCAGAGATGCCAAACAGGTTGTCGTTGAATACATAAAGGATGAGCAGCGACACGGCAACGACCACGATCTGCTTGACGGCGATGATGATGGCGCCGCGGGCAGCGGCGGCAGGAGCGCTCTTAAACGAAATCGTCGTACCGACGATGAGCAAAAAAGCGCCAACAAGCGGGCCTGCGCCCTGCTGGGTCATGCCGAGCGTAAAGCTGCCGAGCGTTTTGAACAGATCGGGGAACAGCGTGTTGAGCAGGCAGCCCAACAAAAGCGGCACCAAAATATTGGCACCCGGGATGGAGGACATCTTAAAGAACGGCTCCTTTGCCGCCGGCGCCTCCACCGCAGTCGATTCACTCATATATATCTCCTTTGGATGCATGCGAATCGTAGCCGCACGCGCCTTTGTCAGAAAGAAGGCGACGGTCCCGAGTCGCAGGAGCCGTCGCCGAATTAACGTCGCGGGGTATTACCCGTCCAGAACGATGCCACCGTCGCAGTCACCGATCTCGCCGTTCACGAAGCTAGCGAGGTCGGAAGCGAAGAAGAGCACCATCTGCGCAGGCTCGCTGGCCTGGGCGGCGCGGCCCAGAGGAATACCGTTGATGATGCGCTGAGAGTTCTCGTCAGAGAGAATCGAGGTCATATCGGTAAGGGTGAGCGACGGGCACACGGCGTTGCAGCGGACGCCAAACTTGCCGCCTTCCTTGGCGACTGCCTTGGTTAGACCGTTAACACCGGCTTTGGAGCTGGCGTAGGCAGCGGTGCCGAGCAGGCCGCCGCCGATCTTGCCAGCAACAGAGCTCACGTTGACGATAGTGCCGGCATGGGCCGCCTTAAAGTGCGGGTACACGGCGTTCATCATGGTAAAGGTGCCGTTGAGGTTGATGTCGATGGTGCGACGCCACTCGGTGTCATCGATCTCGTCGAACTTCTTGGTGCTGATGACGCCAGCGCAGTTGATCAGGATGTTGGTTTGCGGCAGGTCCGTAAAAATCTGCTCGACGGTCTCACGCGCCTTAGGCGCATCGGCAACATCGAGCTGATAGAACTTGTTGCCCTCGCCAAGCTCGGCCACAGCGGCCTCGCCCTTGGCAGCGTTCCTTGCGATGAGCGCGACGTGTCCGCCGCCCGCGACGATGCCCTTGGCGATCTCGAGGCCAATGCCCTGAGTGCCACCCGTGACAATCGCGGTCTTGCCCGTGAAGTCAAATGCCATGACTCCATCCCCCTTTATATAAGGTGTCTCCTTGCGGGAAGTTGGAGCATCGCACGTGGCGATAAATGAGTCCCAGTCGTCATGGTGGTGACAACCCCTCGCCTAACCGCGGGCATAATAGTTCTTTGAAACGTTTCAGCAATTGAATTTTTTAACTCTTTATGCGCTCTTTATATTGCCCACTGAATGAGGCCCGAATATGCGGGTATCATCTTTCACCGAAAATAGTTTCTAGTGTTAGGGGTTTTCGGTGGAAGATACCGATTTCCATGAGCTTGGGCGTCAGCTCTTAACTGAGTTTGGCAGCATGCATCATCGCATTTCACGCTCTGCGGACAAAGCTCTCGGCGGCGAGATGGCTGTCATGCGCGCCCTCATGCTCGCTGGCGGTTCGCTCACGCCGAGCGAACTCGCAAATCGCGCCTGGGTCTCGAGCGCCCGCATCGCCAACATCCTGCGCGCCCTCGAAACCAAGGGCTGGGTCGAGCGCGAGCACTCAAAGACCGACCGTCGTCGCGTACACGTCACGGTGACCGACAAAGGCCGACAAGATCTCGAAATCAAACGTCGGGAATTCGAGAAACGCACCGCGGCCTTCCTCGAGCAGCTCGGCGAAACAGATACCCAAGAGATGGTGCGCCTCCTAAGGCGTGCCAACGAAATTATCGATCGCAATCAAGAAAGGAGAGATGCCGAGTGAGGATTCTCAAGCTCTTTAAAAGGCATATCCTGGCGCTACTCACGGCTATCGTACTTATCGTAATCAGCTGCAATGCCGACCTAGCGCTACCTACGTATATGAGTGACATCGTCGATGTGGGCGTGCAGCAAGGCGGCATCGCCTCGCCCGTACCCGACACCATTCGCGCCGAATCGCTCGATGACCTCAAGCTCTTTATGAGCGCCAAGGATGCCAAAGCTGTGGAGGCCGTGTTTAGCAAGGCAGACAACAACGGCATTCGGACGTACAAGGGCACCGAGGAAGAGCGCACCGATGGCGGCAAGATTGCTGACATTATGAGCCTGCCCGAGACCGTCGTCCTTTCGCTCAACCAGGGCATCGACGCTGGCTCCATGGGCGACATGATGGGCACGTCCAACGAACAAGACAACAGCACCGCCCAGGCCATGCCCTCCCCCGAGCAGATGGCGGCGATGACGCCCGAGCAGCTCGCCGAGATGCAGCAGAAGGCCGCAGCGGCGCAGAACATGCAAAAGCAGATTGATGCCGACGGCGGCAAGATCACCATGAAGGGTCTGCGTCTAGGCGTTGAAGGCGGCCTAATCGACCAGGGCAAGCTCGTCGAGGGCGCCAACGATATGGCGGACAAAATGGGCTCCATGTCGGGCTCCATCGTGACCCAACGCGCCGTGAGCTATGTGCAAGACGAGTACAAGGCGCAGGGCATCGACCCCGCCGACGTGCAGAACGCCTACCTGGGCCGCATGGCGACCACGATGTTTGGTCTGTGCCTTGTGTCGCTCGTCGCCACCATCCTGACCGGTGCCGTGGCTTCGCGCACCGCCTGCTCCATCGCCCGCGACCTGCGCCGCGAGACCTTCAACAAGGTTATGCACTTCTCGCCGGCCGAGGTGGGCAAGTTTAGCCAAGCCTCGCTCATCACCCGCTGTACCAACGACATTCAGCAGATCCAGATGGCCGCAACCCTGTTTATCCGCATGTGTCTGATGGCCCCCGTCATGGGCATCGTCGCCGTCATGCGCGTCCTGGCCAACCATACCGGCCTGGAGTGGACCATCGCCGTGGCCATCATCGCGGTCTCGGCCGTCGTCGGCGTGCTTATGGGCCTCACCATGCCCAAGTTCAAAAAGATGCAGAGCTTTGTGGACCGCGTGAACCTTACCGCCCGCGAGCTGCTCGACGGCCTTATGCCTATCCGCTCGTTCAACCGTGAAGAGCATGAGCTCGAGCGTTTTGACGAGGCTTCGCTCGACCTGATGACCACGCAGCTCTACACCAACCGCGCCATGAGCTTTATGATGCCGCTCATGATGCTCGTCATGAACTGCATCACCGTGCTCATTGTGTGGTTTGGCGCGCAGGGCGTGTCCGACGGCGTGATGCAGGTCGGCAACATGATGGCGTTTATCTCCTACACCATGCAGATCGTCATGGCGTTTATGATCCTCACCATGGTTTCGGTCATCCTGCCCCGCGCCGAGGTCGCAGCCGAGCGCGTGGAAGAGGTCATCACCTGCCCTACGAGCATCAACGACCCCGCCTCGCCCAAACTGCCCGCTGCCAGCGCGCCGCGCGGCGAGCTCACCTTCCGTGACGTGAGCTTCCAGTATCCCGATGCCCGCGCCGACGTCATTAGCGGCGTAAACTTCACCGCGCACGCCGGCCAGATGCTCGGCATCATTGGTTCCACGGGCTCAGGCAAGTCCACGCTTGTACAGTTGATTCCGCGCCTGTACGACGTCACGGGCGGCAGCATTTCGCTCGACGGCATCGACGTGCGCGATATGACCCTCTCCGAGCTTCGCCGCCGCATCGGTTACATCCCGCAGCAGGGGCGCCTGTTCTCGGGCACTGTCGAGAGCAACCTCAAGTTTGCCGGCGACATGGTAAGTGACGAGGATATGCGCCAGGCAGCACGCGTCGCCCAGGCGGAAGACTTTATCGCCGAGCGCGAGGGCGGCTACGACTCCCCCATCAGCCAGGGCGGCTCCAATGTCTCGGGCGGTCAGCGCCAACGCCTGGCCATCGCCCGCGCGTTGGCCAAAAAGCCCGAGGTCGTGGTGTTCGATGACTCGTTTAGCGCCCTCGACTACAAGACCGACGCGCGCCTGCGCGAGGAGCTGGCCAAAAACGTTACCGACGCCGCACTCGTGGTCGTGGCCCAGCGCATCGCGACCATCATGCACGCCGACCAAATTATCGTGCTCGACGACGGCCACGTAGTGGGCACCGGCACGCACGAGGAGCTGCTGCACAACTGCCCGGCATACCTGGAGATCGCACAGTCGCAGCTTTCCGCCGAGGAGCTGGGGCTCACCCAAGAAGAAATTGCAGCCGTTATGGAAGGAGGCGAGTGCTAATGGCAGACGAGACCAAGACTCAGATTCCCAAGCCCACCCGCCAGCGCGGTCCCATGGGCCGCATGGGCGGCATGCGTCGCGGCGAAAAGGCCAAGGACTTTAAGGGCACCATGAGGCAGCTGCTCGGCTATATCGGCCAGCACAAGATTGCCGTGTTTGCCGCCGTCGCCTTCGCCGTGTGCTCGGTCATCTTTAACATTGTGGGGCCCAAGGTGCTCGGCCAGGTTACCACCAAACTGTTCGAAGGCCTGGTTGCCAAGGTCAACGGTACCGGCGATGTCGACTTTGCCTGGATCGCCAAGACGCTCGGCTTTTTGCTCTGCCTGTATCTGGCAAGCTCTGTTTGCAGCCTCATCCAAGGCTGGCTTATGACCGGCGTCACGCAAAAGATTTGCTACCGCATGCGCAAGGAGATCGCCGCCAAGATCGCCGTCGTGCCGATGAGCTACTTCAACGGCCACAGCAAGGGCGACGTGCTCAGCCGCATCACCAACGACGTCGATACGCTGGGTCAGTCACTCAACCAGAGCGTGACGCAGCTCATCACGTCAGTGACGCAGATTATCGGCGTGCTCGTCATGATGCTGTCGATCAGCCTGCCACTTACCGGCGTCACCGTGCTCACGCTGCCGGCAGCCGCGATTATCCTAACCGTAATGATTCACTTCTCGCAGCCGTACTTCCGCGAGCAGCAGCAGGTCCTGGGCACCGTCAACGGCATTATCGAGGAGGACTTTGCCGGCCAGAACGTCATTCAGGTGTTCGACCGCGCCGAGGCCTCGATCGAGGAGTTCGACCGTCAAAACGACCGCCTCTTTATTAGTGGCTGGCGCTCGCAGTTCCTGTCGGGCCTGATGATGCCGCTTATGAGCTTGGTGGGCAACATGGGCTACGTGGGCGTCGTCGTGGTGGGCGCGCAGCTCGCGCTGACCGGCAATGCCACGCCTGGCGATATTCAGAGCTTTATCCAGTACGTTCGCAACTTTACGCAGCCCGTGCAGCAGCTGGGCAACGTGAGCAACACGATGCAGTCGATGGCCGCCGCCACCGAGCGTGTCTTTGAGTTCTTGGCCGCGCCCGAGGAGGAGCAGAAGGCCGACGCGCAGATCCCCGAGAAGCGTCCCGGCCACGTGGAGTTTGACCATGTCAAGTTTGGCTACACGCCGGACAAGACCATCATCCACGACTTTAGCTGCGAGGCGCAGCCCGGCCAGACCATCGCCATCGTCGGTCCCACCGGCGCCGGCAAGACCACGCTCATTAAGCTGCTGCAGCGCTTCTACGATGTGGACGGCGGTTCGCTGCGCGTTGAGGGTGTCGACGTGCGCGACTGGGACCGCGCGGCACTGCGCGGCGAGTTTGCCATGGTGCTGCAGGATACCTGGCTGTTTAACGGCACGATCCGCGAGAACATCCGCTACGGACGTCCCGATGCAAGCGATGCCGAGGTCGAAGCCGCCGCACGCGCAGCGCGCTGTGACCACTTTATCCATACGCTCGCCGGTGGCTACGACTTTATGATCAACGAGGAGGGCACCAATCTGTCGCAGGGTCAGCGCCAGCTCGTGACCATCGCCCGTGCCATTTTGGCCGACCGCCCGGCACTGATTCTGGACGAGGCGACTTCCAACGTCGATACCCGTACCGAGGAGCTCATTCAGCGCGCCATGGATGCGCTGATGCAGGGCCGCACGAGCTTTGTCATCGCGCATCGCCTGTCCACGATCCGCAACGCCGACGTAATCTTGGTGATTCGCGACGGCGACATCGTCGAGAAGGGCACACACGACGAGTTGCTCGCCCAGGGCGGCTTCTACGCCGACCTGTACAACTCGCAGTTCGACGAAGCGGCGTAAAACCGGCGGCAAACAACCGCAATACACAAAACGGGGACGCAGAATGAACTGCGCCCCCGTTTTGTGTCCTTTGGGCCTCGAACTGCCTCCCCTAGGACCTGATTGACAGCCCACTCCAAGCCCCGTGGGCAAAAAATGGCAAATATGAGTACTGTCACCTTTTTAGTAACAGCCAAAACAGCACCAAATGCTGCTCACACGGCTTGCACGCGCTCCTAAATTGATCAAACAGCCCAATAGCGGACTTATATGTGCTTACGTTAATGAACATATTTACTATTATGTCCATTATTTTGTGATGACGATATGGCACTGAGATAGCAACAGTACTCATATTTGGCATTTTTTGTCCACGGGGTGTTTCCCGGGGAACCGACAACAGCCTTAGGGTCCCGCGCGGCGCAGCTCCCTCCCGGCATCCGCCGACGTTTGCCCAGATAAAACCTGCCAAAATAAACCTGTCCCTTTTTGGTAGGTTTCGGGGCGGCGAGGGGTTGCACTTTAGCGTGCGACAGCGGATAATGCCGAGCATTCGACAATGTTCTCGATGCCATCAATTGATTGAGGAGGCCCCGTATGGCCATGGAATTCAAACGCAGGTTGCCGATCCCCATGGAGATCCGCGAGGAAATGCCGCTCTCCGCCGAGCTTACCGCCAAGAAGCAGGCATTCGATGCCGAAGTCGCCAAGGTCTTTACCGGCGAGGACGCACGTAAGGTGCTCATCATCGGCCCGTGCTCTGCCGACCGCGAGGATTCGGTCCTCGAGTACATGAACCGCCTGGCCAAGACCGCCGAGGAGGTCAAGGATAAGCTCATCATCATTCCGCGTGTCTACACCAACAAGCCGCGCACCAAGGGCACTGGCTACAAGGGCCTACTGCACAATCCCGACCCCGAGGCACCCGATGACCTGCTCGAGGGCGTCAAGGCCATTCGCCACATGCACCTGCGCGTCATCGAGGAGACCGGCTTTTTCACTGCCGACGAGATGCTCTACCCGTCCAACTACCAGTACCTCGTCGACCTGCTGAGCTATGTCGCCGTGGGCGCGCGCTCGGTCGAGAACCAGGAACACCGTCTGGTGTCGAGTGGCATTTCGGTGCCTGTGGGCATGAAGAATCCCACTGCCGGCTCTACCACCGTTATGCTCAACTCCATTTACGCTGCGCAGGCGCACCAGAGCTTCATCTTCCGCAACTGGGAGGTCGAGTGCGACGGCAATCCGCTCGCGCACGCCGTCATGCGCGGCTACATTGGCCTCGACGGCCGCACCTACCCCAACTACCACTACGAGCACCTCGAGCGCCTGGCCGAGCGCTATACCGAGCACGCCGGCTATGCCAATCCGGCAGCGGTCATCGACTGCAACCACGACAACTCGGGCAAGCGTCCGCTGGAGCAGTATCGCATTTGCAAGGAGGTGCTCGACAGCTGCCGCCGCAACGAAGCTATCTCCAGGCTGGTCAAGGGCTTTATGATCGAGTCCTACCTTGAGGACGGCAACCAGCCGGTCGACGGCGGCGTCTTTGGCAAGTCGATCACCGATCCGTGCCTGGGCTGGGAAAAGACCGACTACCTCATTCACGAGATCGCGGAGCGGGTTTAGTTACGCGGGTTTACCAACCCGCGTAGCGGCTCGACGCTGCAAACCCGCCAGAGCGGCAATCTGCCTTTCAACTGCGGCGGCATGACCAAAAGGTCAATGCCGCCTTGTTTCAAGGCACCTTGCTCGCTCTGGCGGGTTTTCGCTGTCGTTGCCAAAACAACGGCATCACCTTGGCTGCACACTCATTGGGGGCGCTCATTGGGGACGTACTTAAATGAGTAGTCGTTGGGGACGCTCTTGTTTGACTAGTCGTTTAAGAACGTCCCCAATGACTATCTCTCCGCCCCCGTGGAATCGGGGGTCGTCTACCGAATGGTTGATGCGGCGGCCCTGCGGCCATGCCACACTCATAGATGGCCTGACCCAACTTGGAAGGAGCCTCCATGAGCCTTGACAACGTAACCCTGCGCGCCGCCACGCTCGACGACCTGGATGGTATCGCCGCCATCTACAACCGGCTGTGGTGCAACACGCTACGCAACCGCGGCGACGTCGAAGCTGCCGATTTCTGCGCGCGCTTCAACATTGCCATGCAGCTGCAGCGCTCCCCTATCGCGCTCGTTGCCGAAGCTGAAGGCCGCATCATCGCCGCCTGCTGCATCGGCACCTTCGAAGACGGCAAACCACGCAAAAACCCGACGTGGAAGCCTTGCTACGACGAGCTATTCGCCCAGGCAACCGAGATGGCAAAGACCGCCGATGCCAAACTCGAGGGCTCGCTCTTTGGCGACAGTCGCGAAAAGGCCACGGCCGATCGCTTTGCCGCCACGGGCAACGAGTATGCCCAGGGCCAGCTCAACCTGATCATCATTGTGCCCGAGTGGCAGGGCAAGGGACTCGGCCGCGAGCTCATCGACCTTGCGCGCGCCGAACTCGCCAAAGCCGGGTGCACCAAGTTCTTCCTGATGAGCGACTGCAACTCTGACTGGCAGTTCTACGAGCGCCTCAACATGAAACGCATCCTGGAGGATCACAGCCAAGACACCGGCGACGGCTTTATCGTCTACATGTACGGAGGCGACACGCAGGATTAGCCTGTGTGCCGCCTCACGGGCTTTCTCCAAGACAGCCCAAAGCAATCAGCCACGCCAAAAGGGACATGCCAAAAAGAGACAGGTTTATTTTGGCAGGTTTTATCTGGGCGAACGCCAACCGCCGCGAGGAAGTTGCCTTCCCTCACGGCGGTCTTCTAGCAGCCAAAACCAAGTGAGTAGACTTTTTGCAGGAGGCCGAGCACACCCCGAATCGCCACAGCGCTGACCTGCGGTTTTATTGAGCGTTTGGCGCGGTGTGCTCGACAAGTCCAAAAAAGTCTACTCACTTGCATCTGAGGCGCACCGGATCGGCAAAAAACCGCCGCGAAAGGGGTCCGATCCTCTTCGCGGCAGTTGTTAATACGCCGAACTTGTTATCGCAAAAGCCAATCACGCGCCGAGACCACGCTACAGTCTTTCGACTCATACGTTGAATCCACGCGGGCCACAACATAGCGCGCATCTTTTGCAATGTCGATCTCATCGCATACAGCCTGTAAATGGCGGGCGTACTTATCGTGATACGTTCTGGATGATTTTATTTCGATAGCCTTGGGACTCCCTGAGTTTGTGCAGTCGAGCAAATCGATTTCTCGCTTGCCGTCGTCCCTATAGAAATACAACTCGGGATTCTCGCCCACGTTGAGATGGCTCTTCGCCGTTTCGGAAACGATGAGGTTTTCGAAAACTGCCCCCAGATAAGGGCTCTCCAAAAGTTGCTCCAGTGATCCAATTTTGAGCAAGTAGCAGAGCAGCCCCGTGTCGTAAAAATAAAGCTTGGGCGTTTTAGTCAAACGTTTCCTGGCATTTGCATAATAGGGCTGCAGTGAAAACGTCAGGTAGCTCTGCTCCAGAATAGACAACCAGCTTTTAATGGTCGATACGTTCACACCCGTATCTCGAGAAAGCGAAGATATATTAATGAGAGCACCGGCGCTCTGGGCAATTATGGACAGAAACTTATGAAACTCCGCTTTATTGCGCACGTCAAGCAAGCCCACAACATCGCGCTCAACATAGGTATCAATATAGCTGGGGAAATAAACCGAGGACGGCATTCCGGCGGAACGCAGGCGAGGGTATCCCCCTTCGAGCGCAAACAAATCCACTTCCAACTGCCCCTGCTGGCCCCTCTCCGCTTCTCGAAACGAAAATGGCAGCAATTTTAAGATCCCGACTCGCCCGGCAAGAGACTGGCCGATGCTTTTCATCATCAAAAAGTTTTGCGATCCCGTAAGGATGTATTGACCGGCGTCTCCCCGCTCATCCGAAACAACCTGGATCATCGAGAACAAATCCGGGGCGTATTGCGCCTCATCGATGATGAGTCCGCCCTTTCGGTTGCGGATAAAACTCACCGGATCCTCCAAGGCCGCGCGCCTCGTTTGGGGGTCCTCAAGCGTGACATAGGAATAGTCGGGAAAGGCATGCCTAACCAGCGTAGACTTACCGCTCTGCCTAGGCCCCGTCAACGACACAACAGGAAACCAACCCGCCATGCGAATGAGCAACTCATGCAAATCCCTGTTAATGTACTCGGCCATATCAACGCCCCTTATAACGCTGTTACCATAATCGTATAGTATCATTTGCCATAATCTTGCAGTAGCGTTTTCCATAATCTTGTAGTAGTGTTTTTCACAATCTTATAGTAGCCCAGTTCAAAAACGTTATTTATAGAGCCGAAATCTCAGGCCCTAAATAACAATAGCCACCACAATGGGAACTGTCCCCATTGTGGTGGCTTGCAGGCGAGTTGACTTATTCGACTATCGCGGGCCGGCCGTGTCCGAGTCTAGAGCGTGGCAAGTCGCTTGGATTCGCGGACGGCGAGGGCGATGGAGATAAGACCAGTGATGGCGTCAGCCGCCACCAAGGCAAACCAGACACCCTGAACGCCCATCATGTTGCCAAGCAGGTACATAAGCGGCACGGAGCAGATCACGTAGCGGAGCAGACCGGTGAACGTGGCGATACCCACCTTCTCAACCGCCTGGAAGTACATCGACATGGTCATGGCAAGATAGCCCAGAGCCACGGCCAGGATAACGATGCGCGTGGCGTTGGCGGCAACCTCGACGAGCGCCGGGTCGCTACCAGCAAAAAAGGCGCAGACCGGCGTTGCGGCCACCCATAGCACAGCAGACACCGCAGCAAGCGTCACGACCTGGTACTTAAGCGTGCAGGAGAGTGTTTCCTTGAGGCGCGCCCACGCCTTGGCGCCGGCGTTGAAGGCGGCAATGGGCTGCAGGCCGTACGAGAAGCACTGGGCGACCATCATGGTAATGTAGAGGATGTAGCCGTTGATCACACCAAAGGCCGCGATGTAGAGCGAACCCATGTCGCCGCCGAGCTGGCCAAGCAACGAGTTGGCAACGGTGTTGAAGATGAACGTGGCAGCTTGCACCAAAAAGAACGGGAAACCAATCTTGATGATCTGGCCGCAGATGGCCATGTCGAGTTTGAGGTCGGCGGCGCTGATCTGGAGCTGCGACTTCTTACCGCCGATGAACCAGAAGATACCGATGGCCCAGATACCGATGGAAAGACCGTAGTACACGCCAGCTCCCATAACGCCAAGCTTGAGCACAAACGTGGAAAGCGCAAGCCAGCAGATAGCGACGATGGCAGACACGGTCATGAGGTTGGCCTGGATCTGAACCTTCTCGTCCACACGCATGACGGCGGTGACCATCTGACCAATGACCGTGAGCGGTAGCAGCACGGAGAAGGTGCGCACGCCGGCAACGGTATCGGCCATGATGTCGGGCGTGGCGCCGAAGAATGCGCAGATGGGCTCGGTAAACACAGCCATCACCACAGCAAGCAGCACACTCACAATCGTGGTAAGCCAAAAACCCTGGCTAAACGCCTTGCTGGCGCCCTTAATGTCGCCGGCACCCAAAAGGTTGCCCACCACGGCGGGCACGCCGGTGCCAAACAGGTTGCCAAAGGCCAGGTTAATGTACTCGACCGACATGATGATCGAGACACAGGCCAGGCCGTGTGCGCCCAGGCCCCAACCCATCACGAGGCCCTCAAGGACCACCATGATAATCTGGGCGAGCATACCCTGGCCGGTGATGATGGTGTACTTGCGCACCAGGCCGGGAATCGGCTGCGAGGCAAGCTCACGCTCCTCCTCAACAGCGGCGGTTGCTTCTTCTGCCATTGTTCTCCCCTTTCCATGAGAGATTGATGAATGGATGAATGAATGGATGGGCGGCACGCACGGGCTGTGGCACCGCCCGGCGATGCAGCAGCCCCGCTAGGCCTCGTAGACCACCTTGCCGGCAATCATCGTGAGAGACGCCGTGGCCTCGAGGACCTCAGCCGGTTCGCAGTCAAAGAGGTTGCGGTCGAGCACACAGATATCAGCCTGTTTGCCGCATGCGAGCGTACCGATGCGATCCTCGGCATGCATGGCGTAGGCGCTGCCGTAGGTGTAGGCGCGCAAGGCCTCGGCCATGGTGATGCGCTCCTGCGGGAACCACCCTTCTGGGTTGGAACCGTCCTCGAGCATGCGGAAGGCTGCGCCGTACACCTCCTCCATGGGCTCCAAGCCCACAACGGGGAAGTCGCTGCCCAAGTGCACCACGGCACCGCTGGCAAGCAGGCTGTGCAGGGGCCACGAAAGCGCTGCACGCTCGGGGCCCACGGCATCGTCCTTGGCAAGGTCAGCCATATCGAGCAGCATGTGCCACGGTTGCATGCCGGGGCATATACCAAGCTCTGCGTAGCGCGGCAGATCCTCGGGCTGAACCGTCTCGTTGTGCTCCATGGAGTGGCGGCAACCCCGCTTACCATGCAAGCGCTCGCCCTCCTCAAAGCAATCGAGCACAAAACGCACCGAGCGATCGCCGATCGTATGGACGCGCGTGTCAACGCCCCATTCCTGCGCCCTGACAATGGCGGCACGGATGCGCTCTGGATCCTCCGCGGGCTCACCGCAGGTATCGGGCGCGTTGGAATAGGGTTCAAGCATCCAAGCGGTGTGGTCGGAGCACACGCCATCAAGAAACTGCTTAAAGCCGTGCCACTCGACCTGCGTGCCAGGGAAGTTGTACTTGGCCTTGATTTGATCGAGCGTCATGCTCTCGTTCTCAAACAGATCGGTGTACAAAAAGACGCGCAGCGGCAATTCGTCCTTGGCATTAAGATCCGCAAGCACTGCATACGGGTTTTCCATGCTCACAAACGTAGGATTGACCATGCCGACAGTGGTGATGCCAAAGCTGTTAGCGCGCTTTGCCGTCTTGGTAAACGAAGCTTCCGCAACGTCCATCGCGGGGTCGTAGACCTCATCCATAAAGAAGGAGCCGGCATTGTTGGAAAACACGCCCGTCAGGTTGCCGTCGGCATCCTTAAGGATCTTGCCGCCTGCGGGATCGGGCGTCTGCGAAGTCACTCCCACCTTGTTGATGGCACAGGTATTGGCGCTAAAGGTATGCAGGTCAACCTGCTGCAGGAAGACCGGGCGGTCGGAGATGTATTCATCGATCATCGCGGCCGTGGGCATCTCGGGGATATCCCACTGGAACTGAATGATTTGGCAGCCCAGAATCCACTCATTATCGGGATGGGCGTTCGCAAACGCTACAACACGCTCCATCGCCATCTCAAAACTGGTGCAATCGATAAGGTTGACGGCAAAATCGGGGTCGGTCATAAACGCACCCTGAGCAAAATGCGTGTGCGAGTCAATCAGGCCAGGCATAACGAGCTGGTCGCCAAAGTCGCGCACCTCAGTATCGGGGCCGATAAACGGCGCCAAGTGGGCATCGTCACCGCAGGCAACGATCTTATCGCCACGCACGGCAACGCCGCCTTTAAACGGTTCGATCCCATCGCCGGTAAAAACGGCATTGCTCTTGATTACTACATCAGCCTTCTCCATGTGAGCCTCCTCAGACGTTTTAGGATGTAACGCGGGTACACCGCCCGCGCTGGCTTTCGGTCGGGAGCAAAGCACTCCCGCATCGGCGCGTGCCTGTAAGCCGTACTCAGATGTCTGTCTCACGTCCGCGGCTTCGCGCTATATCCATTGATACACAGGGGCAAACCCATGCCAAGGTCAGGGGCCGCAAACGGTCAGTTTAAGCCGGTTTACACTTTTTACCTGCGGGTTTATTGTCTGAGATTAATGCCGCTTCATTACGCCCAACGGCGCCCGCCTTATCGGCAAGGCTCGCATTCAAGGAAAAATAGGGCTAGGAACGCCAAAAGGCATCTATGAGGTCATCTCGGTTGGAGACACCGCTTTTAACGTAGATGCGATGCAAGTGCGCCTTGACAGTGCCAGGGCTGATGACCAACTCGCTGGCGATGTTTTGGGCGTCGTTGCCCTTCAGCACCAGCGTGAGCACCTCCTGCTCGCGCCGCGACAGCTTATGGGCATCGGCATAGATCACAACGCGTGATGCTAGATCGTCCCCAGAGCGTGCGCTCTCGGCCGCCACGTCCTCATCGGCACGCGGATGACGGGCATACACGCGCAGGATATGGCTAAACTGGCAAAAGAGTTGGACCGCGCATACCACGAGCAGCACGTTTTCGGAGATATTGCGCTCGGACAGATACCACAAAAAGAGGCTGATGACGGGGTTTTGAGAGTCGGGGCGGCAGAGCAAAATCATGTAGGTGTCCTCGGCGATTACGCAAAACGCAAGAACGAGTGCCGCCTTCCAAAAGAGCTTTGAGCGGTCGAGGTCGAGTTTCTCAACACGCGTGGCCCTGTGCCGGTAATGCCAGGCGGCATAGGCAAGACATCCTACATTGCCCAGGTCACGCGTGAGCCAAAAGAGATACTGCTGCACCTCTCCGGCAGCACCGCTGCGAGGCACCAGCACCAATTGCAAGATTGAAAACGGCACGATAGCAAGTCCGAGCATGCGCGACGTCGGTCTTTTGCGCAAGCGCGCAAACATCCACAGTACCACGCAGGCATAGATGGCAATACCGAGCACGCAGCGCAGCAAGGGGTGCTGCAACGGCTCGCTAAAGGTAACAGCGTATTCGTATTTGAGCCGATTGTACTCGTCAAAAAAAATGACCGACATATCGAGCATGTAGAGCAAAAAGCCCGCCGCGGCCACCAGGCTGTCGCGACGGCGCGTCATGAGCCAAACCACCAATGCCACGGCACTGGTCACCAGAGCCACACCCATGATAATCGTGGTGTAGATATAGAACGCGAAACTCATGCCCGCCTCCCCTGTCTAGATGCCGTGAGGATGTTGACAGATTCTTTGCCGCAAGATTAGACTCACCGATTAAACGTACTGTATCGTTTAGATAAACAAGCTGTGTCTCACCGATGAAAGGAGATGCCATGGCGCCTATCGCACCGCTCAAAATACTCGTTGCCCCTGCCGCCAAGGCCATCGTCCACCTGTGCGACTCACTTACCTACAATGACGTCCCCTGTGTCGTCGAAGAGCGTTCGGACAGCTGCCCCTATCTGGGCCACGTCCCCTTCTTTGCGCCTAAGCTCGTTTCCGATCCCGAGCACCGCGAACAGTAATCCAAGATGCACCAAGCGCTGCGCAACTCGCGGCGCTTACTGTTTTGGTGCAAAGTAACCTGACCCCCGTGCACCAACGCCGGGATTGTCGACGCTTCGGCCGCGGCGCGATATGAGGCGCGAAACCTCGCCCAATAACAGGCCAATCACTACGCCCGCGAGAATCGGCAACTTTGCCATCTCGGCAGGTGAGCTGTTGAGCGGCACAATCGTAGCAACAATCGAAAGCACGAGCTCCACCACGGGAATCGCAAGCGCCACCGCGAGCACCTTGCCCTCGAAAGGCGCACGGAACACACGCGAGCGATTATCGTGCTTGCGCAGACGCCAAAACGCTGGGAACATGGGGATATAGCTCATGAGCAGAAAGACGACGTTCATCGAGAAGAAGACCCAAAAGACGTCGGAACCCTCACCCAGCGGAATCTGGAGCAGCAGCACCAGACTGGCAAAACAGCCGTTAATGAGCGCCGAGCCGTTGGGCATGCCGGTCTTTTTGGACACCAACGCAAAGGGACGCGGCATGTTGCCATGGCGCGCGGCATAGCTCGCTACGTTGTTGACGCCAAAGCTCCAGCAGATCATATTGGCGAACAGCGTCACCAAAAAGGCCACGCCCACGACCATCGTCAGCGGGTGGGTGCGCCCCACCATAGCGGCGACTGCGTCCACAATGCCCGAATCGAGTGAAAGCTGCTCGGTGGGAACCGCGGCTCCAATGCCAATGCCACAGATGATGTAGATCGCCGCAATGGCCACGCCACCGGCAATAACCGCCTTGGGGATATCACGCGACGGGTTCTTCATCGTGCTGGCAAAGGTCGCGACCACTTCGAAACCCATAAAGTTGAACAGGATAATCGATAGGTACGTCAACGAATTGGTGTCGCCCAGATCTGGAATGAAGGTCTTAAACGACATGTCGTTGGCAAAGCCGTTATTGCAGGCAAACCAAATGCCGACGATTCCCACCGCAGCGGTAATGAGCACCTTGATGACGGCGCCGCCGTCCATAACCCAATCTGCCTCGGCCACCGGCTGCATTGCCATGACCGTGACGCCCCACACAAAGGCAAGCTCGATGGCAATTCGAAGCCCGAGCGAAAACTCGATACCCCAGACCGCGCTGATGACACTGGGGAACATGCAGGCGATACTTGCCACCCACAGCGGAAAATTTACCCAATAGCACCAAGAGCAACGGGCGCCCCAACGGTCGCCCAGGCCCAAGCGAACCCAATCGTACAGGCCGCCCTCGGAATCAAACGCCGCACCCAGCTCGGCCACCACCAGACCATAGGGAAGCAAAAACGTAATGATAAGGAAGATCCACCAGAAGAACTGCACGTTGCCCATGGCAGATGCCGGAGCCGCCGCCTCGATGGTAAACACGACGCAGATAACCGAAAGGATGACCTCGATCAGGGAGAACTTTTTACCTGCCATGGCGCGCTCCCCCTACAGCAAAAAGGATGGCATCTGTACCGAAGGCGCAGCCCAAGGTAGGGTTGCAGGCCGCGTCACCGGTGCAGGTGCCATCCCAGAGAGAGGAGAGGATGCAGTTGTTGGACCAACGCTCGCGGAACAGACGCGTGTAGATAACGATACGCTGGTACATAGATACTCCGATCAAGACGGTCGCGTATACGACCGGAAACTTTCGGCAATTGAAATCGCGTCTGACCTGGGAAATTCAAGCGAACAATTGGCCTAACCCGCAAAAAATCCCAGGCCAGACGCGTATTCAATCAAAGAAAAAAGGCACTCCGATGTGGAGGCAACGGAGTGCCCAAAGAAAACCCAACCGACCAAGACATCGGGCAAGCCGACCATCAATGCCCCAAGATGGTTCGATTCGCCGATTGTCCGATTGATCGGCTGAGTTTTCGAGGTGCCCCAGGTCGCCGCGAAAGAGGAGCGCCGCGTACTTCGGTACGCAAGCGACGAATGAACGGGAAGGTGCCGTGCCTCAGGAAGCCAGACGATTAAGCGGACGGCTCCTGCTGCGTGATGCAGTGGATATTGCCGCCGCCAAAGACGACCTGCTCGGACTGAACGCCGACGCACTTGTAGACGCCCTCGCCCCAGACCTCGCCATAGATCTTCTGGAGCGTGTCAACGGCCAGCTGATCGTTCTCGTCGCCGTACTGCGGGACGATAACGCCGTGGTTGGTGACCAGGTAGTTCATGTAGGAGGCGATCAGCGGCTCGTCGGGAACGCGCGGCTCGGCGTTCTCGTCGGCGTCGATGGTGTCGCAGGAAGCCTGGTCCATGAACAGCGGGTTCACGGGCATGCAGAGCTTGTAGACCTTCATCTTGCGGCCCTTGGCGTCAACGGCGTTGGAGAGGGTCTCGTAGGCAGCGTGGCACTGCTCGTAGAACGGATACTCGGGATCGTCGGTCCAGATGCAGGCCATGACGCCCGGGGCGATGAACGTGGCGACGTCATCGATGTGGCCGTTGGTCTCCTCGGGGTCGATGCCCTCCTTGACCCAGATGACCTTCTCGACACCCAGGTAATCCTTGAGGTGCTCGTCCATGTAGGCGCGAAGCTCCTCGCTCCAGGGCTCAAACTTCTTGTGGAACTTGGGCCAGATGGACTCGGGATCCTCTTCCTCCTCCAGAACCGCAGAGCAGGTGCGGCCCGGGGAAAGCAGGCATTGATCGGTCACGACCACGGTGCCCTCGCCGTCGACGGTGATGGAGCCGCCCTCGAGGATCATGTCATCGGGACGATAGCGACGGCAGCCGGAGAGCTCGGCCATCTTAAGGGCGATCTGCTCGTCCTTGTCCCACGGGAAATAGAGGCCGTCGACGAGACCGCCGTAGGCGTTGAAGTGCCAGTGGTTGGCGCGCTTCTCACCCTTGCCGTTGATGACGTAGGTGGCGGCGGTGTCGCGGAACCAAGCGTCGTCGGTGGTCATCTCGATAACGGTGACGTTCTCGTCGTTCTCGAAGACGGCCTTGCAATTGGCGTAGTCAGCCTGGTTGGCGCACATGGTGACCGGGGTGAACTCGGCGATGGCGCGAGCGATGGCGGCATACTGCTTCTGAGCCGGCTTGGCGCCGTGGGCCCAGGTGTCGGTGCGGTGGGGCCAACCCATCCACACGCGATCCTGCGGGGCGAACTCAGCAGGCATAAAGAAGCCGTCGGCCTTGGGGGTGGACTCGGACTCGGTGATCGTACGCATAAGATTTCCTCCAAATCGAACGATCGCTTGCCGCGGGCGGGTTACCCGCGGCCTAAAACCAAGAGATAGTGGGCGCCCGTCCCCCGGCAAAGGTCGGGGCGCCCGGTGCCAGTTTTCACGGAGTCGCACCGGCGAGCGACGACGTAACCAAGTGCGCAGAGACAAACGCACGAAGGATACGGAAGAGATATTGGGGCGGGCGGTGGTTACCGGAGCTATCGCTCGCACCCGCCCCAAGGAATGGTTAGCAGATGAGGAGGGTTGGAGCCCCGAATCCGGGTGCTCTAGTTCTCCTCGGCCTCGGCGGCCTCCTCAGCGAGACGCTGAGCAGCCAGCTCGGGGGTGAGACCCTTGTACTCGGTCTCGCGGCCCTTGGCGCTGATGACGCGGACGACCTCGCCGATGAGCACAAGCACGATGAAGATAACGATCATCGGGACCTTGTCGCCGATTTCGGCGACGGAGAACGGTACCAGCGTTGCGACGATGGCAAGAACCAGCTCGATGCAGGGGATGGCCAGCATGACCTTCATCATCGCGCCCTTGAACGGGAGCGTGAAGATGCGCTCGCGGTCGGGGTCGTTCTTGCGAAGGTTGAGGAACGCCGGGAACATCGGGATGTAGGTGAGCAGCAGGAAGATGACGGAGGTGCCGAAGAGCGTCCAGAAGACACCGTTGGAGATGGCGTCGATGGGCACCAGCTGCAGGCAGAGAACCAGGGAGGCAACGACGGCGTTGACCAGGTTGGCGCCGTTGGGCATGTCGTCATCGGAGATCATCGAGGCGAAGACCTTGGGCATGTTGCCGTGCTCGGCAGCGTAGCGAGCAACGGAGTTAACGCCGAAGGACCAAGCGGCCATGTTGGCGAACAGGGTGATCAGGAAGGCGATGCAGATGACCTTAAAGATCATGGAGTCGCCCACCATGGTCTGGACTGCGACAATCATGCCATAGTCGGGGTCGATGGAATCGGCCGGCACAGCAGCGCCGATGCCAAAGCCAGCGAACAGGTAGATCACAGCGATGGACAGGCCACCGACGATGATAGCCTTGGGGATATCACGAGCGGGATCGGCCATGTCGTCGGTCATGGTGCAGATGACCTCGAAGCCCATGAAGTTAAAGATAATGATCGACAGGTAACCGAGAGCGTTGGTGTTGGTGAGCTCAGGCAGGAAGGTGGCAGCGGACATGTCGTTCGCAAAACCGTTCTCCATGGCATACCAAATGCCCAGAGCGCCAACGATAACCGCGACGGCGACCTTGATGATGGCGCCACCGTTAAGGACCCACTCGGAGTCGGACGCCTTGGAGCGGCCCATGAGGTAGACGATCCACACAAAGGCAAGATCGATACCCATCTTGGCGATCAAGTTGAACTCGACGCCAAAGACCATGCCCAAAATGTCGGGGAACATGGTAGCCAGCGAGGCAATCCACAACGGGTAGTTAACCCAGTAGTAGTACGAAATGCGGGCGCCCCATTTGTCGCCCAGGCCATCGCGTACCCAGTCGTAAATGCCGCCCTCGCCGTCATAAGTAGTACCGAGCTCGGCAACAACCATGCCATAAGGGAGCAGGAAGGTCAGGATCAGGAAGATCCACCAGAAGAACTGCTGGTTGCCAATGGCAGCAGCAGGAGCGGCGGCCTCGCAAACGAAGACGACGCAGATGATGGTCGAGATGACCGTCAAGAAGGAAAGCTTTTTCTTTCCGTCGCTCATGATGAGCTCCTTCGCTCAGTCTTGGACAAATCGAGGCCCTTAAGATATTAAGGCAATTGCCGGGCCTCGGTGAGCGGGCGACAGGAGACGAGCATCCGCCGCCCGCAAACGTGCGTTTAGCAGGCTTAAGGCTTAGAGCTGCTCGAGAGCCTCGAGAGCGGCGTGGAGCTCGGCCTTGGCGGAGTACTCGACACCCTCGTCGTTGAGCGGGGTGCGCTTGCCCAGAGCAGCGAGGAGAGCACGGATGGAGTGCTTGCGGTTCTCGGCCTCGACCCAGCACAGGGAGCGCTCGGGGTCGTCCATGACCTCGTCGACGACTTCCTCATTGCGGGTGGCCGGCAGGCAGTGCATGAACTTGGAGCCTGCGCCGGCAAAGTTCATCATATCCATGGTGACCTGATACTTGGGATAGAACACGTCCATGTAGTTCTCGCCCGAGACCTCCTCGTCGTACAGGCCATACCACACGTCGGTGTAGACGAAGTCGGCGCCCTTGATGCACTCGATGTCGTCGGAGATGACGATGGAGCCGCCGGAGACCTTGCAGTTCTCCTCGGCGATGGCCATCATCTGCTTGCCGAACTCGGCGCGCTCCTCAACGGTGCCAACGTGCAAGCCACCATCGGGAACCTGGTGACCCCTGGGGCCAAACTGGACAAACTTCATGCCGACCTTGGAGGCGATGAACATGAGGGAGACGCAGACCTGGGTGGCGTCGCCGATGAAGGCCAGGGTGCAGTCCTCAATCTTCTTGCCCTCGGGGAGGTTCTCGAGCATGGTCATGAGGTCGCCCATCTCCTGCGTGGGATGGTTGAACTCGGACATGCCGTTGATGACGGGCACAGCGGAGCCCTCGGCGAGGCCGACGACGTCCTTGTGACGGTCAACGCGAGCCATCATGATGTCGAGCAGCGAGCCCATAACGCGAGCGGTGTCGCCCAGGGACTCGTGACCGCCGAGCTGGATGGTGCCAGGGCCATAGAACTGAGCATGGCCGCCGAGGTCGGTCATAGCGGTCTCGAAGGAAAGACGGGTGCGGGTGGAAACCTGCTGGAAGATCATGCCAAGGCTCTTGTTGCGGAGCAGGTGCGGATAATAACCGTCAACCTTAATGGCCTTCTTCATTGCCAGGCCAAGATCCTCGATAGCCAGGATCTGCTCTTTGGTGAAGTCGTTGGTGTCGATGAAATCCTTAGGCAGTGCCATGTCGATTTCCTTTCCGCCGGTCGTGCCGACTATTACTATGAGGCGCTCGAACATCACGCCTCGTGTTGACAAGACCATCATTCACCCGTCTGTAATTTTTACCTAGTTTATTCGGGATTAAAGACCGTTCACGGAGTTACACCCCCTCTAAACCAATATAAACCCGCAGGTAGCCAGCTTGTAGGGGGTTTACTATCTGGAACCGCGAACGGTATATCGCTATGCTGTAACTCGGCGCCTAATCCGCAATGGAACGAAGGGTTGAGACGTCTATATCCCACAAGATATACAGGGCTCGGCCATAGATAAATGAGATGGGACGGTGGCAGATGAACACTCTGATGTTCTTCTATACCCTAGCGATACTCCTGATTTGTATTGTGACGGCAGTGCTTTCGCTTGCCGCCTATGCCTCGTCTCGTCGACGGTTCTTTATCTATGGCAGCGGCGTATTTATCTGCTATGCCATCGAGATGACCGAGATTTTCTTTTTTGAATACACGCTGCAAAACCAGAGTTTTCCGGCCAGCGACTATTACTCAATTACCATGCCTGTGTTGCGGACCCTTGTGGCGACCGCTTCACAAGCTTTTATCTGGCTCATCGCCATGGACTTGCTCGACAAACATTCAAAAAAGCAGTTTGTTATTCCCGTCGCAACGTTCTTCCTGAGCGAGCTGCTGATCATTGTCGCTGTCCCCTACGGCCCCATGCACCAATGGCTCTACTACACGATACGTCAGGTATTCCTTGTATTTGTGGGGCTCTATATCTTTTGGACGGCGCATAAAAGCACGCAGGTCGAGCTTAAGGCGCGCGTCAACAATCAACGAAAGCACCTCATTATCGGCGCCATTCTGGTCGGGTGCATCGTTGCCGAGGATTTCTACAACATCCTTGTTGTTCCCATGAGCCTGGCACCCTCCTGGCTGCAGCTGTACCTATCCGAGCGCAACTTTAGCGAGAACATCTTTGCGTGCTACTTTGCGATTCTGCTGATTATCTACGCCTATCACGTGCTTTCGATTCGCATGCAGGAGGCACCCGAG
>CAUHFS010000024.1 GCA_959605475.1 uncultured Collinsella sp. | reverse complement strand
AGGTACTCGCTTTCGCCCGAGCGATACATACGACGGGTGATGGCGACCTCGTCAAAGTCGACGGGCAGCATATGGTCCGAGTTATCGAGCACCAGAGTGACCTCGGCGACACCCACCGGCTTGCGCGCTGACGAGCCCGAGAAGATGACATCCTCCATGGCCTGGCCGCGCAGCTGCTTGGCGCTCTGCTCGCCCAGGACCCACAGAATCGAGTCAGAGATGTTCGATTTTCCCGAGCCGTTGGGACCGACGATGACGGTCAGGCCCGGCTCAAACGTCATATGGGCGCGGTCGGCAAACGACTTGAACCCTTTGAGCGTGAGGGACTTGAGATACACGGTTCCTCGCTTAAACAGGCTTCTTGTTGAGAATCACGCCGTTGGTGGTGTAGCCCATGCGGTCAAGTGCCTCGAGTGCAGCGGCTCCCTCGGCTTCCTTCTTTGAGGAGCCGGAGCCGCGACCCTGGCGAATACCATCGATCAACACCACGGCGGTAAAGGTGGGCGCATGCGCCGGGCCCTCGGAGCCAACGAGCTTATACGCCGGGGGTTCGTGACCGTCGGCTTGCACGCACTCCTGCAAGAACGATTTGGGGTTCGCGGGGTGCTCGGCACGCTCGGAAGCCAAATGCGGCTTAAGCGTACGGTGGATAAACTCCGCTGCGGCATCCCAGCCGGCGTCCAGGTACAGCGCGCCCACGAGCGACTCGTAGACGTTCTCGAGCGCCGAATGCAGGCCGCGCGCACCGGTACCGGTCTCGGAGGCACCAAAGATGATGATGTCGTCGATGCCCAACTCGTGAGAAACCTCGGACAGCGTGGCGCCCGAGACAAGCGACACCTTCAGGCGCGTGAGCTTGCCCTCGTCAAACTCCGGATAGGACTCAAAGAGCGAACGAGCGACGACGGCGCCCAAAATGGAATCGCCCAAGAACTCAAGGCGCTCATAGCTGGCAGAAACCGGCTGGCCCTCGACTGCCGAGGGATGCGTGAGCGCCGCGCGCAGCAGCACCTTGTCATTGAACTCGTGGCCCAGAATCTCCTGTGCGCGCGTAAGTCGTTCGGATAAAGCCAAGACCTAAGCCTCCCTGGCGTTTTCAATCGCGTCGACGGCGTCGGCGACAGAGTTGAGCGAGAGCAGGGTCTCATCATCGATCTCGAGATTGAACTCGTCCTCGATAGCCGTAACCAGCTGCAGGCGCTCGAGCGAGTTGGCATCGAGGTCGTCAAAGGTGGTCTCATCGCTAATTTCGGCAACATCGACGCCCAGAACGTCAGCAGCGACCTCGGCGATCTTGTCGAAGATTTCGGAGCGGTCCATAGCGCTTCCTCTCATAGTGCATGAATACCAAAAGATTGGCACCGCGCGGGCGGCACCAAGACACGGTTTTGATTCTACCCCACGACGTGCGCCGCGAGGCACATAACAGCGCTCTAACTCGCTCTTATAAAACGATACCGTCCATAGAGTTGGCGACATTCTCGACCAGCCCGGCGCGCACGGCTTCAGCCGCCGCGAGCGTACCGTTTTTGACGGCCTCGACCGAGGTGGCACCGTGACCGATCAGGACCACGCCACGCAGGCCCAAAAGAATCGCGCCGCCCTTGGCATCACCAGACAGCTTGGTCTTAATCTCGCGCATCTGCTTTTTGATGAGCAGCGCGGCGATCTTGGTGCCGAGCGAGGCCATAAAGGCGCCCTTGAGCTCCTGTAGCAAAAACTTGGCAGCGCCCTCGGTGGCCTTGAGCGCAATATTGCCCGACATGCCGTCGGCGACCACGACGTCAAAATTGCCCGACGTAAGATCGGTGCCTTCGCAGTTACCCACAAAGCCGGGAACGGCGGCTTTCATGGCCGGGAAGCAGGCCTTGGTAAAGTTGGAGCCCTTCTCGTCCTCGGTGCCATTGGCGAGCAGACCTACGCGAGGATGGTCAACGCCCAAGACGACGCGGGCATAGGCGCTGCCCATCTGCGCAAAGCGCACCATATCGTCCACCTCAACATCGGGGTTGGCGCCCATGTCGCACAGCACCGTCAGGCCGCCGGCACGATTGGGCAGCGCATTGGTCAAACAGGGGCGCACCGGCTGCTTCTTGCCTTCGGCCATATATCTAAACGGTGTGACGTAGGCGGTCGCGGCAGCGGTCATGGCGCCGGTGGAGCCGGCGGAGAAAAACGCGTCCGCGTTGCCCTTTTTGATGGCGCGGCAGGCAAGCACGATCGAGGACTTGCGCTTGGTCATCACGGCGCGAATGGGATCGTCATCCATGGCGATAATGTCAGGGGCTTCCAGAGCCTCCACACGTGCATAGGCCGCGGCAAAGGGATTGACGATTTCGGCGGGACCGACTGCCAGGACCTCGATATCGGGATCGGCGGCAAGTGCAGCCTCGATACCATCGAGAACAACCTGAGGTTTCTCGTCTCCGCCCACAACGTCTACACAAACGCGAACGTTACTCATATACATACTCCTTATACAAAAATGGCCGACTCATTGAGCCGGCCATTGTGGTTCCATTTGGAACGGCATCGCATCCAGAGTATACCGTTACTCGGTAACGATAACCTCGCGGTCCTTGTAGAAACCGCAGCTGGGGCACACGTGGTGCGGAAGCTTGACAGCGCCGCAACGGGGGCACGTGGACTGAGCCGCAGCCGAGATCTTCATGTTGGCGGAACGACGGGTGTGAGTGCGGATACGACCCTGCTTTTGTTTAGGTACGGGCATAGTGACCTTCCTTATGAACTATCCAGTGTGGCGATTACGCGCAAGTAGCGATACTACCACAGTTTTACTCATCGAGCTTGAGATTCTTCAATGCTGCAAATGGATTTTCCGTGGCAGCGGCCCATTCTGCCTCTGCCTGGGCGGCGCAATCGCATTGCTCGACGTTGAGATTGCAACCGCAAGTGGGGCACAGGCCGCGGCAATCGGGCTTGCACAGAACGACAAACGGCGTGTCCATGACGACCGCGTCGTTGATGGGCTCACCCAGATCGACGATGCGGTCCTCACCCAGGAGCTCGTAGCCGTCCTCGTAGGCCTCGGGATCCTCGGGCTCCTCAAAGAGGTAGAACTCCTCGATCTCGCCGGCGATATCAAACGAGGCAGGCTCCAGGCAACGGTCGCACTCGCCGGTGGCGTGCGCGCGGACCATGCCCGTGAGCAAGACACCGGTACCGGCATTGGTAAAGACAACGTCGTAGTCGATGCCGTCCTGTAGCTGGTACTCCTTCTCGCCCACCGTGTAGGTGGCAACATCGACCTTGCCGGTCAGCGGATACGAATCACCAGGAAACTCGAGCCGCTCAGAAAGATCGACGGTAACGCTCGGGAACTCAGCCATTACCACTGACCATTCTGTTGGGCGGCACCCTCGTTGAGCTGCTGACGGCAACGGGTAACGGTGCCGGTCAGGCTCTTGAGGTTCTCCTCCAGGTGCGTAAAGACCTGCTCTGCGTAGTCCTCGGCAGCATAACGCGTCTCGCGCTCGTACTGCTGGGCACGATCGCGGATGTCGTCGGCCTGCTGCTGTGCCAAGCGGACGATCTCCTGCTCACCGGCAATGGTGAGGGCCTGCTGCTGAGCGTCGGCGATGATGGAATCGGCCTGAGCGGCGGCGGAAGCCATAAGCTCCTCGCGCTCCTTAAGGATACGGCGGGACTTCTGCCACTCCTCGGGATAGCTCATGCGGATCTCGTCGAGGATGTTGAAGAACACGTCGGCGTCGATGACCTTGAACTGAGCGTTCTTGCCGAAAGGCGGCTTGGCTTCCTCGATCAGCCCTTCGAGCTCATCGACCAAGCTGACGATCCTATCGCCAGGAAAATTCTCGCCCGGCATCCGGTCTCCTTTCATAGGTAACATATCATCGTGCTAGTTTACCACATGCCACCAGGCAATAAAAAACGTCACGAAAAGCGGTGTCTGAGCGCTTCGACCACGTTGGGCGGGACAAACGTCGATACATCGCTGCCGAGCGAGGCGATCTGGCGAACGACCGAACTCGAGATATAGCCGTACTGCGGCGCACTCATGACAAAGATGGACTCCAGCTCGTTATCCAAGCGATAGTTGAGGTCTGCCTGCTGCAGCTCGTACTCAAAGTCGGTCATGGCGCGCAGGCCCTTGACCACGGCCCCCGCCCCCTGCTCGCGAGCGAAGTCGACCAAGAGGCCGGTAAAGGGCAGGACATCGACGCCGTCGATATCACCGAGCGCCTCGCGAGCCAGCGCCACGCGCTCATCCAGCATAAACGTGGTGCCCACACCGTTTTTACCCTGCGACTCGGCGACAGCGACGATCACGCTGGGAAAGATACGGCGGGCGCGGCGGATGACGTCGATATGGCCAAACGTGATGGGATCGAAGGTGCCCGGGACGATCACGCGGTTGATGGTGTCACTCATGGGCGTTCTCCTGAACCGTCATGGCATCGTTGTTGTGAGCATCGGTGCCGGTGCAATCTTCCTCACCATCGTCATCGCCGACCCAACGAAGCAGGTCGACCGAGGTAATGCCGTAGCGCTTCTCGCGCACGATCTCAAAGCCTGCCGGATGCGCGCCCGCATCGGCGGCGGCATGCTCAAACAGGGCATAAGCGCCAGGTGCAAGCAGACCCTGCTGAGCCAGGTTCTGCAGCAGTATCTCGACCGGCTCGGCACCAAAAGCATAGGGCGGGTCGAGCAGGACCAGATCAAAGGGGCCGCCCGGCACACGACCGCGCGAGGCACTCGCCAGCATGTCGCCCGTTACCACGCGCCAACGCGCACGGTCACGGCAGAGCGACTCGATATTCTTGGTAATGAGCCGCGCGGCATTCCGATCGATCTCGAACGTCGTGAGTGAGCGGGCACCACGTGAGAGCATCTCTAACCCTAAGGCGCCGGAGCCGCCAAAGGCGTCCAGCACGCGGACCTCGTCCAGATCGAAGTCGAATGCCGACATGACCATAGATGCGCATGCCTCGCGCACGCGATCGGTCGTGGGGCGGGTGACATCGCGACCACGGGGCTCCTCGATCTTACGACCGCGCCATTCGCCGCCGATGATTCTCATCCTCCGCTGACCTCCTTAAAAATGTGTCGATATCGCATGGCGACCGCATCGCGCAGGGGGCGCGTCGACACGGAGTCAAGGTTGCAAGCATACCGCAAGAGCTCGACCGCGTCCAAATGGGCCCATTCGATAAGGTCCTCATCGGCGTCCAGGTCCACAAAGCGCAAGGTCACGCCGCCGTGCTGACGGTAACCCAGGATTTCGCCCTCGTGACGCAGACGCAGGTCCATCTGGGCAAGCGTAAAACCATCCGAAGTTTTTTCGAGCGATTGCAGGCGATCTTGTGCTGCCGACGCGCCGCCGTTGCCCTTGGAGTGCGTCATGACCAGGCACGTGCCCGACACACTGCCGCGGCCCACGCGACCGCGCAGCTGGTGCAGGGCAGCCAAACCAAAGCGCTCGCCGTTCTCGATGACCATGACGGTGGCGTTAGGCACGTCGACGCCCACCTCGACCACCGTAGTCGAGACGAGCACGTCAATCTCGCCACGCTTAAAGGCATCAACAACCTGGTCCTTCTCCCCCGCTGGCATACGGCCGTGAAGGCGCTCGATGGCAAGGCCCGGCAACGCCAGACGCAGGCGATCGAGCTCGGTCGCCGTATCGTGCAGCGGCACGGGAACCGTCACGCGGCCCTCATCGTCGCGGGCAATACCGGGCACGTCTTCCAGCTCATCGGCCGAGTCACTCGGCTCCACGAGCGGGCAAATCACGTAGGCCTGCTGACCCTTTTCATGCGCCTCACGGATGGCGCCATAGGCCAGGTCGCGACTCGACTCGGTGAGGACGCGCGTCGTCACGCCGGCACCCGGAATTGGACGATGGCGGATGATGCTCGTATCCAGGTCGCCATAGACCGAGAGCGCCAACGTGCGCGGGATAGGCGTGGCCGTCATAACGAGCAGGTCCGCACCGGGGCCCTTCGCGCGTAGGGCGTTGCGTTGGCCGACGCCAAACCGGTGCTGCTCGTCGATGACGACAAGCGACAGATGCTTGAACGCAACGTTATCCGAAAGCACCGCATGGGTGCCAAAGAGCACGTCAAGCTCGCCCGATTCCAGCTGCGCATGGATGCGCTCGCGCTCTGCGGCCGGCGTGGCACCCGTCAGAAGTGCCCAGGACATGCCGGCCTGCGAGAGCAGAGGGCCGGTCTTATCGGCATATTGGCGCGCCAGCACGCCCGTGGGCGCCATAACGCAGGCCTGCGTACCGCCATCGGCAGCCACAGCCAGCGCGCAGGCGGCAACGGCGGTCTTACCGGTACCGACATCGCCCAGCAGCAGGCGGTTCATCACGCGCCCGCCATCGCACATATCGCGCAGGATATCCTGGAACGCGGCCTCCTGCTCGTCGCTCAGCGAAAACGGCAGGGCCTGCTTGAGCGCGACCAGGTGCTCGCCCGCGGTGTGGGCATAGGGCACCACATCGACCAGGCCGCCGTCGTTGCGCAGACGCAGCGCCAGCTGCAGGTAGAGACACTCCTCGTAGGCAAGACGCCGGCGTGCGATGTCGCGCTCAGCCATGCTCGAGGGAAAGTGGATCGATCGAAGCGCACGAGCATTGCTCATCAGGCGACGCTTAACGCGTAAGCGTGCCGGAATGGGATCAAAGGGATTGCCGACGACCTCGAGCGCGCCGCTTACGATGCGGCGCATCCACGCCTGGCTCACGCCATCACTGACGTAATGGACCGGCAGGATAGTGCCTGCGGCACGCCCTTCCTCGAGCTTTTCAAAGTGCGGCGAGGCCATCTGCTTAAAACCGTAGGCAAACTCAACCTTGCCCATCACGGCCAGGCGGTCGCCCTGCTTAAGCTGCTGGGCAATCCAGGGCTGGCGGAAAAAGGCGACCTGTAGCACGCCCGTCTCGTCAACGAGTGAGACCTCGGTCACCTGCATGCGCGGACGCGGCTGCTTTTGGACGATGCGGTCGACCGTGGCGATGATAGTGCACACGGTACCGATGGGCGCCATCTCGATGGACCACGAACGAGTAAAGTCGAGGTAACGATGAGGGATATGGAGAAGGAGGTCCCCCACCGTCCGAATTCCCAGACGGCGAAGGGCCTCCTCACGTTTACCTGAAACATATTTGAGTCGCGCGATATCTTCGTCGAGCGCATTGCTCTGGGCAAAGCGCTCCGAGACGCGCGGCACGGAGCACAGCTCGGACATGGGCAGAGCCTACTCGATCGAGAAGATCACGGGATAGAGCGGCTGCTCGCCACGATGGGCGTCGATCTCCAAATCGGGCTGAGCCTCCTCAATGGCGTCTACGATCTCCTGGAAGGCCTCATCGGACAGTTCCTCGCCGGCCAGAATCGTCAGCGCGTCGCCCTCCTCTTCCTCCTGCATACGGTTGATGCAATCGAGCGTGACCTGCTTCACGTCGGAGCCGACCACGTCGATGGAGCCGGCGATGATACCCATGACGTCACCGGAGTGAATCGGCGAGCCGTCGGAGGCGCTGGAATCGCGCACGGCACGGGTGACCTCGCCATCGCGAACCTCGCTGATGGCGTCGACCATAGCGGCGACGGCATCCTCGAGCTCGGAATCGGGCAGGACCGCGAACAGCGCGGAGAAGGCCTGCGGGACGGTCTTGGTGGGAACGACGGCTACCTTCTTGTCGGTGCAGGCTGAGGCAGCGGCCTCGGCAGCCATGCGGATGTTGCCGTTGTTGGGCAGGATGATGACCGAGGTCGCGTTGACCTGGTCAACGGCGCCCAGCAAGTCTGCAGTCGAGGGGTTCATGGTCTGACCACCCGACACGATCACGTCGACGCCGAGGGACTTGAGGATGTCTGCCTCGCCGGAACCGGCGGCAACGGCGACAAAGCCCAGCGCCTTGGCGGGCTCGGCGGCCTTTTCCTGGTCCTCGTGGATCTTGGCGGTACGGTCGTGGGCCTCCATCTCCATGTTGTGGATAAAGACCTCGTAAATCTGACCAAGCTGCAGCATATGCTCGAGCACCAGGTTGGGGGTGTTGGAGTGCACGTGAATCTTGTAATCGGGGTAAGCGCCCACGAGTAGCTCGCAGTCGCCCATGGAGCCCAGGAACTTAAGGCACTCGTCCTCGTCAAACGGGGCGTCTGCCTTAAACAGGAACTCATTGCAGTAACGGAACTCCGAGCCCTCCCAGTCGTCGTTGGCCTCGATCTCAACGCGGTCGAGGGCCGCGTCGCGGGCAGAGCCAGCGGAGTCAAACGTGGCGGAGAAATCCTCGACAACGGTGCTGCGACCAAGCGCGGCGGCAACAAAGTTCTCAAGGAAGATGGCAAATCCAAAGGCGCCGGAGTCGACCACGCCGTTCTCCTTCAGAACGGGCAGCAGGTCGGGCGTACGGGCGACGGACTGATAGGCCTCGACGACGATGGCGTCGAGCGCGTCCTCGGCCGAGAACTTCTTCTTCTCGCACTCGTCTGCCTTGGTCGAGACGTCGCGCAGCACCGTGAGGATCGTACCCTCGATGGGCTTACGCACTGCCTGGAAGGCAACCTTGACGGCTCGGCGGAACGCATAGGCGATGTTGGCGGAAGTGATGGGCTCATCGGCAGAGACAAGGCCCTCGGCCACACCACGCAGAATCTGCGAGGTGATGACGCCGGAGTTGCCACGGGCACCCATCAGGGAGCCATGGGTGATGGCACCGGCGATGGCCTCCATGTCGGCGTCGGCAGGAAGGGCGGAGAGCTCCTTGGTCACCGAGGCGAGCGTGAGCGACATGTTGGTGCCGGTATCGCCATCGGGTACGGGGAAGACGTTGAGCTTGTTGATCTCCTCGGCCTTGTCGGAAACGGCAGCCGCAGCGATCGGAAAACAGGTGCGAATGGTCTTTGCAATCATGGGTATTTGAATCTCCGTTTTCGGATGCTAGTTCAGACGGCTCTTGAGCGCGTCGATATGGATGCCGATCTTAAGGCTGGCGGGGTCGATCTGAGCGATCTCCTGCAGGGTGAAGGCAACGGAGCTCGAAAGATTGTGGCAGACGGACTTCATGTTGACGCCGTTCTCGAGCACGACGTGAAGATCGACCGTAAGGCCGTTCTCGTCGGCGGAGACAAGCACGCCCTTGCGGAGGCGCTGACCGGCAAGCAGGCGCACGCTCTCGGCGCCTTGGAGCTGCTCAGCCATACCGACGACGCCATAGCACGTCATCGCGGCATAACCGGCAATATCGGCAATAACGTCGTTCGAGACGCTCAGGCTGCCGTTAATGGTCTCAGACACAAGAATCTCCTTATCTGGTGCTCACGGCACCATGTCGTGGGAGCAATCATTGCAATATTCTACAACGACCGCGCCATGTTGAGGTGATGGGTCGCGGGATTACATCCTCGACACGAAATGTTGATATGGCAACGTTTGAGTCAAGTGGTCGCGGCATGAAAAAACCCGCCGCATAAGCGACGGGTTCTACAACCTGGCTCCCCGGGTAGGACTCGAACCTACAACAGCGCGGTTAACAGCCGCGTGCTCTACCATTGAGCTACCGAGGAATTTAAAAGCCCAGCGGAATGGGCTGAGAAATTCTGGCTCCCCGGGTAGGACTCGAACCTACAACAGCGCGGTTAACAGCCGCGTGCTCTACCATTGAGCTACCGAGGAATAGGTGCATGCTCTCAAGCAACGAAGTTTATTATACGGACGAATCAGCTTAGGGCAAGAACTTTTTTGAGATTTTTTCCGACCTAGTCATTGAGGACGTCCCCAATGACCACATGAAAGCGCCCCCAAGCGGATGTGCTTGAGGGCGCTTCTTGCTTGACTAGCTTTCGATATAGTCTTTGAGCTTGCTGCTGCGGCTGGGGTGGCGGAGCTTGGCCAAGGTCTTGGACTCGATCTGGCGGATACGCTCGCGCGTGACGCCAAACTCGCGACCGACCTCCTCGAGCGTGCGGGGATGCCCGTCGACAAGGCCAAAGCGCAGTTCGATAACCTTGCGCTCACGATCGGCAAGCGAGTCGAGCACCTGGGTGAGCTGCTCCTGCAGCATGGAGAAGCTGGCAGCATCGGGCGGAACGATAGCCTGGGAGTCCTCGATGAAGTCGCCCAGCTGGGAATCCTCTTCCTCGCCGATGGGGGTCTCGAGCGACACGGGCTCCTGCGAGATCTTCTGGATCTCGCGGACGCGGTCGGCGCTCATGTCCATCTCGGCACCAATCTCCTCGGGGGTCGGGTCGCGACCCAGATCCTGAAGGAGCTGGCGCTGCACGCGGACGAGCTTGTTGATAGTCTCGACCATATGAACGGGAATACGGATGGTACGGGCCTGGTCGGCGATAGCGCGCGTAATGGCCTGACGGATCCACCACGTGGCGTACGTGGAGAACTTGAAGCCCTTCTGGTAGTCGAACTTCTCGACGGCGCGAATCAGACCGAGGTTGCCCTCCTGGATTAGGTCAAGAAACAGCATGCCGCGGCCGACATAGCGCTTGGCGATGGAGACAACCAGACGCAGGTTTGCGCTGATGAGTGCCTGCTTGGCTTCGAGGCCCACGTTCTCAATGCGCGTAAGACGACGCATCTCGGCACGCGTGAGCTCGAGCTCACCGGCATCGGCAGCCTCGAGCTTCTCGGTGGCCTCAAGACCGGCCTCGATCTTCATGGCCAGATCGACCTCTTCGGAGGCGGTCAGCAGATCGACCTTGCCGATCTCCTTGAGGTACATACGAACCGGATCGCCGGTCAGCATCACCGTGGAGGCATCGATGCCACGCACGCGGGAGCGTGAACGGGACGTGTGCACGGTGCGCTTCTTCTTGCTCTTGGAAGAACCCATCTCGGCGTCGGCCTGACGGGCCATCTTGAGCTCGTGATCGTCGAGCGAGCCGGAATCGTGCTCGTCGTCGTCATCGAAATCGTCGGTATCGGTATCGTTATCGTCATCGTCGACGTCCATGGGGGCGTCGTCGTTACCGCTCGCGGAGATAATCTGGATGCCGCTGTTGCGCAGCGCGGAATACACCGCGGTGAGCTGCTCGTCAGAAACATCGATATCCTTCAGGGCGACCTGAATCTCGTCCTCGGTTACCGAAGTCCTGTTTGAGCCGTTGCCCATGAGCTTTGCAACGTAGGATTCCAGCCCAGTACCCGTGCTCTCAGTCTTTTTTGGCACAGATTCTCCCTTCATAGTCCACAGGACTCAATACTTTAGCACACACATTGACATCTATACCCAAAAAGAGGACTGGATATAGGCGAGAATACGCTGGTTGACCACAACATCTAGGTTTGTTCGGTGCCCGCGGCCTCCAGGCCGATCAAACGGAACGGGTCCGCCACGCCGCCGATCGACTTTTGCAGCTCGCGTTGACGCTGCGAATCCTGCGCGGCCTGCACGGTCAGCGCGCGACGGGCCTCATCGTCGAGCGAACGGTCCTGGCGCAGCTTGGCCTGTGCGGCACGCATGCGGCGCTTGATGGTGTAGAGCTCGAGCGTATCGAGCATAAACACGATGTTCGTCTCGGTGGGGTGCTTGCTCGTCGCCGAGATGCGCCCGGCACTCACAAGCGTTGCCGCCTCGGGACACACCGAACGCGCCGCATCCATGCAGGCTGCAGGATCGGTTCCCGGCGGCGTTGCCAGAACGGCCCATGCGATGGACTCGTGACGTGGGTCAACCCACTCGATAGAGCAGATGCGGTCGGCATACGTGCGGAACAGGTCGGGGTAGCTCGTGAGCATGGTCAGCAGCTCACGCTCCCCTGCCAAGGACTTACGCTCAAGATCAGTAAGAACCATCGGCGCCGCCGCAGCCGGAGCACCCGAACCATCAGTCACAGGTACAGCGCCCATACCATCAGGCGCGTCGATCGGCGGCAGGTCGTCGACGACCTCCACGGGCGCGGCGCCGTAGGCATCGAGCGGGACGTAGTCATACGGCTCTTCTTCGACCGGCGCGGACACCGGCGGCGTCGCGCCCGATGCCCAAGCACCGCGAGATGCCCCCTGCGAACCAGACGTCCGACCGCCCGAGCTACCAGAGCGCTCAGCCTGTGCCCGCTGGCGCTCATAGTTCTGCTCACGACGTCGTTCCGCATCCTCGCGCTTGGCGACATCGCGAAACACACGGCCCGAGCTCGCACGCACTGTCTCCAGATCCAAACCCAACAGATCGGCAATCTGGATAAAGTATGTGTCGATCATATAGCTATCGCGCAGCGGATAGATAAGCGTCAGCGCATCCTCCAGCGCCTTGGCGCGACCGCCCGGCGTGGAGATGTCGCTCGACTCCTGCAGCGAACGGTACACGAAGTCCATGAGCGGCTCGGCGGCGTCAATGCGTTTCTGCAGCTCCCCTCCGCCGTGCGCCGTGATGAACTCCATGGGATCGTTACCGTCGGGCAGCACCACGCAGCGCAGGTCCATAGAATCCTGCTCGATAAACTGAATCGCACGGCGAGCGGCCTTTTGACCGGCGGCATCGCCGTCAAACATATACACGATGCGCTTAGCAAAGCGGGTGAGCGTCTTGACGTGATGCTCCGTGAGCGCGGTGCCCAGCGTGGCGACAACGTTTTTAATCCCCGCCTCCCAACAGGCGATGCAGTCGGTATAGCCCTCCACCACGATGGCGGTATCCTGCGCGACGATAAACTCCTTGGCCCAATTAAAGCCGTAGAGGTTTCGCTTTTTATGAAACACGCTCGTCTCGGCGGTATTGAGGTACTTGGGTTGGCCGTCACCCATGATGCGACCACCAAAGGCAATGTTGTGACCCTGCTCGTCAAAGATGGGGAACATCACGCGGTCGTAGAAGCGGTCGGCAAGCTGCCCGCGCCCGCGGCTCACGGCAACGTTGGCATCGATCATCTCCTGCGGGGTAAAACCCGCCTGGGACAGGTGCGACACCAGCGCGTTGCGGCCAGGCGCAAAGCCCAGGCAGTAGCGGCGGCAGACGTCGCCACCCATGCCGCGGCTGGCAAAGTACTCGCGCGGACGGCCGTCCTTACCGCGCATAAGCATGGTGTGATAGAACTGGGCGGTCTCGGCGCACAGATCGTAGATGCGGGCACGCTTGGTACCGCGCTCGCGGCGGTCTCCTGTGTCGTGCAGCTCAATACCCGCGCGATCGGCCAAATAACGGATTGACTCGGGAAAGCTCAGGTTCTCGCGCTTCATGATATAGGTGAAGACGTCGCCACCCTCGCCGCAGCCAAAGCAATGCCACACCTGCGTGGCGGGAATAATGTGGAAGGACGGAGTCTTTTCGCCATGAAAAGGGCAGCAACCCCAAAACTCATGACCGCGGGGCTTGAGCTCAACCGTTTCCTGCACGATGGCGACTAAGTCGGACGCAGCGCGTACCTGGTCTTTTTCCTCATCACTAATCACGGACACTCACCCCCTGCTCGCCCAAGTTGTGACGAATATCTTCGATATTACCCTCGACGGTCGCGATCAACTCATCCAGCGAATCGAACACGCGCGACGGACGCAGCCAGCGCGTAAACGCCAGCGAAACGGAAGCGCCGTACAGGTCGCCCGTATAACCAATTAAATTAGCCTCAAGATGCGCAGATGCCGCATCGTCGGCATATGTCGGCGGCAGTCCGACGTTAACGGCAGCGGGCCACACGATGTCGTTAACCAGCACCAGGCCCTCATACACGCCATCGGCAGGCACCTGAATGCCGTCGGGAACATGTAGGTTTGCCGTGGGAAAGCCCATGCCAGAACCCTCGTGACGGCCGCGAATAACACCGCCGCGCACCATATACGGGCGGCCGAGTAACTCAGCAGCAAGCTCCACATGGCCCTGTCCCAGCTCATGACGAATACGGGTGGCGCAAATGGCCTCACCGCCCTCGCAAAGCAAGTCGTGCCCGTATACGTCAACGCCGCGCTCGGCACCCCAGGCGCGCATCTCGGCAACACCAGAAGCACCGCCACGACCCAGCCTAAAGTCGCTGCCAACGCGAATCGATCGAATGTCGACCAGACGCGACACCAGCGAGAGAAAATCAACATGGTCAAGCGCCGCAACCTCAGGCGTAAAGGGAACGGCCACCACCGCATCGACCCCGGTTTGAGCCAGGGCATGCAGACGGTCGGCCGTCGTCATCAATTTTTGAGCGGGCGAAGGGCTCACCACGACGTCCGGGTCGGGATCAAAGGTAACCACGACCGCCTTACAGCCATGGGCACGGGCGTCACGGACAAGCGCCGCAATGAGCTCCTGGTGTCCACGGTGCACGCCATCGAACACGCCAATGGCGATCGAGGCAGCACCCAGGTGCTCACACTTATCAAACGCATCGGCAGTAACGATGTGAGCCTCGTCCGGCTCGCCCGCGAAAAAGATACGCGCGAGCTCGCGAGCGGACAACATCATCGAACACCGCCGATTGCCTGCGGAAACACGTGCTCCATGACAAAGCGGCCGCTCTCAATGCGGGCGAGCGCCTTGAGTCCCCCATCGAGCACCAACGCAAACGGCACCTTCGAGGCATCGAAATCCGCAAGCGCACGCTCAACGGGAATGCGTCGGCCGCAGAGCAGGTCATCGGCAAGATTGCCAGGCAAGTCAACACGCGTGGCACCAAGGGCGGCGATGGGATCCAAGGCGAAGCCGGCCGCAGACTCGGGAGAAAGCTCCTCGACCGTATGACAGGCGCCAATGGAAACCACGCCGGAGGCCGTACGGCGCAGCGCGGAAATATGCGCAGCACTATCGCAGGCGCGACCCAGATCGCGAGCAAGCGCGCGAATGTAGGTGCCCTTGCTTACCGAAAACGCCACGGTCCAGACGCACGTATCGCCCTCGCCGCCCACGGCGATCAGGTCGGCGGCATAGACCTCGACGGGACGCGGGGGCAACTCAACCGCATTGCCCTCGCGAGCACTCTTATAGGCGCGAACGCCATTGACCGAAATGGCCGAAAACGCTGGCGGCACCTGCATCTGCGGGCCAAGCATAGCGGCCAGCTGCTCACGGGCGTAAGCAAGATCGCGCAGCTCGGGGGCAACGGGCACCGTGCGGACGGCCTCGCCCTCCGCGTCATCGGTATTGGTCTCGACGCCAAACGAAATGTCGGCGACATAACTTTTGGTATCGAGGGTTAGCATGCCCAGCAGACGGGTCGCCTGGCCCACGCCCACCACCATGACACCCGAGGCCATGGGGTCGAGCGTACCGGCATGGCCGACGCGTCGCTCATGGAGGGCGCGTCGGCACTGCGATACCACATCGTGGGACGTACAGCCCACCGGCTTATCGACGGCGAGCAGCATATTAAGTTGAGAAGGCGTACGACGAGCCATGTACCATCCAAAATGTTAGAGCTCGACGGTCACCGTAGCGGGATCCTCCCCTACCAGCTCGGCCAGCATGGGGAGTGCCGCGGTGAGCGTCTCGAGAATCGTTCCGTTGTTAGAGAAACCAGCGGCAGCGGGATGTCCGCCACCGCCAAAAGCAGCAGCGATCTCGGAAACATTGAGGTCGCCCTTGGAGCGCAGGTTACCGCGTACCTTGGTATCGCCCTCAATGCCCTTCAGGAACAGGCAGACCTCCACACCCATCACCGAACGCACAACATCGACCAGGCCGTCGCACTCGTCCGAAGTGACGCCGCAGGCCTCGAGGTCGCTCTGATACGCATAGCTATATGCCACGCGACCGTGCGCCACTGTCTTGATGCGGCCCATAACGATGGACTTGAGATGCAGGAACTCGACGCGCATGCTCTGGTAGACCTCGAGCGCAACGCGCGCCGGATCGGCACCGTGAGCGACCAGGCGCGAGGCGGCATGGAACGCGGCGGCATCGGCGTTTTGATACTGAAAACGACCGGTATCGGTCACCAGGCCGCACAGCAAGCAGGTCGCGACACCATCGCGAGCCACAATACCACAATTGTCCAAAAAGCGGTCGATGATCATGGCACAGGCCGCGGCATCGACGCACCTCAGGCTCAGCTCGGCAAATTCCTCGCGCGCCGGATGGTGATCGAAGCACACCACATGCGACGAGCGGCGGAGCACCTCGGCTGAGTTGTTCAGACGCTCGACGACCGGCACGTCCACCGAGATGAACAGGTCCGGATTGCCGGTATACGCAGATGCAGGCACCAGACGGTCGGCGCCCTCCATAAAGCGGTAGATGCGCGGAACCGGGTCATCGTCTGCCAGCAGCAGGGCAATGTCCTTGTTGGGAAAGAACTTCCTAAGCGAGAGGCCCAGGCCCAGCACGGAGCCCAGGGCGTCGCCATCGGGAGACGTATGTCCCGAAATCGCAATGGAGGACGCACCCTCGATGAGCTCAAGGATGCGTCGCTGAATATCTGCAGACTCGCACGATGCGAGGTCGGCGGAATTACTCATCTAAAGCTGCCTCCTGGGCGGCATCCGCAATTGGATAGCCGTCCTCGTCCTTTTCGATCGCAAGCGTGGCGGGAACGTTTTCCAGCGCACGCGTGATGCGCTCGGCCTCATCGGTCGAGCGATCGATGCGAAAATCGAGCTCGGGCGTGACGCGCCAATCGAGCGAGCGGGCCAGCAGGCTACGGATGCGGCCCTTGGCGCTGGCGAGCGCCTCCATGACTTCGTCGTAGCGGCTCGCGTCGCACGACACATACACACGCGCGAACGAACGGTCCACCGCGACCTCGACCGCGGTCAGGGTGACCAGGTCGAGACGCGGATCGGAAACCTCAAAGAGCAGGATATAACCGAGCTTCTCGCGAAGCTGCTCGCCCAAACGGCGGGTTGCCTGCGTTTGCTTCATAGCGCTACCCCCTACTCGGTACGGGCAACCTGGTCGATGCGGTAGCCCTCAATGGTGTCGCCAGGCTTGATGTCCTGGAAGTTCTCCAGGCCAATACCGCCCTCGGAGCCGCTTTTGAGGCTCTTGGCCTCGTCCTTGTAATGGCGCATCGAGGCGATTTTACCGTTGAAGACCACGATGCCGTCGCGCACCAGGCGCACGGAATCGGTCGCGGCGATCTCGCCCTCTTCGACGCGGACACCGGCGGCGATACCGACCTTGGGCACCTTGAAGGTGTCCAGAACGGTCGCGGTACCCGTGGAGACCTCGACCTCGGTGGGCTTGAGCATGCCGATACGGGCTGCGTCGAGGTCCTCGAGGCACTTGTAGATGACGTCGTAGCAACGGATCTCGACGCCCTCGCGCTCGGCGGCGGAGCGGGCCTTGCCGTCGGGACGGACGCCAAAGCCGATGATGATGGCGTTGGAGGCGTCGGCCAGAACAACGTCGGTCTCGTTGATGGCGCCAACGGCGGAGTGGATCGTGTTGATGCGCACCTCGGACTGGTCCATCTTGTCGAGGGAGTCCTGAAGGGCCTCGATAGAACCCTGGACGTCGGCCTTGATGATCAGGTTGAGCTCCTTGACCTCGGCGTCGGCGATGGTCTCGAAGAGGTTCTCGAGCGTCACATGCTTCACGCGGCTCTGCTCCTCGATGCGGGCCTTGAGCGAACGCTCGTCGGCCAGGGCGCGAGCCTCGCGCTCGTCCTCGAACACGCGGAACTCATCGCCGGCGTTGGGGACGGACTGCAGGCCCAGAATCTCGACGGCGTCGGAGGGACCGGCCTCGGTGACGGCGTTGCCCTTGGGGTCGAGCATGGCGCGGACGCGGCCGTAAGTAAGGCCGGCGACCAGCGTATCGCCCACGTGCAGGGTACCGCGGGTCACGAGCACCGTGGCAACCGAGCCGCGGCCCTTGTCGAGCTTAGCCTCGAGGACGTTGCCCGAAGCGAACGTATCGGGGTTGGCCTTGAGCTCGAGCACGTCGGCTTGGAGCAGGACGGTCTCGAGCAGGTCGTCGATACCAATCTTCTGCTTGGCAGAGATGTTGACGAACATGTTCTGTCCGCCCCACTCCTCGGGGATGATGCCGTACTCGGTGAGCTCCTGGCGCACGCGGTCGGGGTTGGCACCCGGCTTATCGATCTTGTTGACGGCGACGACGATGGGAACACCGGCGGCCTTGGCGTGGTTGATCGACTCGATGGTCTGGGGCATGACGCCGTCGTCGGCAGCCACGATCAGAATGACGATGTCGGTCACCTTGGCGCCGCGGGCACGCATGGCCGTAAAGGTGGCGTGGCCGGGGGTGTCGATGAAGGTGATCTTGCGGTCATTGATCATGACCTGCGAAGCGCCGATGGCCTGCGTAATGCCGCCCGCCTCGCCGGCAGCGACGCCGGTGTGACGGATGGCGTCGAGCAGGCTCGTCTTGCCGTGGTCGACGTGACCCATGACGGTGACGACCGGGGCGCGCGGCTTAAGGTCGGCGGGATCGTCGTAGAACGAGAAGGTGTTCTCCTCCTCGGGGGTGATGATCTTGATCTGACGGCCCAAGTCGTCGGCAACGAGCTCGACAAGGTCGTCGGACATGGACTGCGTCATGGTAAGCGGCGTACCCAGCAGGAACAGGCGCTTGATGATGTCGTTGGCCGGAACGTCGAGCGCCTCGGCGAGCTCCTGGACGGTAACGCCCTGGGAGACCTTGATGGCGTCGAGGTCCTCGGGGTTCACGCCCTGGGCCAGCGCCTCCTCAATCTTGCGCTCTTCCTGAGCCTTTGCGGCCTCGCGCTCGCGCTTCTCCTTGCGCTTTTTGCGGCGACCAGTGGACTCGCGAGAGGCCTCCTCGACGGCGGCACGAGCCTCCTCGAGCACCTTCTCGCGGCTGTACTCCTCGGCCTCGCGAGCCATGCGGCTGTAGTGGTCCTCTTCGTTGTTGTGACCGCCCTTGCGCTTCTTGCCCTTGCCCTGCTTGTCGGGGTTGGGGAAGTCCATACCGGCAGCGACGTTGTTGCTGGCATTGGTGCGATGGCTGTGGGGACGGCTCTCGGAGGCGTTGCGCTCGGAGTTGTTATCGGAGGCGTTGCGATCGTTACGACGGCCACCGCGACGGTCGTTGTTGCCGCCACGACGGTTGCCACGCTCGGCAGCGCGCTCGGCCTTGGCCTTCTGCTCGGCGTCCTTCTTCTCCTTGAGCACGGTCTCCTGTGCGGCGATCTGGTCGAGCAGCGAACGGAAGCGCGAACCGGAGTCGGAAGCGGGAACGGCGCGGCGCTGGGCCTCGCGGGCAGCCTCCTCCTTCTCGCGGGCAAGACGCTCCTGCTCGGCCTTCTTCTTGGCCTCGGCCTCGGCGCGGGCAGCCTCCTCGGCAGCCTGAGCTGCGGCAAACTGGCGGCGCTCCTCCTCGCGTGCCTTCTCGGCCGCGATGCGCTCGCGCTCGGCCTCGGCGGCGCGTGCGGCCTCCTCGGCGGCAGCTGCCTGCTCCTCGGCCTGCTTGGCGGCCTCGACTTCCTGGGCGCGGGCCTCGATCACCGAGGCGAGCTGCTTGCGGACCACAGCGACATAGGCGTCCTCCAAGGTGGAGGAAGCGGACTTAGCGGGAATCTTCATATCGGCGAGATGACCCATCAGTTCCTTGGAGGTCATGCCGAACTCTTTGGCCAGGGTGGACACACGGACTTTTGCCATATGACTTCACCTACCCTTTCTGGCACCTTGGGTGCCTAGAGACTGAACGAGCGTGGGAGACGCGCCGGGACCCGCCCGGCGCGACCGCGCGCTAGATCAGGTCCTCCGCATCATCGAAAGCGTCGGTGTCGTGGACACCGCAGAAACGGGAGCCGGGACGAGCCTGGTTGCGGCACTGGATGCCGTCCTCGGACACATACTCGCAGCGGCGGACGTCCTCGTCCTCCTCGTCACCAATCAGGTCGGCGGCGGGCTCCTCGTGAACGGGAACGTTCTTGAGGATGTCGGCGGCAAGCGTCTCGGACTTGATGTCGATGTGCCAGCCGGTCAGGCGCGCAGCGAGGCGGGCGTTCTGGCCCTCCTTGCCGATGGCCAGGGACAGCTGGTCGTCGGGCACGATGACGCCGGCGTAGGCCTTCTCCTCGTCGATGAGGACGCGGGTGACCTTAGCGGGCGACAGGGCGTTGGCGACGTAGACGGCAGGATCGGCATCCCAAAGGATGACGTCGACGCGCTCGCCGCGGAGCTCGCCCACGACAGCGCGAACACGGCTGCCCTTGGGGCCGACGCAGGCGCCCACGGGATCCAGACGGTCGTCGAGCGAGTGGACGGCGACCTTGGAGCGCTGGCCGGGCTCGCGGGCGATCGACTTGATTTGGACGGTGCCCTCATAGATCTCGGGCACCTCCTGCTCAAACAGGCGACGCATGAGCTCGGGGTGGGTACGGGAGATGACAATCGGCGGACGGCTGTGCTCGCCGCGAACCGGCTGCAGGTTGGAGTTGGGGTCGCGAACGTCGATGATCACGGCCTTGATGTGCTGGTTGTGCAGGTAGCGCTCGCCCATCGGACGCTCGTTGCGCTCGTTCTCGTAACGGCGCTGGTCGAAGTGCGGAAGCTCGGCCTCGACGCCCTCGCGGATCTTGACGATCGTGAAGTCGGGCGTGGACTGCAGCACGGTACCGCTGATGAGATCACCGATGCGGCCGGAGAACTCCTCGTAGATCTGCTCGCGGGCGGAGTTGCGCACGATGGCGTTGATCTCGGCCTTGGCGTGCTGGGCAGCGATGCGGCTCGTGTTCTTGGGGGTGACGTCGATCTCCTCGAACTCGGTGAAGTTGCCCTCCTCGTCCATGGAATCGTCGATCGGCTCCAGGCGGTAGACGTAGATCTTGCCGGTGGTGCGGTCGATGGTCACCTTTGCGCCCCACTCAAGATGCAGGATCTCGGCATAGCTCTTGGCGAGCGACTGCTCAAGGCGGTCGATCAGGTAGAGCTGGTCGATGTGCTTCTCCTGGCAAAGCTCCATCAGGGCGGACATCATGTCGGATGCTGCCATCTTACTTTCCTTCCTTCGCGGGCTTGAAGTCGTAGGTGGGCTTCAACTTACACTTTTTAACATCAGAGAAATCGAGGGTAACGGACTCGCCGTCCTCGAGCTCGAGGGTCACGTTCGTCTCGGTGGCGGCGGCAATCTTGCCGGCGTACTTGCGACGGCCCTCGGTGGCGGTGGAGGTGAGCTCGCAGTCCTCGCCCACAAAGCGGGCAAAGTCGCGCGGACGGCGCAGCGGGCGCGCCATGCCCGGGCTCGATACCTCGAGCGTATAGCTCGAAGAGATGGGGTCGAGCTCCTCAATCGCGTCGCCGACCCACTTGGTATTGGCCGTGACGTCGTTGAGCGACAGGCTCTGACCCTCGGCACCCTCGATACGCACGCGCACGCAGGGGGCCTTGGTGGCACCCACGAGCTCGACGTCGACGATGTCGACATCGTGCTGGGGAGCGACGGCTTCGAGCGCGTCGATGATCGCCTGCTCGGTCTTGGTCTTGACCATTGCGGCACCTCCATCCATACAAAAAAGAAGCGGGGCCGAAACCCCACTTCTTTCAATTACAACTTCATTTGCAAGCAAACTATACCAATACCTGCACAAACGTGCAACCACAACACAAACCCGCAGGTCAGCGTGAGCACAGGTTCTCCACAAGAAATGGATAATTGGGTGTTGTCGCAAGTGTCCTTAACCAAAAAGAGGGGCGACTCCCTACGGAATCGCCCCTCGCTTTTAGATGTCAGCTATACGCGCAGCGCTTACTTGACCACCAGGTTAACCAGCTTGCCGGGCACGCAGATGGCCTTGACGACCGTCTTGCCCTCAAGCCACTTGGCAACGGCGGCCTCGGCGGCAGCCTGCATCTCCTCGTTGGAGGCGTCGCGGGCGACGTCGATGCGGCCACGGACCTTGCCGAGCACCTGTACGACGATCTGCACCGTGTCCTCGATGGACTCGGCCAGGTCAAACTCGGGCCAGGCGGCGGTGTAGGCGTTGCCCTCACAGCCGAGCGCCTCATGCCACAGCTCATCGGCCCAGAACGGGCAGATGGGGGCAAGGACGCTCACGATATCCTTGGCCACGCCGTAGCACAGGGCCTTGTCACGGGAAGCGCCCTCAGTAGCGTTGAGGTAGGCGCTCGCGGCATTGACGAGTTCCATGACGGCCGAGATCGCGGTGTTGAACTGGCCGCGGTCAAAGTCCTCGGTGCACTTGGCGATGGTGCGATGGCGCTCGCGGTAGAGCTTCATCGCTGTCTCGTCGAGCGCGGACTTGTCAAAGGCCACGTTGGCGTCGCCGGACTGGACGAGCTGCCACACGATACGCCAGGCGCGCTTAATGAAGCGGTTAGCGCCCTCGACGGCCTTGGGATCCCAGTCGAAGTCCTTCTCGGGCGGGGCGATAAACAGGATCGCCAGACGCATGGTGTCGGCACCGTAGGGCTCAATGACTGAACTCGGGGGCACGACGTTGCCCTTGGACTTGGACATGGTGTCACCGTTCTCGTCCTTGACCATGCCCTGGCACAGCAGGTTGGTAAAGGGTTCGTCAACGCTCAGCAGGCCCAGGTCGCGCAGCGCCTTGGTAAAGAAGCGACTGTAGAGCAGGTGCAAAATGGCGTGCTCGATGCCGCCGATGTAGTTATCGACGGGCATCCAACGATCGGCGGCCTCACGGGAGAAGGGCAGCTCGGTGTTGTGCGGGTCGGTATAGCGCAGGTAATACCAGCTGGAGCAGGTGAAGGTGTCCATGGTATCGGTCTCGCGCTTGGCCGGGCGACCGCAGACCGGGCAGGTGGTCTCGTAGAACTCCTTGCACTCGGCGAGGGTCTCGCCGGCACCCAGGTCCAGGTTCTCGGGCAGCGTTACCGGCAGCTGGTCCTCGGGCACGGGCACGATGCCGCAGTGCTCGCAGTGGATGGCCGGGATGGGGTTGCCCCAATAGCGCTGGCGGGAAATGAGCCAGTCGCGCAGACGGAACTCGACCTTACGACGACCGCAGCCCATGGCCTCGAGGTCAGCAACGATTGCAGCCTCGCCCTCGGAGTGCTTACCGCCGCGCATGCCGGTGTACTTGCCCGACTGGACCAGCGTGCCCTCGGCAGCGTGAGCGCAATCCCAGTCGACGGTCTCGGCATGGAAGGTGTCGATGGTCTCGCCGCTAGCCTCGACGGCAGCGCGATCCTCATCGTCCAGAATGATCGGCACGATCGGCAGATCGTATTTGCGGGCGAACTCAAAGTCGCGCTGGTCGCCGCAGGGAACGGCCATGACGGCGCCGGTGCCGTAGTCGGCCACGACGTAGTCGGCAACCCACACGGGGACCTTCTCGCCGTTGACCGGGTTCACCACGTAGCGGCCGGTAAAGGCACCGTGCTTCTCGAGAGTGCCCTGGGCACGCTCGACGGCAGAAATGTGCTTGGAGTCCTCAACGATCTTGGTGACGGCCGCCTCGTACTCCGTGCCCTCGACGAGCTCGTGCAGACGGGCGTACTCGGGAGCCAGGACAAAGAAGGAGACGCCAAAGAGCGTGTCGGCGCGCGTGGTGAAGACGGTGATCTTGCCCTCGTCGCCCTCGATGGGCTCGCCATCGGCGTCGCACAGGGTAAAGTCGACCTCGGCACCCTCGGAGCGGCCGATCCAGTTGGCCTGCATCTGCTTGACGCGCTCGGGCCAGCCAGGGAGCTTCTCCAGGTCGTCGAGCAACTCCTGGGAGTACTCGGTAATCTTGTAGTACCACTGCTCAAGATCGCGCTTCTCGGGCTCGGTGCCGCAACGCCAGCACTTGCCCTCGGTCACCTGCTCGTTAGCCAAAACGGTCTTGCAGGTGGGGCACCAGTTAACCGGATTCTTCTTACGATAGACCAGGCCCTTTTCCCACATCTTCTCAAAGATCCACTGGCCCCAGCGATAGTAGTCGGGGCTGCAGGTCTTAACGGTGCGATCCAGGTCGTAGGAGAAGCCCATGCGCCTCATCGTGGCGAGCGCCTGGTCCATGTTCTTATACGTCCAGGCGGCAGCCTGCGTGTTGTGCTTGATGGCGGCGTTCTCGGCGGGCAGGCCAAAGGCGTCAAAGCCGATGGGGTGCAGCACGTCAAAGCCGCGCATGCGGGCCTGACGGGCCATGGCATCGCCGATGGTATAGTTGCGCGCGTGGCCCATGTGCAGGTCGCCCGACGGATACGGGAACATCTCGAGCACATACTTCTTGGGCTTGGTGGCGTCGGTGTCGACGGCAAAGAGGTTCTCGTCGTCCCACGCCTTCATCCACCGGGACTCAATGGCCTGCGCGTCGTAGGCAGGGATCTCATCCTTATGATCTGTGCAATCGCACATATCAGCTCCTTTAATCTTAGCTGGGGTCGGTCGGCTTAGCTTTATTCGCTACTGCGGACAGTCCTGCGCAAGACGAAGAGCACATTAAGTGCTCTTCTTTACGTGCGGAACTTGTAGCGAACAAAGCTAAGCCGCCCGACCCTAAGGTTGACTCGCATGATGATAGCAAATACGACAAGCGAGATGCCTGCGACTTGCAGGCATCTCGCTTTATCTAAATAACGTGGTTGAGGCTCAACCTTTATGTGCAGGTCTTATCTTATCGATACGTTACGCTCTGTTGGGAGTCCTTGACTACGACGTCGTGGGCTCCGCCTTCGACGATCGAGGTCGAGGAGACCAGGGTCAGACGTGCCTTTTCCTGGAGCTCGGGGATCGAGAGGGCGCCGCAGTTGCACATCGTGGACTTGACCTTGTAGAGCGTGCCGCCCACGCCGTCCTTGAGGGAACCGGCATAGGGAACGTAGGAGTCGACGCCCTCGACGAAGCTGAGCTTCGCCGCGCCGCCCAGGTCGTAGCGCTGCCAGTTGCGGGCACGCGCAGAACCCTCGCCCCAGTACTCCTTCATATACTGACCGTTAACGTTGACGCGCTCGGTCGGGCTCTCGTCAAAGCGGGCGAAGTAACGGCCGAGCATCATAAAGTCGGCACCCATGGCAAGGGCGAGCGTCATGTGGTAGTCGTAGACGATACCGCCGTCGGAGCACACGGGCACGTAGACGCCAGTCTCCTCGTAGTACTCGTCGCGAGCGCGGCAGACGTCAATCAGCGCGGTGGCCTGGCCACGACCGATACCCTTGGTCTCGCGGGTAATGCAGATGGAACCGCCGCCGATACCGACCTTGATGAAGTCGGCACCGCAGTCGGCCAGGAAGCGGAAGCCCTCAGCGTCGACGACGTTACCGGCACCGACCTTGACGTCCTCGCCGTAGTTGGCGCGGATCCACTCGATGGTGCGCTTCTGCCACTCGCTGAAGCCCTCGGAAGAGTCGATGCACAGGACATCGGCGCCGGCCTCGATGAGCAGCGGCACGCGCTCGGCATAGTCGCGGGTGTTGATACCGGCGCCGACCATGTAGCGCTTGTCGTTATCGAGGAGCTCGTTGGGGTTGGTCTTGTGGCTGTCGTAGTCCTTGCGGAAGACGATGCCCATGAGGTGATCGTTGTCGTCGACGATGGGCAGAGCGTTGAGCTTGTTGTCCCAGATGACGTCGTTGGCAACCTTGAGGCTGATGTTCTTGTCGCCCACGATGAGCTGCTCGCGCGGTGTCATGAACTCGGAGACCTTCTTCTGGTGATCATCGCGGCTGGGGCGATAGTCACGGCTGGTGACGATACCCACGAGCTTGCCCTTGGGGGTGCCATCGTCGGTAACCGGCATGGTGGAGTGACCGGTCTTCTCCTTGAGGGCGATAACCTGCTCCATGGTCATGTCGGGGGTCAACGTGGAATCGGACTGAACGAAGCCGGCCTTGTGGTCCTTGACGGCCTTGACCATGGCGGCCTCGGACTCGGGGGTCTGGGAACCGTAAATGAAGGACAGGCCACCCTCGGTAGCGAGCGCGACACCCATGTCGACGCCCGAGACGGACTGCATGATGGCGGAAACCATGGGGATGTTCAGGGTGATTGCCGGCTTCTCACCGCGCTTAAAGCGGGTCAGCGGCGTCTTAAGAGAGACGTTGTTGGGGATGCACTGCGAGGACGAGTAGCCAGGGACCAGCAGATACTCCGAAAACGTGTGGGACTCACCGGGAAAGAACGTAGCCATGTTTCTCCTTTTTCCATGCGACCGGTCGGCTGCAGGCCTCGTAGGACCCAGCCCAACCTTGGGCGCCCAATACTGGGGAGTATCTTAACGCACTTTGACTGCTACAATGCATGATTTAAGAAGAGCACACGAGGGCTTGACGCAGGCTTTGCGTTTGCCCAGCAAACACTTTAGCGGGAAGACGTGGGGCGTATGAGGTACAAGACGACGGCAAAGTTGGTCATTCAAGCGTGCGACAAAGATCTGCCGGGCGTGTTCGGCCATGGTTGCGTCTTGCTGCTGCAGGGCATAGCCCACGAGCACTCGCTCAATCGCGGCGCCAAGAACATGGGCATGGCCTATTCCAAGGCCTGGCGTATCGTGAACGAGGCCGAGGGGCAGCTGGGCTGCAAGCTCATCGAGCGCGACGGCGCCCGCGGATCCACGCTCACGCCGGCCGGCGAGCGAGCCATAGCGGTCTACGAGGAGCTGCAGGCCGACATCAACCAAGTCATTGCCACCAAAGCCAACGACCTCATCGCCAGCATCAAAGAGTAGCTAACTTGCGGAGGGCGGTGTCTAGGGTGGCAACCACTACCAGGGGATCATCAGTGCCAGCGAAGAGGCGGATGGTGCTCCCCTGCTTGCCGCGTGGGGCTGAAAGACGCGTCGTCGCGCCGCCGGCGGTTGATGTGCGGAATTCATCCGGCAGTATGCTGAAAAATTCGCCCGCGGCGCAGTCCATCAAGTCAAACTCAACTGCCGGGCCAAAGCCATGCTCGAGGATTCCCGTCGCAACCGCATGATCGGGATGCGAGCTCAGCCCGGGATAGCGTACGTTGCGCACCATCTCGTTCGCAGCCAAATACTCTGCCAGCGCACGGGCGCGGTCGAAGTGAGCCTGCATGCGAGCGTCGAGCGTCTCGAGCCCGCGCTCCAGCACGTCGGCTTCATCAGCAGACAGGTCGAGCACGGGCGCACCGCAGCCCGCAAGCAACGCATGCGCGAACTCGGCAGCGGCATCCACACGATGTCGTTTGAGCTGCGAACGCGCTACCGAAGCGGCGACAAGCTTGCGCGGAGCTCTGCCGGCACACACGCGGTCGAGCGCCTCGAGCGAAAGAACGGCACCCAAGCGCAACGAATCGCACCCAAAGACACTAGCCACGGTGTTGTCAACCACAAGCAGTGCATGGGCCTCACGAGCCGCGCGACCCAGCGTGCGCAGATCGGGCACGCGCAGTCCAAAACCGCCAATAGAGTTAACGAACCACCACAGGTGCGGTCCCTCGACCTCAAACGAAGCATCAAAGCCCTCGGACGCAGAAGCAAACGCCGCAACCGACGGTTCCCCCACGAGCACAACGTCGCAGGCATCAAAGCCGCGCGCAAACGCATCGGCAAAGTCATCGGCAAACACGACCAGGCGATCGCTGGGACGCACAATCCCCAGCAGCGACAGCGCCGCCGGCACGTGCGAGGCCGCAACAAGACGCGCCTCACGCGCGCCGGCCTTTGCAGCCCAAGACTCTTCTAGCTGTTGCACGTCCACGCGGCACCATCCCTTACATAAAACCAAACCAAGACCAGCCCACCCAGGTCGAGAAAACGTCAGCGCAAGCAGCGTCGAGCGGTCCGGCGTTCGTTAGAACGCCGGAACAAAATTAGCCGTGATATTCGCCGTTGTACTGGATGAGCGTCAGGTCCTCAACGCCGTCGAGCGCGCGAATCGCATCGGCGTAGGGCATGTTAACGCCATCCGAGAACAGCTCGACGGCCATCTCCACCTTGTCACCGCGCATGGTCTTGGACTTCACGGTAAACTTGGTGCGGCCAAATGCACGCACGATATCGTCGCCGGTGGTCAGGCCCGTGTAGTGGATGACCATCATGTAAACGCGCGACTTGTCCTGGTGGCTCGCAAAGCCGGCGATCATCACCACGATCACCACCGCCGTGAGCCCCACGAGCGCATACATGCCGGCGCCGGCCGTAATGCCCGTGGTAATGGACCAAAACAGATACAGCAGGTCGAGCGGGTCCTTGACCGCCGTACGGTAGCGGACGATAGACAGAGCACCGACCATACCGAGCGAGATGACCACGTTGGTCGAGATCGCGAGCGTCACCATGCACGTGAGCACGCACATGCCCACGAGCGTCACGGCAAAGCTACGCGAATACACCACGCCGGTAAAAAAGCGCTTGTACACGTAATAGATCAGGATGCCCATGGCGAGCGCCACGAGCAGCGACAGGCCAATCTTGGCAGGGTCGACCTGGCCAAACGCCTCCAAGACGGAGTTCTTAAAAAAGTCCCTAGTGCTCATGGTCTAAATATCCCCTCGGTTCTCAAAATCCGATTCCCAGTAATTAAATCCGCGCAGGTAGGCGGTCTTTTCGTAACACAGGCAGTACTTGGAGACCGCCGTAAGCTCGGCCGCTCCCGGCGGCACCATATCGCGCACCAGCTGCGGGCAAAACTCGGTAAACTTGACCTCCATCACCAGCTTGCCGGGCTCCAGTACGGGCAACGCGGGCAACGTCGCGTCAAAGATATCAAAGCTCCCCACCGCGGCACGCACGTTCATGTCAAACGTGATGCGCACGGTGCCCTCGTCCATCACCCACGGCTCGCGCTCGTAATCCACGATGGTCCGCGGGCGCATCATGTTGCAGATGCACTCGATGTAGAACTCGCGACAGAGCGGATAAGGGCTCCTCAGCAAAAAGTCGTAGTCGCCAGCCAAAATCTGCACAAACTCGCCGCGCGTGAGCGGCGCATCTTCCTTGTAAATCCAGCTACCGTACTTCTTTTTGCGCTCGAGCTTAATCACCTTGTCGCCGCCGTTATAGATGCGCACGCGATACTTTTTGCGCATGAGAATACCAGCGTCTTTTTCCTCGTAGGCCGAGTTGCAGTAGTCGTCAAAGTACAGGCTGCGAATGGTGTAACCACCCGCCCGCGCATGCTTATCCAGTTTAAAAACCGGCGCCATGCGGCAGGCAAGCGCGGCGTGCTCGCCCTCGTTAATGAGATATTTGAGCTCGTGGCGGTAACGCTCCTGCGTGGCGCGTGCGGGCGGGGCCGCCAAGCGCTCAAGCAGCGCGCTAGCCCTCCTCATACGTGTCCTCCACAACCTTACCGCCGTCTTGCACGTAAAAACACTTCATGCCGTAGTGTTTGCCGTCGTCGGTCACATAGTAGTCAAACGCATCTTGGGCATAGCCGTCTGAGTTGGTGGCGCGCACGCGCACAAAATACTGGCCGGCATCGGGCGCATCACAGGTCACCTCGGGAAGCAGCACGTCCTCGGCCTTAAAGACAACGTCGCTTATGGCATAGTCGCGCGCAAGCTCTACAGTGTAGCGAATGTCGCACGCCTTAAAGTCGTAGGACGCATCCCAGTTAATGCGCAGTTTGCCGTTATCGATCTGCGGCACGCCGATGTAGAACGGCATGGGCTTTTTAAAACTCTCGCGAAAGCTCTTGTAGTTCTCCTCGATCTCGGAGGGAATCGCCGCGGCGATCTGCTCATATTGGTCCTTGGTGACAGGCAGATTGTCGATATCGGGCGAAGCAAAGACCAGGGATTCAGTCACCTCGCGGTAGTGCTTGATCATCTTGGTCAGGCGCGTCTCGGTCAAATACGTACGCAGGTCCTTGACGGCGCGATCGAGCTCACCGCGGAACGCCTTGCTGCGCAGCGCACGATTGAATAGCACGTTGCCCCAGTAGTTGCTTACGCCGCGCTCCCAGCTCGCATAATCCGAGAACCCCGTCAGGCTCAGCTCAAGCTTACGCAGCATGCCGTCGTTATCCCAATCCAAGATGTACCAGACCTTGGAGTTAAGCGGGCTGTACAGATAGCAGTTACGGTTCTGCGTATCGCAGTTGCCCGTCAGGATCTGAAACGCCAACCAATAGACCAGGTTCTCGGTATCAAAGTAGGTGTCGAGCACGTCATCGATCTTTAGCGATTCGTCGTTGAGCGCATCGAGCATCTCGATGAGCTTGGTGTGGTCCGAATCGCCCTTGATCTCGAGCATGCCCTCAAAGTTTACCTGGCTGTAGTCGGGATCGTCGGCAAGCTTAATGGTGTCCTCGTAGCGATGGAAATCAAAGCTGTTCACCTTGTACAGGTGCCCACTCTTATCAAGGCCATGTGCCTTAAGCGCCGTCTTGTTGAGCTGCTCCACCTGCGTAAACAGGCCGTAGTCCTCAAAGGTGTCGTTGGACTTTTCGGTCTGGTCGCACACCCACAGATGCACAAACTGCGTGCGCAGGCCCATCATCTGGGGGATCCCACGGATAAGGTCGTAGGCCATCTTGTTGCGAAAACGCATACCCTCGCCCATGTGCTTGTTGAGCGCAATCGCGCGCTGTTGGCGCCAGGTACCCTTGCCCTTTTTGAGCTCCACCTTGTAATTCTTTTGCGAGTTCATGCTCGATGTCTGGCCGCGCACCTGCACGGTGGCATTGGGCGCTTCCTCGCCATAGCCAACCTCGCCGGCAACTGGGCCCTCTTCGTCGCCCGGCTGCAGCAGGCCCATAACCTGATAGCGCGTCACGCCCATGTCGGCATAGTCATACACCGAGTACGTGTTGATCTCGGCCCAGCTGTGGTCGGTGTTCTCGGAGCTGTTACCGCGCGAGACCGTCAGGTACATGGTCACAATACCCGAGTCGTCGTAGACCTCGTACAGCTCATCTTTATCGCGTAGATGCTTGGTACCGTCCGAGGACTCGGCCTTTTTAATCTTGTCCTGCTTTTTTACCTTATTTGTCGAGGATTCGTCCTGAGATGAGCAGCCCGAAAGCAGCAGCGCGCCGGCAGCCGCCTCGATCAGACAGCGGCGAGACATCAACTTATCGATCATCAGAACCTCCCCAATGGTTGCGATACACGCGAACTACTGCGCGCTCAAACGCGCCATGTGGCTCACCCTTATGGCGACCTTCCTCATAGCGCTGTTCGACACGGTCGAGCATGCGACCCAGCTGTGTAAAGCGACCCGTTTTGTCGGTCGCCACAATGGGCTGCTGGCTCAGGATACGATACGGTAAGTTGGCGGTATAGGTATCGAGCCGCAGCAGCGCCACGATAAAAAACACCGCCGCACCCAACAAAAAGCCAAAGCCGTAAAATTGCTGCGGCAAAAGCAACGACACGGCAGTCGCCAGCCCGGCCACGCCGGCAAACAGGCCCGAAGCCAGCACGGCCCCCTTGTAGTCGGTAAAGTACAGCAAGATGAGCAACACCGTATTGCCCACGGCATACAGGCCGTAGCCCACGCACAACGTGCGAAAATACCCGTGCATCAGGTTATTAAAGCCCAACGGTAGGGCCGACAGCACCGTGGTCTCGAGAGAGATGACCGCCGCCGTCACAAACAGTTGCTTGAGCGCGCAAAACCGCAGTTCTCGGTTGAGCGTGGCAAGCATTTCCTCCTCGGCCACCACAATGTCGCCCACCACGCCACCGTCGTTGAACAGGCTGTAGTAGTCGCGGTAGCGCGGATAGAAATTGACCTCGACCGAGACCACAAAGTTGACGGACGTGACCAGGATCGTCAAAAACGCGATGAGCGCCGGAACATCGTGGTAGGGCGCACCATAAAACAAGCCCTTGACCTGCACGCCAATGGGACCGGCCCATATTATCACCAAGTGCGCAAAGAGGCCCAGGTTGGTAAACAAGCCCGTGAGCGCCAACGGCATAAACTGATCAAGCCACCGTAAATAGAGCCAGGGGCTGCGATCGCTCTGCGGAAAATACCGGTACAGCAGCACCACGTCCCAGGCGAGCATGACGCCGTAGCCCAGAGCAATTGACGCCAAAAGGCCCTCGACCGGCGGCAGCCCCAGCGCCAGCGCGGCCAGGGCGCACAGGCACGCCACGCCAATGGCAGCCGCAAAGCTGCACAGGATGCCTCGGTAATCTTTGATGGCCGTGAGGTAGCTCATGCCGTTCCAGTTGACGATCATAATGTTGAAAAGCCACAGGCACAGCAGCCCCTGCAGCAGCGTGGCGCCCGAGAACAGCAAAAAGACGCCGTAGAGCACCGTGCCCGCAACGAGCATGATGGCGTTGGAGCCCCAAAACGAAGGTAGGATCTCATCCTCGCGCTCGGCAAAAAGCATATCGGCCAAAAAGCGCGTGACCGGCATAGAGAAAAAACTCGTGAGCGTGAGCGACGCCAGCAGCGTATAGGTCACCATGCACACCAGCAGATCTTGGTTGGCACGGCCCACACCCCACAGACCGCACAGCACCAAGATACCCACCTGGAGCAGCACGCCCAGCAGCATGGGGCCCGTGCACACAATGCCAGCGTAGCCATAGGCGCGCATCGTGGCAAACAGACCCTTGCGCCTAAACAGGCGCTTGAGCTCAAAACCGATTCCGGCCACCGGCTACTCCCCCTCTCTGGGCAGATCAAACGCACGCGCCGTCTCGTCGTACAGCGCGCGATAGTTGGCGAGCATCTGCTTGTGCAAAAAGTACGTGGCAACGCGACGCTGGCCGCGCTCCCCCATCTCAATGCGGCGGGCGCGGCTTGTGCACATGCGTTCCATGGCATCGGCCAAGCCCTTGCGATACATAGGCGGCGTCACAAAACCTGCCACGCCAAAGTCGTCGCCCGGGGCGCCTTCGAGCAGCTCGCGACAGCAGCCCACCTCGGTCGTCACGCAGGGACGACACGCAGCAAGCGACTCCAGCACGCTGAGCGGCTGGCCCTCGGAGATGCTCGTTAAAATGGTAAAGTCAAGCTTTTCCATGTACTCGACCACGTTGACGCGACCGGTAAAGATCAGGTCGCGCACGCCCAGGGTATCGACCAGCGCATGGCACTCGGCGCCGTACTCCTCGTCGTCCACGCCGCCCATAATGTGCAGGCGCACCTTGGGCAGGCGCTCGTGCAGCTCAAAGAAGGCATAAATCATGGTCTTGACGTCCTTGATGGGCGCCAGGCGCACCACCGCGCCAATATCCACCCAGCCGTCATCGGGCTTTAAGGGAATATCCTTAAAGCGGTCTAACTGGATGCCGTTGGGGATGACCAGGCATTTGTCCGCATCGCAGCCCATATCAATCTGCGTCTTGCGGGCGTTATGGAACAAACTCGTCACGCGGAAGGCGCGGCGGTAGATCTCCTCCGAAAGCAGGTAGAAAAAGCGAATCCAGCGGTCCTTAAACGACGGCACCACCCAATCGGCGCGAATGATCTCTTCCTCGCGCTCGCGGGTATAGATGCCATGCTCGGTCAGCAGCACCGGCGCATGGTGAACGCTTGAGCCCAGGCAGGCGAGCAGGCCACCGTAGCCGGTCGAGATGGCATGGTACACATCGGCCACCGGCACCTCGCTGCCCAACAGGTAGAGCACGGGCAGCAACATGGAGCACATGGTGTGGAATGCATCGGCAAAGGGCGTGTAGGGATACTCGGCCAGGCACACGTCGCGAAAGATATCCATAAACGTTCGGCTCTGCAAAAACGAGAGCGGATGCACGCGACGGCGGTGGAAGATATCGAATAACACGTCCCAGTCCGGATTGGAGAGCGACACCAGACGGCGTAGCGCCTCGCGCTCACGGTCGTTAAAACTGGCTTCATGTTGCTCGCCCGAAAGCCGCAGGGCATCGTCCAAGAACAACTCGTGCACCTCGACCACGTTGCCGGGCAGCTCGTAGACAAACTTGCCACGGTCGGCAGCATGCGCGCCGATCACCCACAGCACAAACTCGTGCTCGAGCATGGCCGTAATGTAGCCATGCATCCAGGTAGATACGCCGCCGTGCACATAGGGGTAGCAACCCTCGAGTACCAAGCAGATTCTCATTTATCGCCACCCTCCATGCGCTCGATCGTCACGGTCTTATCATTTGCCTTGAGCAGATACAGATTGCCCGTAAGGTGCGTCAGTTCGCCACCCGTCACCGCACCCGGCTCGCCATTATTGGCGCGGAACATGAGCCACGCCTCGTCGTGGAAATTGCCCAGGCTGAGCGTCCAGGCATCCGCGCTGGTATCCACGCTCACCGTCACGGACGAAAAACGCTGGATGGCACCGGAGCACTCAGACGCCGTCTGGTGCCGCAGGTCGGGCGCGGATTTGGTAAGCCACTCCAGGAAGTCGACCAGGCCGCCCTTGTAGACCTCCCAGCCCTCCTTGGCTCCGCGATCGGGGTCCAAAAGGTCGTCCGGGTGCATAAAGTGCGTGCTCACGTAGTGCATGTTGAGCTCGGACACGGCTGCCAGGCGCATATAGGAATCGTCGACCATGCCGCCCGAAACAATACGTGGCTGCTCCACAATGCCATCGCTCGCCACGCCAAACTCCTGTACGTACGGCAGGTAGGTGCCGTCCTCAAAATACGTGCTGGCGATGGTCTTAATGCGCGAAACGTCGGTGCCGATGAGCTTGCGCGCTCGGGCCGAAAGGATATTCGACGGCGGTACGTAAACCGAGCCGTGAGCGTTGGGCAGGACCTCGTCCTGAAACGCGATAAGTTCGTTGAGCGAAGCGACGAGCGTCTCTTTGTTCTTCCAGGTCTTGTAGACGTACAGCGTGCCGTAGTCGGTGTCCCAGAGCGCCAGCGGCTGATGGTTGTAGCCGTGAAAGCCCAGCTCTCCGCCCATCTGTAGCAGCATGCCGCCAAAGTAGCGGAACTGCGTGGTATCTGCCTGGCGCGCGGGCTCGGTCTGGTTGACCGCGTCCTCGTAGTTTTCGATCATCACGCCGGTATAGCGAATGCCGTATTTTTGCGCGAGCTTTTGCAGATCGGGCCACCAGACCTTGGTGTAAAAATCGGCAATGGAAAGGCCGTAGTCACGCTTGATATAAGTACCATCGCCCGAGGGCACGGGGCTGGGAAAGTCGTCCAAATAGAACACGGCGCTGTTGATGACCGGATAGGCCGTGGCATCACCCAGCAGACTGATCGCCGCGGCGTAAAAGCCACGCATGACCTTGTCATAGATACCGATATTGCATACCACGGTGCGCCCGCTACCGCAGTCATTCGACCAAATGAGCGGGGCGTCCGCATCGCCGGTCATAGCCCACACACGAGCCGTCTCGCGCAGCGATACCGAAAGCGACGAATCAAAGGGGTCCGAGAGCTCGTAGCGCTCTCCCCCGCCCAGCATAAAGTCCTCGCTCGGCACAATGCTTTCGGCTTTTACATAGTCATATCCAGCCGATTCAATGCCAAGCTTGGAGGCAATCACTTGCAGATAGCTCGAGTTATCCGGCGGCATGGCGAGCATAAGCGAACCGCCGGCACTCACCCAACTCATCAGATCGGTCAGATGCGTACCCAGTCCGTCAAGCGAGGGCATAAGCACAATCACGCGATCAAACGACGTGAGCGATGGGATCGCGTCCGCACCGTCGGCGGCAATATCAACATCGCGATGGGCGATCTTCATGTCCAGCAAAATCTGGTCGAACTGGTCTTTAACGTCGTCGACGCTATCTTGGTCCGAATCGGAAATGACCAGGCACGTGGGCTTTTGGCCAAAGATTGCCGAGGAGGCCGGCACCGCATCGTTGGCGGCAAGCATCCCCAGCTTATGTTGACCCGCACTGTACTGCACGCCGGCACGCT
>CAUHFS010000023.1 GCA_959605475.1 uncultured Collinsella sp. | reverse complement strand
CTCAATCTGTAACAGTTACGGGCTCAAACAGCCGCCAAACGTTACAGATTGAGACAAAGTCAGGGCAGCAGAGCGACACCAGTCACATCCCCTACTCCCATTCTTGTTCGTAGATGTTGAGCGACTTCACGTAGCGCCCCTGGGCGCCCATGATGTCGCGAACCAGGCGCAAAAAGAAGCTGATGCGCGAGGTGTCAAAGCCGTCCTCCAGGTCCTCGGGATGCACCGCGCCCGGCCCGTCGACCGCCGTGTCGTTCAGGCGCGCGATGTCATACAGGTAGAGCTGTCCCGCCGTAAGCCAAACATCGTCGACGCAGGCGAGGCGCACCGCAATCGCGCCGTCATTCCAATGCTCCTTTTGCACGATATGCGGGTCGTAGACATCAAAGCGATGATCGGTGCGTGTGTCCTTCAGCGCGACCATGCCGGACGCAGGATCCTTGTCCAAAATGCCAAAGCGAGAGAAGTACTGCGTGTCGCGCACCTGCTTAAGTCGCCCAAGCGAGGCAGGAGAAATTGACGCTGGTGGCTCATCCACATATAGCTCGAGCAGCGTCTTGCCATGGCGATAGGGGCGCTCAAACAGCAGCCAATCGGTAAATGCCATGTTGTAGGCCATGATTTCGTTTTGAGAAGGCTCGGTGCAATAGCTGAGCCACGGATCGACAATGATCTCGAACTGTTCGCGCGCCGACTCCAAAAACTGGAACTTCCGCAGCATCCAAAAATGGGCCATGTCGGCAATATCGTTGCCGACGGCTTCGGACAGCTGCGCTCGGTCTAAAGCGTGGTCAGTCATGGCATCCTCCTCAAACTGATGGACCTCAATTTGAGCTTACGAGGAGGGTGGGCAGCCACTGTCAGCACGGGCAAAATAGGCCTCCGGCTGCAAACCAGATGCTGACCAAACACTTGACGAAAAGCTTGACCGAAAATGCGCACCGCAGCAAAACCGCAGGTAAACATAGACGGCCAACCCGCCCTTTTGAGCCAGATACCCACAGCCACCACAGAAACAACAGGTGACCACAGCCCAAGAAGTCGACAAATGAACACCCGTACGTCGACAAACGAGCAAATCGCTCGCAAAGAGTGTCCCCAACGACTAGACAAAAAAAATGACTAGTCATTGGGGACGTTCTTGAATGACTACCTTACAGCTCCAGCGCGTCTGCGACTTCGGCAACGCAGGCCAGGGCATCGGCCATGGCACTCACAACGAGCGAGCTGCCGTTGCGGGCATCACCCGCCACATACACCGGCGCGGCATCCGCGGCGACGCCGTCGACACGCGCCGCGAGGTGCGAGCCCTCGGCAGCCATCACCGGCAGCGGACGACCAGCGGTGGCAACAGGCACGCTCACCGCATCGAACACGCCATGCTCGGGACCCGTAAATCCGCAGGCGATGAGCACCAGCTGCGCCGGTACCTCGTGCTCGGAGCCCGCGATGCGTTCGGGCTTTCCCGCCGACCAGTCCAGATCGACCACGCGCAGACCCGCAGCCGCACCCTTCTTGTCCAGCAGCACCTCGAGCGTATCCACGCCCCAGGCACGCATCTCACCACCCATCGCAGCGATAGCCTCCTGCTGGCCGTAGTCGGTCTTCTTCACGTTGGGCCACTGCGGCCAGGGGTTGCTCGCCGCGCGCGCATCAGGCGCCGCCGGCAAGAACTCAAACTGGCGCACGCTGCGCGCACCCTGGCGCACCGCGGTACCCACGCAGTCGTTGCCCGTATCGCCACCGCCAATGACCACGACGTCCAGGCCGCGCGCGTTCACAGCGGGCTCGCCGCCGTCGAGCACCGAGACGGTCGAAGCCGTCAGGTAGTCCACGGCATACACCACGCCGGGCGCATCGATGTTCGCAGCCGAAAGCCCGCGCGGGGCACGGGCACCAGCAGCCACCACGACAGCGTCAAAGCCATCGAGCTTGGCTGCCACCGCAGGGTCCGTCACGTCGGCACCCAGCTCAAACACAATGCCCAGCTCGCGCATAAGTGCCACGCGACGCTCGACAACGGACTTCTCGAGCTTCATGTTGGGAATGCCGTACATGAGCAGGCCGCCCGGGCGGTCGTCACGCTCAAACACCGTCACGCGGGCACCGCGACGCGCAAGCTCCCATGCTGCCACCAGACCAGCAGGACCGGAGCCCACCACGGCAACCGTGGGTGCGCCCTCCCCTGCCGGCTCAAAGCGGCGCGGACCGCCGTTGGCCCACTCATGGTCGCTGATCGCGCGCTCGTTGTCGTGAATCGTCGTGGGCTGGCCGTCGACCGAGCCCAGGTTGCACGCGGCCTCGCACAGCGCTGGGCACACGCGGCTCGTGAACTCGGGCATGGGCGAGGTGAGCGACAGGCGCTCGGCAGCCTCTTCCCAGCGGCCGCGGTACACCAACTCATTCCACTCGGGAATCAGGTTGTGCAGCGGGCAGCCGCTCGGGCGTGCCTTGCCAAAGCTCGCGCCCATCTGGCAAAACGCCACACCGCACATCATGCAGCGGCTCGCCTGGGCGCGACGTGCATCGTCATCGAGCTCCACGTACAGCGGATCAAAATCATGGCTGCGCTCCTCCACGGGGCGAAGCTCGTGGGTCACGCGATCGATATCAAGAAAAGCACCGGGCTTACCCATGGCACTTACGCCTCCTTCTTGGTCGAAGCAACAGAGCTGGCAGCCACGGACGCAGCGCCCGCAGCACCGCCCGCGACATCAAAGCGAGCGACATCCGCGGCACTCGCGCGACCGGTCACGATGTCAAACGCCAGCTCCTCGGCCTGCGCATGCGTCTTGCCGACGGCCTCGGCGGCGGCGACAATCGCCAGCACGCGCTCGTACTCGGTCGGAATGACCTTCACAAAGTGCTTGCTCATCGAGTCGAAGCTGTAGAGCAGCTTAATGCCGCGCGGGCTCTGCGTCGCGTCCACGTGCTCCTGGATGAGCGCACGAATCTGCGCCAGCTCGTCGGCCGTCGGGGCCTTGAGCTCCACGCTCTCATGGTTCACGCGGGCGCCGAGCGTGCCGTATTGGTCAAAGACATAGGCCACGCCGCCCGTCATACCGGCGGCAAAATTCTGCCCGACCTCGCCCAGGATGAGCGCCAGACCGCCCGTCATGTACTCGCAGCCATGGTTGCCACAGCCCTCGACCACCACGGTGGCACCGGAGTTACGCACGGCAAAGCGCTGGCCGGCAAGACCGTTAATGAAGCCGCGGCCGCTCGTGGCACCAAAGAACGCAACGTTGCCCACGATAATGTTCTCATCGAACTTGTAGGTCGCATGCGGATTGGGGCGCACCGACACCTCGCCGCCCGAAAGGCCCTTGCCAAAGTAATCGTTGGCGTCACCGCACACGTTGAGCGTAATGCCGCGCGGCAGGAAGGCACCAAAGCTCTGACCGGCCGAACCATCGCAATCGATGGTGATGGAGCCGGCGGGCAGGCCCTCGGGATGCGCCTTGGTCACCGCGTTGCCCAGGATGGTGCCCACGCAGCGGTTGACGTTGGCGATATCGGCGCGGAAGCGAATCGGACGCAGGTGCGCGCGAGCGTCGGCCGTATAGGGCACAAACAACGTGGAGTCGAGCGTCTTGTCGAGCTCGCTGTCGGCAGCCATCTGCGGCAGGAAGTGACGACCGTCGGCACCCGGAATATGGGCACCAAACTCACAGGTCGCGCTCGCCAGCACGGGCGATAGATCGAGCAGGTTGGCCTTGCGGTTCCCCGGGACCTCGATCTGGCGCAAGCACTCGGGATGGCCGACCATCTCGTCGACCGTGCGGAAACCCAGGCTCGCCATGACCTCGCGCAGCTGCTCGGCAACAAAGAGCATAAAGTGCTCGACGTGCTCTGGCTTGCCGCGGAAGCCGCGACGCAGGCGGCAGTTTTGCGTAGCGATGCCGGCCGGGCAGGTATCCTGCTGGCAGTCGCGCTGCATGAGGCAGCCCATCGAGATGAGCGGCATGGTCGCAAAGCCAAACTCCTCGGCGCCCAACAGGCAGGCGACAGCAACATCGGTGCCGTCCATGAGCTTGCCGTCGGCCTCGAGCACCACGCGCGAGCGCAGGCCGTTTTGCAGCAGCGTCTGCTGGGCCTCGGCAAGGCCAAGCTCCAGCGGCAGACCGGCGTGCCAGATCGAATCGCGCGCCGCGGCACCGGAGCCGCCGTTGTGGCCGCTGATCAAAATCTTGTCGGCAGCGCCCTTGGCAACACCAGTGGCGATGGTGCCGACGCCGGCCTCGCTGACCAGCTTGACCGACACGCGCGCGCCGGGGTTGGCGTTCTTAAGGTCAAAGATCAGCTCTGCCAGGTCCTCGATGGAGTAGATGTCGTGGTGCGGCGGAGGCGAGATCAGGCCGATGCCGGGCGTGGACTGACGGACCTCGGCAATCCAGGGGTAGACCTTCTTGCCGGGCAGGTGGCCACCCTCGCCGGGCTTGGCGCCCTGGGCCATCTTGATCTGAATCTCGAAGGCGCTGCACAGGTAGCGGCTCGTCACGCCAAAGCGCGCGCTTGCCACCTGCTTGATCGCGGAGTTCTTGGAGTCACCGTTAGCCAGCGGGGTCTCGCGACGCGGGTCCTCGCCGCCCTCGCCCGAGTTGGAGCGTCCATGCAGGCGATTCATGGCGATGGCCATGCACTCGTGTGCCTCTTTGCTAATGGAGCCATACGACATGGCACCGGTGTTAAAGCGGCGGACGATGTTGAGCGCGGGCTCGACCTCGTCGAGTGCCACCGGAGTGCGGCCGCTGGCATCAAAGTCCAGCAGGTCGCGCAGGCGCACGGCACGGCCGGTGCGGTGCAGGCGGACGCTGTACTCCTTAAAGGTGTCGTAGCTGTCCTCACGGCAGGCGGTCTGCAGCAAGTAGACAGTCTGCGGATCTATGAGGTGATCCTCGCCGCCGAGCGGGCGCCACTTGGTCAGGCCCAACGTGGGCAGCTGATCGGGAGCCGGGCTCTTAAGGATAGCAAGCGCGGCGTCATAGCGCTCATTTTGCTCGCGTTCGACATCCTCGACACCCATACCGCCCACACGGCTCACCGTGCCGGCGAAGTACGCGTTGACGAACTCCGGCGTAAAGCCCACGGCCTCGAAGATCTGCGCGGAGTGGTAGCTCTGCACCGTGGAGATGCCCATCTTGGACATGATGGAGACGATGCCCGCCGTCGCGGCCTTGTTGTAATTGGCGATGCCCTGCTCGGCCGTCACGTCCAGGTCGCCGCGTGCCGCCAGATTGCGGATGCACGCATGCGCGTTGTACGGGTAGATGCCGCTTGCGGAGTAGCCCACCAGCGCCGCAAAGTCGTGCGGAGACACGGCATCGCCGCACTCCACCACGATATCGGCAAAGGTGCGCACGCCGGCACGGATCAGGTGGTTGTGCACGCAGCCCACGGCGAGCAGCGACGGCACGGGCACCTCGCCCGCTCCGGCGCGATCGCTCAGCACCACGATGTTCACGCCATCGCGAACCGCAGCCTCGACGTCCTCGGCAAGCTGCTTGAGCGCAGCCTGCAGCGCGCCCTCGCCGGCATCGCGGCGGTAGACGGCACGGAAACGGCGGGTCTTAAAGCCCACGCGGTCGATGGCGCAGATGCGGTCAAACTCCTCCTCGCTCAGCAGCGGACGCTCCAGGCGCACCAGCTGACAGGCCGTACGGGAGTCCTCGAGCAGGTTGCCGTGGTTGCCCAGGTAGAGCGTAGTCGAGGTGACCATATGCTCGCGCAGGGCGTCGATCGGCGGGTTCGTGACCTGGGCGAACAGCTGATAGAAGTAGTCAAAGAACGAGCGCGTCTTCTTGGACAGGCAGGCCAGCGGCGCATCGATGCCCATCGAAGCGAGCGGTGCCTTGCCCTGCTGGGCCATAGGGCGCACGACCTCGTCAACATCATCCCAGTGATAGCCAAGCTTGGCCATACGCACGGCGGCAGGCACCTCGGCGTCCTCGGCGGGTGTTGCCGTGGCAGGCCTATCGAGCGCGTCGACGGTCAGCGTCTCCTCGGCAATCCAATCACGGTAGGGCTTTTCCTTAGCGTAACGGGCGCGCAGCTCATCGTTGTAGATGACGCGACCGCGGGCAAAGTCGACCTCGAGCATCTGGCCCGGTCCCAGGCAGCCGCTCGTCAGGATGTTCTCGGGGCTCACCTCGATGGTGCCCACCTCGCTTGCCAGCATAAAGCGACCGTCGCGCGTCACATAGTAGCGGGCGGGACGCAAGCCGTTACGGTCGAGGGCGGCACCCAGCGTGCGACCGTCGGTAAAGGCGATGGCCGCCGGGCCATCCCACGGCTCCATGAGCATGGACTGGTAAGCGTCGTAGGCGCGGCGCTCCTCACTCAGGCTGTCGTTGTGGTCCCACGGCTCGGGCAGCAACATGGACGCGGCACGCGTGAGCGGACGACCGTTCATGACCAGGAACTCAAGCACATTGTCCAGAATCGCGGAATCGGAGCCCTCGCGGTTGATGATGGGCATCACGCGCTCAAGATCGTGCTGCAGCACGGGGCTGTACAGGTTGGGCTCGCGGGCGCGGATCCAGTTCACGTTGCCCTTGAGGGTGTTGATCTCGCCGTTGTGGATGATAAAGCGGTTGGGGTGCGCGCGCTCCCAGCTGGGCGTAGTGTTGGTGGAGTAGCGCGAGTGGACGAGTGCCACGGCCGTTTTGACGGCGGCGTCGTTGAGGTCGATGAAGAAGCGGCGCATCTGCGTGGCGACCAGCATGCCCTTGTACACGATGGTGCGCGAACTCATGGAACAGACGTAGAAAATCTTGTCGCGCAAGGCGAACTCAGCGTCGGCCTTCTTCTCGATGGTGCGGCGGCACACGTACAGGCGGCGCTCGAAGGCATCGCCGGCGGGCGTGTCGTCCGGACGGCCCAGGAAGGCCTGCAGGATAGTGGGCATGCAGGCGCGGGCCGTCTCGCCCAGGTCGTGCGGGTCGACCGGCACCTCGCGCCAAAAGAGCAGCGGCACGCCGGCCTCGGCGCAACCCTCCTCAAACACGCGGCGGGCATCCTCTACGCCCTTGTCGTCCTGCGGAAAGAACAGCATGGCCACGCCATAGTCGCCCTCTGCCGGCAGAATCTGGCCGCACTTTTGAGCCTCTTTACGGAAAAAGTGATGCGGAACCTGGAACAGGATGCCAGCGCCGTCGCCGGTGTTCTTCTCGAGTCCCGTACCACCGCGGTGCTCCAAGTTAACCAGAATGGACAGTGCGTCGTCCAGGATCTGGTGATGGCGCTCGCCGTTGATATCGGCAAGCGCGCCGATGCCACATGCATCGTGGTCGAATTCGGGGCGATAAAGGCCCTGCTGCTGAGCGGAATCTGCCTGCATCGCGATCCTCCCCTAGATATTAGACAGTCAGTTGAATAGGCATACTAGGAGCATCGCCGGCCCGTTGTGTTTCCCACCCGTTTCGAAACAATCGCGTAACGCACGCCCTGCGAGCGGACACCGCCGACCTCAAGGGCGACAGCAAGGGCCCCAAGTTCGGCCCGTAAGCTCACCGCTTCAAACATCTCAATCTGTAACAGGAAGACCCCATTTCGACGACTTACTGTTACAGATTGAGATGTTTTTGAGAGACGGCTCCGAATGTCTCAATCTGTAACACGAAGGGCCGCTTTTGGCGGTCAGCTGTTACAGATCGAGACATTCCATAGGGCCATTTCTTCCTGTCTCGATCTGTAACACCTAGACCAAATTTCCATCCCTAGTTGTTACAGATCAAGACATTTCGGCAACTCCCTTTCACCATCCTATTCAAATAAAATAATTTTGTTAGTCTTGGTTAACTTATTAGCATAAAACGGGTATCCTTTGCGGCGTCAAACAAACGGCACGCAGGAGCTCATCATGATCAACCATCTCAAACAACACTTTGGCTCCCGACGCACCGGCGGTCACGGAGGTCTAGACATCGCGCGGCATATCGGCCCCGGGCTGCTCGTGACCGTCGGCTTTATCGACCCGGGCAACTGGGCCTCCAATATGGCCGCGGGCTCGCAGTTTGGCTATGCGCTGCTGTGGATCGTCACGCTGTCCACGATTATGCTCATCGTGCTGCAGCACAACGCGGCACACCTGGGTATCGCCACGGGCGCCTGTCTTGCCGAGGCCACGACACGTTACCTCCCCCACTTCGTTGGGCGCACGGTACTCGCCAGTGCCTATCTCGCGACCATCGCCACCGCCATGGCCGAAGTCCTGGGCGGTGCGATCGCGCTCCAGATGCTCTTTGGGCTGCCCGTGCGCGCGGGCTGCGTCATCGTGGCGGCAGTATCGATGGCGATGCTCATGACGAGCTCCTACAAGCGCGCCGAGCGATGGATTATCGCCTTCGTAGGCGTGGTAGGACTCTCGTTTTTGGCCGAGCTTGCACTGGTCAAGGTCGACTGGCCGCAGGCCGCCGCAAGCTGGATCACACCCAGTATGCCCAGCGGCTCGGCCGCGATTATCGTGAGTGTCCTGGGTGCGGTCGTTATGCCCCACAACCTCTTCCTGCACTCCGAGGTCATCCAATCCATGCACTTCGAAGGCCAAGGCGAGAAAGTTATCGAAGAGCGTCTACGCTACGAGCTCTTCGACACGCTCTTTTCGATGGGCGTGGGCTGGGCAATCAACTCGGCCATGGTCATCCTGGCCGCAACGACCTTCTTTGCGCACGGCATTGTCGTAGACGACCTCGCCGTCGCAGCGGCCACGCTCTCCCCCATCTTAGGCCCGGCGAGCTCGACCATCTTTGCGGTAGCGCTGCTGTTCGCGGGTCTCTCGAGTAGCGTGACAGCGGGCATGGCGGCGGGCACCATCACCGCGGGCATGTTCGACGAGGAATACGACATCCACGACCGGCACTCATCGATTGGAGTGGCGGTCTGTTTCGTCGGCGCAGTGGCGGCGTGCCTGATCGTCCCGAATCCTTTTGAGGGTCTCATCTGGAGTCAGGCACTGCTGTCGCTTCAGCTGCCGATTACGGTCTTTGTGCTCATACGACTCACCAGTTCGTCCCGCGTCATGGGCAAATACGCCAACTCGCACCCACTTAACGCGTTGCTCGTAGGGATCGGTGCCGTCGTGACGATTCTCGATGTCGTGTTGTTGACAGGGATGTAATGGGACGGGGTACCTACCCAGGCAAACGTCTCAATCTGTAACATCTAGACCCGCTTTTGATATCTAGATGTTACAGATTGAGATCATTCCGAGGGACAGCTCCGTTTGTCTCAATCTGTAACACGTAGACCCCGTTTTCACTGCTAGATGTTACAGATTGAGATCTTCTGCCGGACGGTTTTGGTTTGTCTCGATCTGTAACAAGTAGACCCGTTTTGAGCCGCCGCATGTTACAGATTGAGACAAACGGTCGGCCGACTCACAACAGACAGGATCGGCTAACAGCAGCCGTGATCCCTTGGGGACGGAGGAAAAGGGCCCCGGCCGGGATGACCGACCGGAGCCCTTGGACAGAGCTATGTTCGGCTGTTTGCCGTGTGTCTGTGAGCTACTCCTCGACGAGCTCAAACTGATCGGGACCGACGCCGCACACCGGGCACACATAATCCTCGGGCAGCTCGGGCGTATCGACCTCAACCTCGTAACCGCAAACGACGCACACGAACTTATACGTCTTCTTCTCCTCAGCCATGATGTTCTCCTCTCGAACGTGACTGGTGATGTACTTCGCTTATTAGTATATGTTCTCAATAATATAATGCAAGTGTTTTTAAAACATTTCTAGCCTTGATACGAGGACGCCTTCGGAGGCGTCTTGCCCTTCAGGACCTTATGGTAGTAGTCGTAGGTCAACGGCGTCTCGTCGCTCAGGCGCTCGGCGTCCTCGACCTCGCCGATAAACAGTAGATGCGTACCCACATCCACAGTGTCGATCAAACGGCAGCTAAACAGAGCCGCCGCGTGCTCGGACACATAAGGCATGCCCAGAGCCGTCTCGCGGGTCTCGTATTTGGCAAACTTGTCATAATCGCTGCTGGTGCGGAACCCAAAGTTACCGATGTAGAGCATGTCGGCAGTCTGATCGATCACGGTCAGCGCGAACGCTTTGGCCGATGCGATGACGCCCGAGGTGACGTTGTCCTTGTTCACGGCAACCGAAATGCGCGGCGGCATGGACGTCACCTGCACCGCCGTATTGATGACGCAGCCGGCGCGCAGCCCGTCTGCCGCAGCGCTCACCACGTACAGACCACTCGGCATGGTAAAGAACGCAGTTTTGTCCATAACGATCACTCCCCTAACCCGGGTTGGTACCTTATGGATGTATGTACCCACAAAAAAGGCGGCGCCCATAACGGACGCCGCCTTTGAGACATATGTGTCAGAACAATAAGCAAGATGAGACGCCCGCAGTTGCGGTGAAATAGGGACTGAATAGCCCCTCAAACAGGCAAAACAGTCCGTATTCCACCGCAACTTATACAGAGTGCCTAGCGGTTGCGTTCCTTGAGGGCGCGGTCGATCTCGCGTTGGACATCACGCTTGGCCATGTCCTCGCGCTTGTCGTAGAGCTTCTTGCCGCGGCCCAGACCCAGCAGCAGCTTTACGCGGCCGTCGGTATTAAAGTAGAGCTCCAACGGAACCAGCGCATAACCACGGTTGCGAAGTTTGCCGTCAAGAAAGTCGATCTCCTTACGGTGCAGCAGCAGACGACGCCGACGGTCGGGATCGCGATTCCACACGCCACCATGGCTATAAGGGTGGATATGCAGGCCGACGAGCCAGCACTCCCCGCCGCGGATCAGCGCGAAGGTATCGGTAATCTGGCACGCGCGCTCGCGAATCGACTTGACCTCGGTGCCGCTCAGCTCAATACCGCACTCAAACGTCTCATCGATAAAGTACTCGTGATGTGCCGAACGATTCTTGGAAATGAGCTTGCGCTCGCGCTTACTGGGCATCGCCGGCCTCCTTGACGTCGTCGGCGTTTGAGCCCGCAGCCGCGCGCTTTGCCTTGCGCTCGGCGTTAAGCTCGGCATCGCTCTCGCGCACCAGCTTAATGATCGCCGCGCATGCCTCCTCGCCCACCAGGTCGCGGGCACGGACCGTCAGGCGCGTAGCCTCCTGCTTGTCGCCGTCGCTCGCAGCGTCGGTCGCACACATGATCAGGCAGATGGCGATCTCGGCCGAAGGCGAGGTCGGCACGCCCTGCAGGGCGAGCTCACCCATCACGTGGTCGTCGCTCTCATCAGCGGCATCCGGATAGGTGGTATGGATCTTGTTGAGCAGGCGCGTCGTATGCGCATCATTGGGCGCCAGGCGCAGCGCCAGACGCGCGCAGCCCACGGCAGCCGAAATGTTCTCGGTCTCGGGCTCCAAGAAGTACTGACCCAAGTTGGTGTAGGCGCGTGCGGCGCACTTACCGTCGCTCGCGCGCTCCAGCACCGAGAACGAGAGCGATGCCCACTCCTGCTTGTCCTCGAGTGCGCGGAACAGCTCGGCCAGGTCCAAGCGATAGTTACAGTTCATGGGATCCCAACGTACGGCCTGCATCAGGGCATTCCGAGCACTCACATAATCCTGCTGGCGGATGTAGGCAAACGCCATGTCGGAGTACAGGCGGTCAAAGGGAACCTCGACCTGCACCAGCTCGCGCGGATCCTTCTCCACGCGGCGATAGGCCAGGCGCTCAAACTTGCTGTCGAAGCTAAAGTACTGGCGCTTCTCCTCCGTCTTGCACTCAGCGTCGATATACTCCTCGGCGAGCTCCACCAGACGCTCAAGCAGCGGCGTCGCCGTAGCCAGGTCGCCCTGCGCCAGATAGTTCTCGGCATACGTGATGTCTTCCAAGCTGATAGGCAGGTCCATGACAACTCCTCGGTCCGGGCGGCAGACTCAACGCGCGCCTTAAATATCGGTCAATACACAAAACCCGGGTCTCTTACGAGGCCCGGGCGTTCAATTTTGGTAGCCCGTACCAGATTCGAACTGGTGATCTCCGCCTTGAGAGGGCGGCGTCCTAAACCGCTAGACGAACGGGCCATATGTAGCAAATGCAATGGCTGGGATGGAGGGAGTCGAACCCCCATTGACGGAACCAGAATCCGCTGTCCTGCCATTAGACGACATCCCAATGACTGCATCGCTGCGCTCGGCTGTGCCTTTGCGCAAGAAAGAAATATACGGGAAGTACCGCCGTGACGCAAGCCCCAATTTTGACTTTTTTAAAATTCAGTCAAATTGGCCTAATTTAGTCCAACCCGTGAAGGACCTGTGAAGCCGACCGCTGTACACGAAGGGCAAAACGCCGCGAGCGGTAGCCGTCAACCGTTGGCAGATTCTACCGCGAAAACGATAGCACCAGGCAACACAATCGAAGCATCAATGATCGCGTAGATATCGAGGCGCCATGGACGAAGAGCTTGATTACCTATGGGAGACCCTGGGCCTCGAGATCACTGCTGACCTTTGGCCCGAACGGGACAAAATCCATCCCACACTGCGCCCCGCCATCACGGTGATGCAGGCAAAATACCGCCGTGCATCCTTTTTGATCATGCGGATGTCATGGCACGCGGGACTCCCCGACCTTAAGCGAATCCAGGCAAGCCTCGTCGAGCTGTCCGGTATGCCGACTGTCATATCCGAGGCGCACCTGGAGCAGCGACAGCGCGAGCGACTGCAACAGCAGCGGATTCCCTTTATCTGCCCCGGTGTTCAGGCATATCTGCCCTTTATGGACGAGGAGTACTGGAGCGGCAAGCCCAACAAGCACGTAAAGGTCTACGATCCGCACGAATGGGCACAGCTCGAGGATTGAGCCGAGCGAGCCCGCCGATGGAAGACACGTCCCACCCTGAGCACTCAAAACGGGTCGCACTTTCCGCAGCCGCTACAGCAACGCCTCGACCCAAGCCGATTCCCTAAAGCCGGGAATCGCAAAGTCGTCGCCCACCAACAGCGGACGCTTAACCAGCATGCCGTCGGTCGCCAGCAGCTCGTAGCACTCCCGATCCGTCATGCCCGCATCTAGACGCGCCTTCAGGCCCAGCTCTCGATATTTCATGCCCGACGAGTTAAAGAAGCGTCGCACCGGCAGTCCCGAACGAGCAATCCAGGTCGCAAGCTCATCAGCCGTGGGATTGTCCAAAACGATATCGCGGTCGATATACTCTACCCCGTGTTCGTCCAGCCATGCCTTGGCCTTCTTACAGGTCGAGCACTTGGGATATTCAACAAACAGTACGGTCATGGAAATCCTCCGAATATAGATCGGCCAACGCAGACACACGCCACACGAGGCGCCTTCGCATGATGGGCCAATTGTAGCCCACGGGTCACACGCTAAACGAACCGTACCCCGAATCCGCGTTTGATGAACGGCAGCAGCTCCATTGCCTCGGGCGTGATATGACCCGCAACGTTCATGCGCTCGTCACCGGGAAGATCGACCCGCGCAATCTCAAGCTCGCCTTCGTAGCGCCCATAGCCGCTATTGCTCACAGCAATCGACCCCGCCTTTCGAAACAGGCCGGCACCGGCATCCGTCGGCACGGAATCCGGCTTAAGCGTCGTACGCGACTCCTGAGACCTAAAGATGAGGGTGCTCGAATCGGGTCGGTCGTGATGAATCTGCCCACGTACATAGGCATAACCGGGCTCAAGCTCGCATTGCAGGTCCACGTATCCGGCGGAAACATGAGCAAACTGCGCCCAGCCCGCATCGGAAAGATCGGGGTCGCCGACCAACACAATGTCGCAATCGGCGCCATGTGCAAGCTCAAGCATATTGAGAGCAACCTTTAACGCGCGACCGCGCTGCGCCTCGACCGTCGGCAGTCCCTCGAATACTGGCCCGCGAACGTTAGCATCACCCGGCACAAAAGCCATGATTTCGAATCCAAGCGCCGCAAGACGAAGATTCACCCGAGCAATGTCCTCCAGAGCTAAACCGGTATAAGGCTTGGGGTAAAAATTGTGGCAGGCGGCAAAACGAGTCACATCGGCACCGGCCTCACGCCACGATGCGATTTCATCAGAACTCACCGTCGATGCATTGACCACAATGCGAAATACACCGGACAGCTCCGCGACCCGCTGGGCGCTAAAGCCATAGTCCAAACGAAGGTATTCCAACCCCAGATCGCGCAGGTCCTCGATGCGCTCAAGCCCGAGCAAATCGCACGTGCGAGGCCCCACATCGGCAATGAGCGCAATGCCGCGGGCGGAAAGCAGCGACAGCACATGACGGACCTTATCGGCATACGCCGCTCCCCCATCCTCGGGAATATGCAGCGAGGTGAACGCATAGCGCGCACCCGCCGCGGCACCACGCTCAATTGTCCGCTCAATATCCTGCAGAGGGCTGGAAAGATAAATCGAAATACCCGTTTTCACGCTTCAACGCTCCTTTAAAAAAGGCCGGCAGAGCAGTTAGCCCCGCCGGCACAACCATAGCATCAAGAAATCTGCCGCGCGCCGCGAGCCCTGAGCAACACGGCTCGCGATATCAAACTATTCGCCAAAGAACTCGTTGATCTTCTGCTCGTCGACGCCAAAGAACCACGTCAGGACAAAGCCGGCGGCATAGGCAAGCAGCATAGCGGCAACGTAGCCGAGCTGCTGGCCAGGAACGACGATCAGCAGGCCAAACAGACCGGAAACGCCCTGAGAAACCGTGCCGATGTGAAGCAGCGCCGCGAGCGCGCCGCCAAATCCGGCACCCAGGCAGGCCGTCACAAACGGACGAACGAGCGGCAGCGTAACAGCATACATCAGAGGCTCGCCCACACCCAGGATTCCAACGGGAATAGACTCTGCGACGTACTTCTTGAGCTTGGCGTTCTTGGTCTTAAAGTACAGCGCCAGACCGGCACCGACCTGACCGCCGCCAGCCATCATAAGGATGGGAAGCAGGTAATTGATGCCCTTGGTAGCGCCGTCGGGATCGTTGAGCATAGCGTGGATCGGCGTGAGCGCCTGATGCAGGCCGACGGAAACCAGCGGCAAGAAGCCTGCCGACAGGATATAGCCACCCAGGACGCCCAGCTTCTCGAAGATAAAGGTCAAAACGCTAAAGATGGCAGTCGTCAGCCATGCGCCAACCGGCTGGATGACGAGCATCAGAGCAAAGGCGCCGATGATGAGCACCAGCAGCGGGGACAAGAACGTGTCGAGTGCGTTGGGCATAACCTTGCGAATCTGACGCTCCATCCAGGCAAAAAATGCGCCGGCGATAAGAGCCGCGATCATGCCGCCCGCTGCGGGGTTGTACTGCGCATTGGTGAGCGGCAGCAGAATGGCAGTGGCAGGATCGGCCGCGCCAGGCGCAAGCAGGGGCATGGCACTGTTGGCGATACACATCATGCCGGCGATGCCGCCCAGCGCAGCGGAGCCACCAAACTCACGTGCCGCGTTATAGCCCACCAAGATGGGCAGATAGGCAAACAGGGCCCAGCCCATGGAACGAATGCCCTGATACCACCACTCGCCTGCAAGCGCGCCTGCCGTCGAGACGTTAATGACGTTGCAGATACCGTTGATGAGGCCAGCCGCAATGATGCCGGGAAGCAGGGCAACGAAGACATTGGAAATCTTCTTGAGGAAGGCCTGAACCGGCTTGGACTCGTACTTTGCCTTCTGCGCGGCCTTGTTTGTGGCCGCAGCGTCAACCACGCTCTCGTCGGCAACGCCTTTCGCAAGGCCGGTGAGCTTGGAGAACTCCTCGAGCACCTTATTCACCTTGCCCGGACCCAGCACGATCTGCATCGTGTCGTCCTCGACCAGGCCCATCACGCCGTCGAGTGCCTTAATGCCCTCCGCGTCGACGCTGCCCGTGTCTTTGACGGTCACGCGCAGGCGCGTCATGCACGCCGCGTTTGCCAGCACGTTGTCTTTACCGCCCAAAAGGTCCAGCAGCTTTTGAGCCAGCTCTTTGTTCGTCATAACTCCTCCTTGTATTGGGTATCTCGTCTGGATGTCATATCAGCTCACGCCGTGCACCTATTGGGCATCGGCATCGCTCTTCTCATGGCCGCTCACCGCAGCACGGACATGGCCTCGCGCCCGCTCAAGAGCTACCGCAGCCTGCTCGGCATCGCAGTCCAGCAGTACCGAGACAATAGCGGTTTTTACGTGGCCGCCGGCATCTGCAAGCGCCTGAATAGCGTGCTCGCGTGTGCAGCCGGTCGCCTCCATCACGATGTTCTGGCCGCGCACCACCAACTTCTCGTTCGTCTGCTGCACATCGACCATCAGGTTTTGGTACACCTTGCCAATCTTGACCATGGCACCGGTCGAAATCATATTGAGAATGAGCTTTTGGACCGTTCCCGCCTTGAGCCTCGTTGAGCCGGTCAGCACCTCGGGACCGGGCACGGGCTCAATGGCAAGATCTGCGCTCTCCCCGATCTTCGACCCTTGGTTGCAGGCAATTGCAATGGTCTTGCACCCAGTTGCCTTGGCGTACACAAGGCCGCCCACCACATAGGGAGTACGACCGCTTGCCGCCAGGCCAACGACAAGATCCCTGTCCGAGAGTCCACGCTCCCGCAGGTCGCTCGCGCCAAGCTCCTCGCTGTCTTCGGCACCTTCGACAGCCTTGATAAACGCCGTCTCGCCTCCGGCAATGAGCCCGACAATCAGATCGGGTGACACGCCAAACGTGGGCGGACACTCCGAAGCGTCGAGTACACCCAGACGACCGCTGGTGCCTGCGCCCATGTAAAAGACGCGCCCGCCGCGCTCGAGTGCCTCAGCAGCCCAGTCGATTGCTGTGGCAACCTGGGGCAACACCTTCGTGACCGACTGGACGGCACGAAGATCCTCATCATTCATCGTCGTGACGATTTGCAGCGATGTCATCGTATCGAGGTCCATTGAACTTTGATTACGCTGTTCGGTCGTGAATTTTGTTAAATCGAGCATTTCATTCACCTCATCTTTCCTGTTTCTCGATGTAGTTTTGCTTAATGACATGCGTCGCCCGTTCGTAGTCGCTGGCAACGTAAGCAGCGTACAGGGCATCGACAACCATAAGCTGGGCCATACGCGAAGCCATGGCACCGCTGCGGACCAAGGGTTCACTCGCAGCGACGCCGAGCACGGCATCGGCCACGGTGGCAAGCTTGGATGATCCATCTACTTTGGTAACGGCCACAACGGGACAGTTGTGACGTTGAGCCTCGGCGGTGCAGTCCAGCACCTCTTGCGTCAAGCCCGAGTAGCTAAAGGCGATTGCCATATCGCCCTCATGCATGTTCTTGGCACACAAGAGCTGATCATGCCAGTCGTCGTACAGATGGCACTCCTTGTCGACACGCATGAGCTTTTGCGCCAGATCGTGCGCGACCAAACGAGAGGCACCGATACCGAACAGATTGACCGCACGTGCCCGCTTAAGATAGGCCGCACATCGCTCCAAGACGGTGTAATCGAGCGTTCGCGCCGTCGCTTCGATCGTGCGCACGTTGCTTTTCATCACCTTCCCCACGATACGTTCGACGCTGTCATCCATGGAGATGTCCTCGAGGGCAACGTCTTTCTTGTCACCCAAGAGCGCCAGCTCGGCAATCAGTTCGCGCTGGAACTCCTTGTAGCCCGCAAAACCCAAGCGCTTGCAAAAGCGCAAAATGCTCGAGGGCGAGGAGAACGTGGCATCGGCAAGACCGCGGACGGACAGCCCGACCACCTCGTGCGGATGAGCGCTTACATATGCGATGACATTGCGTTCCGCCGGGCTCGCGCTGAGCTCACGCTCGCGAAGCCGCAAAAGCAATCCGTTTGCCATCTCAAACACCTCCGTTGAGAAGAATTAAAGACCAACGAATGATTCGTACCGGATATAAACAGCTTTTACGGTACATTGTGCCGCATCGTGGCGCACAAAGGGCGAGCGTTCTACCGCTCGCCCCTCAAATCCGACCGCTCGGAAATACGCGCGACACAAAATAATTCAACAAGGTCGCATTATCAGAAACGGGTTTGTTACCGGCTAGCGCCTCGCATGGGCGCCGATCGGCCGAGTCGCATAGCGCACCAACGCCGCTGCCAGCAATACCAACAGCATGGCGGTGACATAGCCCGCAGCATCGAATCCTAAATCGATAACGTCGAAATGCCTGCCAGGAACAAAGATCTTATGTACCTGATCGCCAACGGAGCAGACGGCGCAAAAGAGCAACACGGGCACGCAACGGGAGCATACGCTCCACGGACGCTTGGAAAAGCAAACCACGACCACCGAGGCGAACAATCCGACGAAGAAAAACTCTACGGTATGGGCAACGCGACGGACGTTCGTGCCCGCCCACATGCGAATGGAAGCAAGTCGGCCAGACCGGACATTCGAGGCAGCCGAATCGGTTCCCCCGGTCATTCCGTTCTCCGCCTGGGCTTCACCCGTGGCATCGGCAGCCTGAACGCCCGTGGCCTGACCCTCCACCACACGCGCGGTGGACTCGCTCAGCAACGACGTCTCCACCGCATTTTGCTCCGTCAGCACCCAGATACCCGCCAGCGTTGCAGCGAACAGAATGATCGCGGTCCATCCGATTATTTGTTTTATGCGCGCCAAGGGCCAACCTCCTTTTTTGAATATCAGCGAGTGTAGCCCCAAATGGCATCGTCACCGTATCAAAATTTGAATCGCAACAGGAAGCGACAAAGCGACGCAAACCCCTACCCCGCCTCGCGCATCCAGCGATCGAACGTCCCCACGCACACGCCCAGGCACTTTGCTGCCTGGCTGCGGGTAATATCGCCTGCCTCATAGCTATCGCGCACCAGCTCAAACTGAGGAGGGCACGGCTTGCGAGGTCGACCGAAACGGACCCCTCGCGCCCGCGCCGCTGCAATTCCCTCCGCCTGGCGCCGATGGATATTCTCGCGCTCCACCTGCGCCACGTAGCTCAGCAGTTGCAGCACAATATCGGCAATCAGGGTGTTGGTCACATCCGGCGTGCCGCTGGCCCTGACGCGCGTGTCAAGCAATGGCATGTCCAACACCACAATGGCAACCCCGAGCTCCTTGGTAATGCGTCGCCATTCCTCAAGAATCTCGGAGTAATTACGGCCAAGTCGGTCGATAGAAAGCACCACCAGCACGTCCCCGTCTCCCAGGACGTGCAGCAGCTCGCGATAGCGCGGTCGATCGAAGTCCTTGCCGCTCGCATGGTCGGCATAAATATTCGCCGAGCCCACGCCATAGGCGCCCAGCGCATCCAGCTGCCGATTAAGGTTCTGATCGCGCGAACTCACCCGCGCATAACCGTACACCGTCGCCATCTCATCCCCGCTTTCTTGTAAACCTGCCAAAAAGGGACAGGTTTATTTTGGTAGGTTTTACCTCTCAAATAGCAGGTAAGCGGGCGGCCGAGCAGACGGCAAGGTAGCCACGATTCAAATGCGGAGGGCGGTCCCGAAAGGCCGCCCTCCGCTCCCCCACCATGAGTCGGGATTTGGCTAATGGATAAGCTTAAAGTCCAAGTGCCCACGCGTGGTATTGACGCGCGAGACCTCGATGATCACGCGCTGCCCCAGCTCGTAACGAGTCCCCGTGTCGGCGCCCGTCAGCGTAAGCGCGTCCTCGTCGAACTCGAACCACTCGTTGCCCAGGCTCTTGATCGAAACCAAGCCTTCGACCTGCGTTAGGTCCAAGCGCACAAAGAGGCCCATGCTGCTAACCCACGAGACGGTTCCGGCATAGCGCTCGCCCAGACGGTCCTCATAGTACTGGGCAATCTTGATCTTTTGCGTCGCATGGCTGGCGGCATCTGCCGCGCGCTCGGCATCGCTGCATGCGCGGCAGATCTGCGGCAGAATGCGCGGCAGCGACTCGCGCCCCTTGCCGATCAGCCGCGGCGTACGGACCAAGGCGTCCTTGCCGCCGAGCTGCTCATAGGCCAACTGCAGTTTGAGCACGCGGTGCACCACCAGATCGGGGTAGCGACGGATGGGACTCGTAAAGTGACAGTAGCACGGCGCGGCGAGCGCAAAGTGGCCCTCGTTGCGCGGCTTGTACAGCGCGCGCTGCATGCTGCGCAGAAGCAGCGTGTTGACGAGCGGTGCGTTGGCCGTACCGGCGGCAGCATCGACTGCAGCCTGCAGCTCATCGGGACTCCCCAGGGCAATACCGGCAGCACGGCGATCGTCGATGATGCCTAGCTGCGCCAGCGCAACGGCGGCACCGTGCAGGCTATCGGGGCTCGGATCCTCATGCACGCGATAGCAGGCCTCGATATCACGGTCTGCCAGCCACTCTGCAACGCACTCGTTGGCGAGCAGCATGGCTTCCTCGATAAGCGACGTGGCACACGAACGCTCACGTGCCACAATCTGCACGGGTACTCCGTCCTCATCCAACAGGGCACGAATCTCGGCCGTGTCAAAATCGACTGAGCCGCGGGCGCGACGGATACGACGGCGGAGTTCGGCGAGTTCGTTGGCGGCGACAAGGAAATCGCCGAGGTCGACGTTGTAGCCGCGGGCGGCCTCCTCGCACGCAAGACCGCGCTCAAGCGCTTCCTCGCGCGAGGTCTCGGCAGCCGCAACATCCTCGGCCGCACCCTCCAGCACCGAATACTCAACCGCGCCGGCACGCACCAGCAGCGCCTCGGCGCCGTCATAGTCCATACGCACACGCGAGCGAATCACGCTGGGGTACGGATCGTAATGCCGCACGCGACCCTGCGCATCGAGCTCAATGTCAACGGTAAACGCAAGACGGTCCTTGTCAGGGCGAAGCGAGCACAGGTCACAGGACAGGCGTTCGGGCAGCATGGGAAGCACGCGATCGGCCAGATACACCGATGTCGTACGATGGCGAGCCTCAAGATCGATATGCCCGTCCCAAGCCACATAGTGTGAAACGTCGGCGATATGCACACCCAGCTTGTAGCCACCCTCGGGCGTGCGCTCCAACGAAATGGCATCGTCAAAGTCGCGCGCGTCGACTGGGTCGATCGTGATGACAAAGCGGTCGCGCAGATCGCGGCGGAGCGGGTCCTTAAGCGCCGCGGACACATCGAGCGAAAGCCCCTCGGCCTCGTCTAGCGCGGCCTCGGGATAGCTATCGGTATAGCCGTAACGCGCCATCACATATTGAACGCCCAAATCGGGCGCGTCATCTCCGCCAATGCGGCGTTCGATCGTCACAGTGCCCGATTCCAGGCGCGTCGGGTAGGTCAAAATGCGCGCGACAACAGCATCACCCGGGTGGACACCCAGACGATCCGCCGAGGTATCCTCGGGCAAAATGAAGAAGTCGGCCTTCAGGCGCGAATCGAGCGGCTCAATCACACCGAGCGGACCGGCGGTCTGGTACGTGCCCACCACGCTTATAGCTGCGCGCTCAACCACGCCCTCGATCACGGCGCGACGCTCGCCATGCGGGCTGTTCTTAATGCTCACGGCAACGGTATCGCCGTCCATGATCTCGCGCTTACCGCGGCCCATGACCTTGTAGTCGCCATTCTCGGTTATGACATAGGCACTGTGCTCATGGAGCTGCACGCGTCCGGTCAGGCTCGGACGGCGCTCGCTGCGCACCGGCCCGCGCTTATTGCGAGCTCCACGCTTATGCTTGTTATTGCGCCCCATGGCGCCTCCTAACTATCGATTGCGAACTCCAAAGAGTCTACCCAAATGATTCGCTTTCCTGCCGTCCCCTAGGGATCAAAAAACGGGCCGCCCCATAAGAGACGACCCGTTGGAAGGGATGAATTCCAGGCATGCCTACACGCGCAGGTAGCGGCGCATGGCGATGGCAGAACCAAAGAGACCGATAATCACGCCGACCAGAATCAGCGCAGCATAGGTCACCAAGTAGTACTGCATCGGCAGGACAAACGACATCCAGCCGATGCTCTCCTGCAGACGCGGAATCATCAGGTTGCGCAGCAGCTCCAGAACGCCGATGGAAAGCAGCGAGCCCAAAATGGCCTGCAGTACGCCCTCGGTGATAAACGGGCCGCGAATGAAGCCGTTGCTGGCGCCGACCAGACGCATAATCGCAATCTCACGACGACGCGCCGTGATGGATAGGCGAATCGTGTTGTTGATGAAAATGAAAGCGATAAAGGTCAGAAGGCCAACGAGCACCACGGCGGCGATGCGGATGTAGTTGGTCACCTGGAACAGGCGGCTCACTTCCTCCTGGCCGTACAGCACGCTCGCGTTGACGTCGCCGTCATCCGCGATCTTCTGGAAATCGGCATCCTTCTTGAGCTTCTCTGCCGTGCTCTCGACCTTGGACGGATCGTCCATCTCAATTGCAAACGAAGCCGGCAGCGGGTTCTGGCCATCGAGCGCGCTCATGGTGGCGTCGGCGTTGCCCGACATCTTGCTCGTATACTCGGCCAGCGCGTCGTCCTTGTCCTTATAGGTCACGGACTTGACGTTATTCCATGTCTTAAGCTCGGCTTCAAAAGCCTGAACATCGGCCTGATCGGCGTCATCACTAATGAACGCGTTGATGACAACCTGATCCTCGACGGTGCCGATCACGGAGTTCAGCATCGCGGAGCCCATGATGAACAGGCCGATGATAAACAGCGAAAGGAAGATCGTGATGACGGCGCCGAGCGAGGTAGTCCAGTTACGGAAGAAGTGGCTGATTGCCTCTTTGAAGGAGTAGCCCACGTTAGTTGGTGCCATAGTTGCCGTAACCTCCCCTCTCCTGGTCGCGGATAACGTGGCCGCCCTCGAGGGCGATCACGCGACGGTGCATGCTATCGACCATCTCGCGGTCGTGCGTGGCGACGATCACGGTGGTGCCGGTGCGGTTAATACGCTCGAGCAGCTTCATGATGCCCAGCGAGATCGCCGGGTCGAGGTTACCCGTGGGCTCGTCGCAGATCAGCAGCGGCGGACGGTTGACCATAGCGCGGGCGACGGCAACGCGCTGCTGCTCGCCACCGGAAAGCTGGTCGGGCAGCGAGTCCATCTGATCGGCCAGACCGACCAGACGCAGCACCTCGGGCACCTGGCTGCGAATGACGCCCTTGGGCTTGCCGATGCACTGAAGGGCAAACGCCACGTTTTCGTAGGCGGTCTTTTGCGGCAGAAGCTTAAAGTCCTGGAACACGGCGCCAATCTGGCGGCGCAGGAACGGAACCTTGCGGTTCTTGATCTTCATGAGGTCCTGACCGGCAACCAGGATGCGGCCGCTCGTCGGCTTGACGTCGCGGTTGAGCGTCGACAGCAGCGTGGTCTTACCCGAGCCGGAGTGACCGACCAGGAAGACGAACTCGCCCGGATAGATCTCGATGTTGATGTCGTCGAGTGCAGGCTTGTTGGGCTGTGCCGGATAGATCTTGGTGACATGCTCCATAAGGATGACGGGCTCGACACCGGCCTGCTTGGCCATCTTCTTGCGGCTGGCCTGCGGATCGATAGGCGCAAACACCGACGTGAAATCGGGGTTGTTGAGCGCGTTATCGAGGCTTGCGACCTCGGCGGCCTGATCGCTCTCGACCACCGGGGCAGCAGGCTGCGTGGGGTCGGGAATAGCGGCAAAGAGACCGGACTGCGCAGGCTGAGGAGCCGGCGTCGCAGGGGCCAAGGGGTCGGGAATGCCGGCCATGGTAGGCTGCGGCGTGGCGGCACCAGCCTGAGGCTGCTCCACCCGAGCGGTCACGGCCTGAACGGGCTCAAAACCCGCCGTGCCGGAAAGCGCGACATCGCTGGTTGGATTGTAGGCAAAGGGATCAGATGCCGGCTGTGCCTGATCTGCCGGCTGAGCGGGGGCCTGAGCAACAGGCTGGCCCTCTGAATCCGGAGTGGCGAAACGACTGCCCTGGACGCCTGTCTGCGTCTTGGGGGCATCATCGCCCGCACCGGAAGTACGGAAGTGGTTACCCACTGGTGCTCCTTATCGTCGTGCGTTTAAACTACATGAGCGCTTTGTATTTTAGCAGCATTAGCTTTGCTGCACATAAGAAGCATGGCGTGCTTAGGGATCCCGTCGGCCGGGCACAGGGCTACTCTCCAAATCGTCCTCGGACATGTCGGAGCCCCCGCTGCGCGCTTCGCGCGGCGGGGGCGCCTCCGTCCTGCGGAAAGATTTGGGAGGTAACCCTGTGCGCGGCCTGCAGCTACTAAGGAGTCGCCGCGTTTCTATTAGGTGCAGCAAATGCATGCTTGGGAGGGTCTGAATTGCACTTTGCTGGGATGAGCCCTTATCCCAATAGAAATCCTGCTTGATACGGCCTCTTTAGAAGTTGCGGTGAAATAGGGACTGTTTTAGCAGTTAAAAGCCCTAATCAGTCCTTATTTCACCGCAACTTATATTGGGGCTCATTGTTGCGCAACTTGGATTTGAATTATCGCTTTACAGTGGCCTCGATAGGAACGCCTATGGTTGTGGGAGGCTAGTATGAATTGTCCTTATTGTGGGGCCGAGTTGCGCGATGGCGTGAGGTACTGCACGGCGTGCGGGGCTGCCGTCAATGGCATCTCTGCTGATTCTGGGCTTCGAGTAAAGCCTCGGAACCACGTTGCGGTTATCCTTGCCTGCATGCTGGTAATTGGCATTATCGGCGGTAGCTGTTTTGTTCTTTATCTGCGGCAGATTTTTTCCCACTTTATATCGGCTCATTCGGAGCATGCTATCGTGCTCAACATCTCTGCCGCAGGTTGGGATACCGATAGCGGGGCCTCACGTGTTCCGATACACATTACGGGCAAGACTGTCGACGGGATAACGGTCGACAAAGTTGAGTTCGTCGCCTCCGACGGTTCCGGTATCAGCCTCATTCAAGGTGTGTACACGCTCGAGGCGGCAGGTTCCCCCATCGCCACCGATGGCAAGATTTATCAAATTCCCTGTACGAGCGCGACGCTCGTCCTCGACGATGTCTTTGCCGCAGGCGAAACGATCAATCTCGCCGAGCTCGCTGAGCAGGATTCGATACTCACCTTCTGTCCCATCGTTGCCGGCGATATGACCAACGACGAAATCTATGATGCCGCCCTGCTCGCCATGACATATAAAGGCGACGACGCCCCCGATGTTGCCGCACTGTGCCAAGCGGCAATCGATCGACGTGCCGCCGCCAGCACAAGCGGGAACGCCTTCGAAAGTTGCGGTGAAATACGGATTAATTGAGCCTTTAGGCTGGCAAAACAGTCCTTATTTCACCGCAACTGAAACAGGGGCGTCCTCTTTGAGAACGCCCCTGTTATGGATTGCATACGGTTGCTGAAGCGATGCTTTGCCTCGTCTTGCCTTATGCCAAGAACTCCTTGGTGGTCGCCACGATGTTGGCGGCGTCCAGGCCATACTTGTGCAGGAGCTCGGCACCCGGGCCAGACTCACCGAAGGTGTCGTTGACACCGATCTTCTTGAGCGGCGTCGGGCACTGCTCGCACAGGACGTCGGCAACGGCGCTGCCCAGGCCACCGATCACGGAGTGCTCCTCGACGGTCACGACGTGGCCGGTCTTGGTGGCGCTCTTGACGATCAGGTCGGCGTCGATGGGCTTGATGGTGTGCATGTTGATGACCTCGGCGTCGATGCCCTCGGCAGCGAGCTGCTCGGCGGCCTCGAGAGCCTCGCCGACCATCAGGCCGCAGGCGATGATGGTCACATCGGCGCCCTCGCGCATGACAATGCCCTTACCCAACTCGAACTTGTAGGTCTCGGGGTCGTTGATAACCGGCGAGGCCAAACGGGCGAAGCGCATGTACACCGGACCGTCGCACTCGTAGGCGGCGCGCGTCACGGCGCGGGCTTCGACGTCGTCGGCAGGAACGATCACGGTCATGCCGGGGATGACGCGCATGAGGGCGATATCCTCGCAGCACTGGTGCGTGGCGCCATCCTCGCCCACCGAGATACCGGCGTGCGTGGCACCGATCTTAACGTTAAGGTGCGGATAGCCGATGGAGTTGCGGACCTGCTCAAAGGCGCGGCCGGCGGCAAACATGGCAAAGCTGCTCGCGAAGGCGACGCGGCCGGTGGTTGCGATGCCGGCGGCAACACCCATCAGGTTGCTCTCGGCAATGCCCACATCGAAGAAACGATCGGGGCAGGCGGCCTTAAACTTGCCGGTCTGCGTGGCAGCAGCCAGGTCGGCGTCGAGGACCACAAAGTCATCGTGCTCGTTGGCGAGCTCGACGAGGGCCTCGCCGTAGCTTACACGCGTGGCGATTTTCTTGACGTCTGCCATCCTAGAGCTCCTCTCCGGCGGCCGTGAGCTCTGCCATGGCCTGCTCAAACTGTTCATCGTTGGGGGCCTTGCCGTGCCAACCCACCTGGTTCTCCATAAAGGAAACGCCCTTGCCCTTCATGGTCTCGGCGATAATGGCGGTCGGCTGACCCTTGGTGGCGCGGGCCTCGGCAAAGGCGGCGCGGATCTGATCGAAATCGTTGCCGTCGGCGAGCTCCACCACGTGGAACTTAAAGGCGCGGAACTTGTCGGCGAGCGGCATGGGGTCGTTGACCTCCTCGACGGGGCCGTCGATCTGCAGGCCGTTGTGGTCGACGATCACGCAGAGGTTGTCGAGCTGCTGGTTGCCGGCAAACATGGCGGCCTCCCAGACCTGGCCCTCCTCGCTCTCGCCGTCGCCCAGCAGGGCGTAGGTGCGATAGTCGTCGCCCCAGTGCTTGGCGGCAACGGCCATGCCCACGGCGGCGGAGATGCCCTGGCCAAGCGAGCCGGTGGACATGTCGACGCCCGGGGTGTCATTCATGTTGGGATGGCCCTGCAGGTGGCTGCCGATGTGGCGCAGCGTCTCGAGATCCTCCTTGGGGAAGAATCCGCGCTCGGCGAGCACGGCGTACAGACCAGGCGCGCAGTGACCCTTGGAAAGCACGAAGCGGTCGCGGTCGGCCTTGCGGGGGTCGGCCGGGTCGACGTTCATTTCCTCAAAGTACAGATAGGTCATGATGTCGGCAGCGCCGAGCGAACCGCCCGGATGGCCGGACTTGGCAGCGTGCACGCCGGTGACGATGCCCTTCCTTACCTCGTTGGCAACCTTTTTGAGCTCTTCGTCGCTCATTGTGCCTTCCTTTCATCCTCATTAGACAAAATGCGCACGGCACCGAAGGTAATCCCAACACAGCCGCAATGCACGTACGTCATTCATTATGCTGGAAACTGATGGCTTTACCAGAGTTTTTATCATTACTTGAACAATTTAGCAGGCAGAACCGCTGATGAAACGGTTTATCAATGTGAACGTCTTTTGGATGGAACGCGATCGACCCTACGCGCTAATGTCCTTGAATCCCTCGCCGAAGGCTTCCGTAACGTCAGCGACCGTCACAATGGCGTGAGGATCGCGCTCGCGCACGATCGTCTTGAGGGTATTGAGCTCTCGACGGCTCACGATGACCATAATCACCGGCTTCTCGGCACCCGAATACATGCCAGTCGCCTTAAACTTGGTACAACCACGACCCAGGCCATACATGATATCGGCAGCGATATCAGGGAACTTGTCCGAGATGATGAGTACCATACGGCGTTTGTTGCCACCATCGACCACGGCATCGATCACGTAGCCGCTAATGACCATCGAAAGGCCTGCATATAGTGCGTTTTCGATTGAAAAGACCGGAGCCGACAGCGCGCATACGGCAACATCGATCGCCATGACGGTCGAGCCCACCGGCAGCGAGGTGTTACGCGAGATGATTTGGCCAATCGTGTCCGAGCCGCCGGTGTTGGCGCCGGCGCGCAACACCATGCCGTAACCGATGCCCGTAATAATGCCCCCCCACATGGCAGGGAGCATCAGGTCCGCATCCGCCAGAGGTGCTACAAACGGGGCGAACAGATCGGTAAAGAAGCCCAGCAGCACAAAGCCCGTCGCGGTCTGCACCACGTAGAACATGCCGCCCTCGCGCATAACGACCAGCAACAGCAAGGCATTCATCACGATCGTCTGAATACCAACGGGAAGCGATAGGCCGCGCGCCGCGCCGACTGCCTGGATAATAGTCGCAAGGCCCGTAACGCCACCGGCGGCAAGACCATTGGGAATCAAAAACAGGTCGGTCGCGATGGCGGCCAAGGCACACCCCAACATGATCTGGGGCAGATCGTGAAAGAAGTTCATCGAAAGAATGCGCTTGATGTCCAGACGATATGCCATGCTGCCTCCCTCAAAAAAGCGCACCCAAACGAGTGCGCTTTGAACTTCTTACTGTATTCGATTCTACCGATTCACCGAGCAAATACCACCCCCTGCGAAGTGTTTGCATCGACCCGGAGCCAACCATGTGCCTAGGCGTCCGAGCCTTCCGCACCGGCGTTGCCGGTAGCCCAACGGTGATAGCCAATTACAAACGGATCCAGGTCGCCATCGTCAAGAACGGCCTCGACATTGCTGGTCTCCACACCCGAGCGCAGATCCTTGACCATCTGGTACGGGTAGAGCACGTAGCTGCGAATCTGGTTGCCAAAACCGATCGTGGTTTTGGGTCCGCGAATCTCATCGAGCGCCTCGGCGCGCTTCTCGAGCTCAATCTCGTACAGGCGAGCCTTGAGGATCTGCATGCACGCGGCCTTGTTCTGGATCTGGCTGCGCTCGTTTTGGCAGGTGACCACAATGCCGCTGGGAAAATGCGTCACACGCACGGCGGAGTCGGTGGTGTTCACGCCCTGACCGCCCGGGCCGCTCGCGTGGTACACGTCCACGCGGATGTCATCGGGGCTGATCTCGATATCGATATCATCGGGTAGCACGGGGATGACCTCGACGCCGGCAAACGTGGTCTGGCGGCGTTTCTTGTCGTCGGTGGGGCTAATGCGCACCAAGCGGTGGACGCCGGCCTCGGCGCGCAGCATGCCAAATGCGTCCTTGCCCTCGACGGTAAAGGTCGCGCGGTCGATGCCGATGACCTCAGCAGCGGGGCAGTCGTTAATCGTGACCTTCCAGCCGCGACGCTGGCAGTACTTCATGTACATCTTAAAGAGCATGAAGGTCCAGTCCTGGGCCTCCAGACCACCCTGTCCGGGCTTGATGGTCACAATGGCATCGCCGTAATCGAACTCACCGGTAAACCAGCTCGAAAGCTCAAGCTCATCGATGGCACGGGCCAGGCGCTCAGCCGTGGCTGTAGCCTCCTCGCGAAGGGCGGCGGCATCGGGGTCATCCCCCATCTCCTCGGCAAGCTCCAGCGCGGCGCGGGCATCGGAAAGCTCGCCGCGCGCGTTGTCCACGGCAGCGATATCTTCCTTGGTGCGCGCGATTTCCTCCATGGTGGCACGGGCGGCGTCGGCGTCATCCCAAAAGCCGGGGGCCACGCTTTTGGCCTCGAGCTCGGTCACGCGCGTGCGCTTTTCGTCCAAGTGGAGATACGACTCGACCTCGCCGAGCCGGTCCGCAAACGCGTCCAGCTCGGCGGGCGTTACCTCTAAAGCCTCAGCCATTAACGATTCCTGCCGTGGCAGTACTTAAACTTCTTGCCGCTACCGCAGGGGCACGGGTCGTTGCGGCCCACGTTGACGTACGGATCGTCGCTCTCGGACTTGCGATAGGTGGTCACCTTGCCACCGTTGTTGACGGCAGCCGGACCACCCTGGACAGCCGTGCGGGCCTGCACCTGCGCCTGCTTGCGCAGCACCGAGTCGCCGTTGTCACCATCGACCTCGGCAGGACCGGAGAAGTGCGCACCCTCGAGCGCGGGCTCCTCCTTGTGCTCCACGGCACGCGGGGCAGCCTTGATCTCGATGCGCAGAACCGTGCGCAGGTAATCCTCGTACATGGTGTCGACGAGGATCTGGAACGCGCCGTAGGCCTCGGTCTTGTACTCGACCAGCGGGTCGCGCTGGCCAAAGCCGCGCAGGCCGATGCCGGTCTTGAGATAGTCCATCTCCTGCAGGTAGTTCATCCAGCGGGTATCGATGACGCGCAGCATGACCTGGGTGTTGAGCTCGCGCATCAGGTCCTCGCCCAAGCGCTCGGCCTTCATGTTGTAGCACTTCTCAACATAGGCCAAGACATCGGCAGCCAGGGCTTCAAAGTCCTCGTCGGGGAACTTCGGTGTATCGATGTGGCCGGTGAGCTCCACAACCCACTTGCGCAGGCCCTCCAGGTCGCGCTCGCCATCGTGACTGTCCTTGGTGCAGAACTCCTGCACGCAGCGGTACACGGTGTCGTGCATGACCTCGGTGATGTGGTCGGTCAGGTCCTTGCCGTCCAGAATCTTATTGCGCTCAGCGTAGATGACCTGGCGCTGCTTGTTCATGACGTCGTCGTACTCAAGGACGCTCTTACGCATGGAGAAGTTGATGCTCTCGACCTTGTGCTGGGCGCTCTCGACGGCCTTGGAGATGATCTTGTGCTGGATGGGCATATCGTCGCCCATGTCGGCCGTGACCATCATCTTGGAGACGCGGTCCATCTTGTCGCCGCCGAACAGGCGCATGAGGTCGTCCTCGAGCGACAGGTAGAACTGGGTCTCGCCCGGATCGCCCTGACGGCCGGAGCGGCCGCGCAGCTGGTTGTCGATACGACGGGACTCGTGGCGCTCGGTGCCGATAACGGTCAGGCCGCCGGCGGCAAGCACGCGCTCGCGCTCGGCCTTGCAGGTCTCCTTGGCCTCGGCGTTAAACTGCTCGAGCTGCTCGGGCGTCACGTCCTCCATGGTCAGGCCCTCGTACTCCAGGCGCTCGCGCACCAACTCGTCGGGGTTGCCGCCCAGCAGGATGTCGGTACCACGACCGGCCATGTTGGTGGCGATGGTCACGGCGCCATAGCGACCAGTCTGGGCCACGATATGGGCCTCGCGTTCATGGTGCTTGGCGTTGAGGACCTCGTGCGCGATGCCACGCTTGGTAAGGGCGGCGGACAGCTTCTCGGAGCTCTCGATGGAGACGGTGCCCACCAGGACCGGCTGTCCCTTGGCGTGACGACGCTCCACATCGTCGGCGACGGCGTTGTACTTGGCCTGAATGGTGCGGTACACCAGGTCCTCGTGGTCCACGCGCTGCACGGGCTTGTTGGAGGGGATGACCTCGACGGGCAGCTTGTAGATCTCGCGGAACTCGGCATCCTCGGTAAGTGCCGTGCCGGTCATGCCGGAGAGCTTGTCATACAGACGGAAGTAGTTCTGCAGGGTGATGGTGGCCAGGGTCTGGTTCTCCTCGCGTACGAGCACGCCCTCTTTGGCCTCGATGGCCTGGTGCAGACCCTCAGAATAGCGGCGGCCTTCCATAATGCGGCCGGTGAACTCGTCGACGATCTTGACCTCGCCGTTGGTGACCACATACTGCTTGTCGCGGTGGAACATGTACTGGGCCTTCAGCGCCTGCTGCAGGTGGTTGACCAGCTGGCCGGAGAGATCGGCATAGATGTCATCGATACCCAGGCGGCGCTCGATCTTCTTAAGACCGCGCTCGGTGGCAGCGATGGTGTGCTTGGCCTCGTCCATGACGTAGTCGCCCGTGGGTTCAACGTCCTCGGTGGCGGTAAGCATGTCGTGCGACACGTCCTCGCCGCGCTCAAGGCCACGCACGGCACGCGCGAAGTCCTTGTAGGTACTGGCGGACTTGGTGCCAGCGCCCGAGATGATCAGCGGGGTGCGAGCCTCATCGATCAGGATGGAGTCAACCTCGTCGACGATGGCGTAGTTGTGACCGCGCTGCACGCGCTGCTCGGGACGGGTAACCATGTTGTCGCGCAGGTAATCAAAGCCGAACTCGGAGTTGGTGCCGTAGGTGACGTCGGCCTGGTAGGCCGGGCGCTTGAGCTCGAGCGGCATGTTGTTCTGGAGCAGACCGACGGTCATGCCCAGGTACTTGTAGATGCGGCCCATCCACTCGGAGTCGCGCTTGGCAAGGTAATCATTGACAGTAACGACGTGCACGCCCTTGCCGGCAATAGCGTTGAGATAGCCGGCCAACGTGGAGACGAGGGTCTTGCCTTCGCCAGTCTTCATCTCGGCGATGTGGCCCTCGTGCAGTGCCATGGCGCCAATGAGCTGCACGTCAAAGTGGCGCATACCCATGGTGCGCTTGGAAGCCTCGCGCACGGTGGCAAAGGCCTCGGGGAGCATGTCGTCGAGCGACTCACCGCTGGCGTAACGCTCACGGAACTTATCGGTCTGGCCGCGGAGTTCCTCCTCGGTCATCTTCTCAAACTGGGGCTCAAGACCGTTGATCTGGTCGACGATCTTGTAGTAGCGCTTAAGGTCCTTATCGGATCCAAAGGACAGCAGCTTTGACATGAATCCCATGTGGTTTTCCTTTTTGGCCATCGCCCACGCCGTGCAGCTGCGGGCGAGTTAAACACAGATGATTGTACTTTAGCCAAACAAGGCGCGGCCTATACGGTCGACCTCGACCGCCACGTAATAACTATGACCAACCTGCCGCAATGGAACAGGTTTATTTTGGCAGGTTTTATCTGAGCAAACGCCGTCTCTCTGCCATTTGGTGCCACGGGGACAGGTTAGCTTGCACCAATAAAAAGAAAAGGGCCGCGCACCCAAATGGATGCACGGCCCTCATGCCATGAATGCGAGTGATTCCGCGGCGAGCTATTTACTCAGCAGCCTCGGTGGTCTCGGCCTCGGCAGCGGCCTCATCGACGGGAGCCTCTGCGGGAGCCTCGGCGGCCTGCTTGGCAGCCTCCTCGGCGAACTTAGCGGCACGCTTGGCCTTCTCGGCAGCCTTAGCCTCAGCGGCGGCCTTGCGAGCGGCCTCGGCCTCAGCAGCCTTGGCGGCCTTGGCAGCCTTGGCCTCCTCAGCCTTCTTGAGCTGGGCGGCAGCGGCGCCACCGAACTTGTCGGCGAAGCGCTGGACGCGTCCACCGGTGTCGACGAACTTCTGCTGGCCGGTGTAGAACGGGTGGCACTCGTTGCAAAGCTCGACCTTCATCTCGGACACGGTAGCGTGCGTCTTGAAGGTGTTGCCGCAGGAGCACGTCACCGTGCACTCGACATACTGGGGATGGATACCCTGCTTCATGGTAGGACTCCTTATTGGTCAGGCGCTGGTTACCGATCAGCGCATAAGGCGTCTTGGTTTCCGACCAAGACAACAAACTCGGCTATGGTACCACGGCGCCGCGCGTCCCACAAAAGGTTCACGGTCTTTTCGGAACGACACGAATCTGACCCATCGAAACACATCTCCACCGTTCCTTCAACTGGGAAAATGCCGTCCCCGGGGCCTGAGAAGGGCCCCGGGGACGTTCGACTGACTGCGGGAACGGCCTTTCCGCTCAATGTGTTCGGCTGAGATCGGAAATCAACCGTTTCATGTCATTCACCTCCCTCGTATGTATCGAGGTATTCCTGCTTGAGCGTCTGCGAGGACGACTTGATCTTTTCCACGAGCGTGCCGGCCTCGATGAAGTAGAACGAGTTGGTGAGGTCTGCCAGGTCGTCGAGTAGATGGCTTGAAATGAGCACGCTGCGTCCCCGCGCCACCTCGCTGCGCATCGCGTCGCAGGAGGTTTTCCGCTTTCCCGGATCGAGGCCGTTCAGCGGTTCATCGAGGATGAGGTACGGGCAATCGGTCGCTATCGCCATGGCAAGCTTTACCTGCTGCTTCATTCCTGTCGAGAGTTTACGGGTCGGCTTGTCGAGATATGGGGAGATTCCGAGGGAGTCGCAGAGCGAGTCGATGTCGGCGGCCGATTTCCACGCCTCCCTAACGAAAGCAAGGTGCTCGATGGCCGATAGCGTGGGATAGAGATCCGCGCCGCCCGAAGAGCTCAGGTAGACGAGTTCTGCAAATTCGGCTGATCGACGTTGGCAGATTCCGTCTGCCGCCAGGCTTCCCGAGCGGATGCGGGTGGGAAATTGGCCCGACAGCGCTTCAAGAAGGGTGGTTTTCCCCGAGCCGTTGGGAGCAACGAGGCCCGCCGCCGTTCCCGGGCTCAGGAAAAGCGACCCGATTGAAAGTATCGTCGTGCTTCCGTATCCCACGCTCGCGTCCAGAAGCTCGAGCCCATGGTGCTTTTTCGCGGGTCCAGGCTGTTTGGGGGAACGTGTCGCAACGGCGCCGACCGTAAAAAAGACCGCGACGTATGCCAGGGCCACGGCAAGCATCGATGCGCTGCCTGAACCGGAGCCAATGAATTCTGTCGGGAAGCATCCTACGTAGCCCGTTGCCTCGATAGGCGAGAATACGGCCAGCGGCAGGAGATTGAGCGCGGCGTTATGCTCCAGTGCCGAATCGGACAGTAACGGGAATGCCGGGGCCGCGACAAGCAGCGCGGAGGTAAGGGGGCCCGCGAGGACGCGCCTCGTTGCGGTCGATAGGACGGCGGAGCAAACGGATATCAAGGTTCCGCCCGCAAGCAGCGCGAGAAGCAGGGCTGTGAAGACGTTTCCCGCGGTCGTGGTGGTAAGCGCGCCGTCATGGAAGAAGGCGATCGGGTACCCAATTTGCCCGAAGCCGTTTAGGGCCAAGGCGTAAATGCCCCCGGGTGCGAGGCCGGCGAGGAGCATCGCGGCCCCCGCGGCGATTATCGAAAACACGATCTGGATAAGGCGCCGGAATTTGGGCACGGGCGCCTTCGCCGCCAGGGTCCCGGGCCTTGTGGCGCCGAGCACGAGTATCGACGAGAGAAGGAAGGGGATGAAGGGAAGGAAAGACGGCACCGCGGCAATGGCGTAAGGCAGGAAGGAAAGGAATGGCAGGTCGCTTGCGGAGGCCGGGATATCCGTGATGCCGGAACTGCTCAGGGCACGGCAATATGCGAGCTCCGCGTCATTGGTCTCTCGGTCTCCCACGATGGACCCGGATTGGAAGCCTTCGTCCATGAGCGCGTAGTAGCTCTCGGCAGAATCGAGAAAGGCGGCGTCGGTTTGAGCGGCAAGGGCGGCGTTCGCGTATCTTGCAAGCTCCGCGTCAGCTTGCTGCTCTGGAGATAGGTCTGTGCCGCTGGCCTGGGGCGCGCGCGTATTGAATGCGTCGACAAAGCCCTGCATGCCCTGTTTCATAAAGAAGGGCCCGTAGATGGGTGAATTGAACGCAATGGGGACGGAAAAGGCTGCAGCGAGAACGAGCGTACAAATCCATACGGCCCTGTCTCTTAGGATTAGTTTGAGAAGAAGTCGACAGTACATTTAGAAGCACCTACATTTCCCAAAGCATCGTTAGATTAATAATGACAGACCGAATGAAGATGCGTGCGATGGGGGCGAGGCGAATGGCTGAGCGGTATCGATATGCGGGTTCAACGGTATTATATTGACCACATAGATTTTTAACTTGCATTTCTACCCGCCCTTTTCGTAGAGTCGCCGATACGTGCTTAGCGCACCCTCGGCGCGTCCGGCAGGCTTTGCGAAATGGGATCCAGGAGACTTCGGCGCAGCATCATCTTGCGGAATGCTTCTAATGAGCCTCCCATCCTTCAAAAACAGAATCTCATCGCACAGCCTATCGACCGAATCCAAGATGTGGGATGACATGATGATGCACGTACCAGAATCGGCCAGCTTCCTGAGAATCTCGGAATGCAAGTCCACCCTGCTGGGGTCGAGCGCGTTCATGGGCTCATCTAATAGAAGGTACCGCGCGCCCGTCGCATACGCAATCGCCAGGGTAAGCTGCTGCTTCATGCCCTGGCTCAGAGTGCGGATCCTCATCTTCGCGAACTCGCCTATCTGCGTTTGTTCCACTATCTCTTCGATATCGCGAGCATGCGGCCACATATCGCAAACCATCTTGAGGTGATCTTCCGCACGCAATCCGGGATACAGCAGCGTCCCCTCACCAGGTGCATAGAAGATCATAGAACGGACCTCTCTCGCACCCGTACCCTGCACCTCATCCAGAACGATGCTCCCGTCCACGCGAGGACCCGGCAAACCTGCCATCGCACGCAGCAACGTCGTCTTTCCATGCCCGTTCGGAGCGACGAGACCGTAGACCGTACCCGGGGCAAACTCAGCGTTCACCGAATCTACGAGCACCTTCTTTCCATAAGAGATCGTCAGCGTTTGAAGGTCAATCATCGAGATCATCCCCTTTCGATCTTTGGAACACTCAGGCGCACCATCAACGGAGATACGGCGCCCAAGACCACCAGCAGAGCGCCCGATGCGCCGACGACCTCTCCAAAAGGCATCGCGTTCGTCCCTCGCCCAAGGAACCCAATCGTCCCCACCTGGGAAGCGGGATCAAACGAGGCGAATGGAGCCAGCAGCGCGACGCCCATGCCCACGCTTTCAACATGAGCGCTCAACGAACCCAACACCAAGAGAACCGCGCAAACCATTCCGGTGACAACGGGGTTGCGGCTAATCGCTGCTGTCAACGCAGCGACGACGGAAATCACGCCGTATGCCATGACCAGCAACGGAATACTGCACAACACCGCCTCCCCCACCATGGACGTTGTCGAAGCTCCCGCCCGAATGAGAGCGACGGGATACTCCGATCCACCCGCACCGTTCTTAATCACGGACACAACGACAGCGGGAACCATCGACACCAAAAGCAGCACCAAGCCAAGCAGGAGA
>CAUHFS010000022.1 GCA_959605475.1 uncultured Collinsella sp. | reverse complement strand
GAGCGAGGGCATCGCTCACAACCTTCTCGTAACGAGGCTCATCGAAATTGAACATCCCTTACTCCTAACTCACTTAGATGAACCCTTCATTCATCCCATAACGTTATAATACTTTATATAACTAACTATGCAAGTATTATTTTGGTTCTGTTCTTTCATCAAGCCCCTTAAAACAACAATCGGCGTTGTTGGACACAGCGTGCAAGTTCATTGAACGATTCAATATGCATCGTCTCTAGTTAAATGACGTCTTATGCAAATACCTTTAATTCGCTTGGGACCGACAAATTTTTTGACTGTCCGCAGAAGCTTTCCCGGAATTCCCTATGGATAGACGCGCCGGCAATCGCTTCGTTATCTGGCTTATTGCGCATTGCCCGGGGCGTCTGGGAGAAAGCGCAATCTACCGCGTGGTCAACTAGCGTTTCATCGGAATCGACCGCATCCGCGCCAAATACTAAATCGCAATCGTTGAAACTCGTCCGATCATATGACGGCAATTTTTCGCCTTAAAAATGAACACGAAATAAGGGGCCAACTGTTTGCAACTTGCTTTATTCGTAACTGTTTTTACTGAAAAACAATCACCAGCCAAACAGCACTATTAATTGTTTGGCTCTTTGCGGCACAGCCACCTCTCGTATACGTCTCTCGTCTATCTCTTGTCCCACGGTTTAGAAACGAGAGCTGTGCGGGAGTGGATAATTGGACGGTTTTTGAGCCTGCAGCGGCTTATTTCATCCGAATATCCACGCTCGTCCGTCGGGATATCCAACTCTCGTGCGACAATCTGAAAAAGACCTCGCCCAATCAGCCAGCATCGTCTTCAGTTCGCCGCAGAGCCGCGGCCCCATATGGGTATACTCTCGAAGATTCGACTCGATTCGCCCCCGCTGGGGCGTCAAAGGAGACTGCATATGCCCACCACCTCAACCGACCCGCGCGCCGCTGCCGCCGCACTGCTGGTGCCCGGCACTACCTGCCACGGCTTTGCCGTCGAGCGCTGCGAGACCGTGCCCGAGCTCGACTCAGACGCCTATGTGCTGCGCCACACCGCATCGGGCGCTCGCCTGCTGTACCTGGCATGCGACGACGAAAACAAGGCCTTTGCCATTGGCTTTAAGACGCCGCCGGCCGATTCCACCGGCGTGTTCCATATTCTTGAGCACTCGGTGCTGTGCGGGTCGGCCAAGTTTCCCGTCAAGGAGCCGTTTGTCGACCTGATCAAGAGCTCCATGCAGACGTTCCTCAACGCCATGACCTACCCCGACAAGACCATCTACCCCGTTGCCACCACCAACGAGCAGGATCTGTACAACCTGATGGACGTGTACCTGGACGCGGTGTTCAACCCGGCCATCTATACCAAGCCCACCATTTTTGAGCAGGAGGGCTGGCACTACGAGCTGGACCTGCCGGAAGACGTCGAGGGCGAGGGCGGCGACAACTCCGCGAGCCTGCGCGAGGGCACGCTGCGTTATAACGGCGTGGTGTTCAACGAGATGAAGGGCGCGCTGTCCGACCCCATGAGCGTGCTGGACGACGCCGTCAACGCCGCGCTCTATCCCGACACCGCCTATGCGCACGAGAGCGGCGGCGACCCACGTGCGATTCCCGCGCTCACCTACGAGCAGTTCCTGGACACGCACGCACGCCACTACAATCCTTCCAACTCCTACATCACGCTCTACGGCAACCTGGACGTTGACCGCGCGCTTGCCTTTTTGGACGAGCGCTATCTGTCGCAGCCGAGTGCCGCGAGCCGCCGCATGGACGCTGCCGTTGCCGCCGGCGAGGACCCGTCCACGCTGGCGCCCAATCCACTGGGCGTGCAGGAGCCTGTGACCTGCGAGTATAAGCGCGTCGAGATGGCCACCACGCCCGAGAACGCCCTAGTGGGCCTGGGCCTGGTGCTGGGCAGCGCGCTCGACCGCAAGCGTACGATCGCGGCGGATATCCTGTTCGAGGCGCTGCTGGGTTCCAACGAAGCGCCGGTTAAGAAGGCCATTCTGGCCGCCGGCCTGGGCGGCAACGTGGTGAGCTACACCGCGGCCGAAAGCCTGCAGCCCTACGAGCTCATCATGCTGCAAAACGCGCAGCCCGGCGTGGCGCGCGAGCTGCGCCGCGTGTTCCAGGACGCCTGCCGCGACCTGTGCGAGCACGGCGTTCCGCGCGAGCGCCTAGAAGCCATCATCAGCAGCAACGAATACGACCTGCGCCAGCGCGACTACGGTATCGCCGACGGCGTGGCCATTGCGTGCGACGCGCTGAGCACGTGGCTCTACGATGACGACGCCGCGACGCTGGCGCTCAAGTACGGCCCGGTGTACGAGGAGCTGCGTGGCGAGCTGGACAGCAGCTACTTTGAGGACCTGCTGCGCGAGCTCGTGCTGCAGAACGATCACATGGCACTGGTCGAGCTGGTGCCGGTGGACGCCGCCGAGGGTTCGGAGGGTGCCGAGGCCGCCGAGCTGGCAGCCAAGCGCGATGCCATGACCGATGCCGAGCTGGCCGACGTGGTCGAGCGCACGGCCGCGCTGCGTGCCGCGCAGGAGGCGGAAGACACGCCCGAGGCCAAGGCCGCGCTGCCGCGCCTGCGCGTGTCCGACATTGGCGAGGCGCGCCCCGAGCCGCCGCTGGTCGTGGACACGACCGCGCCCATCGTCTGTCTGCGCCACGACATCCCTACCAACCGCCTGGCCTACGCCATGCAGTATTTCGACCTGAGCTGCGTCGCGTTTGAGGACCTGCCCTATGTGACGCTGCTCTGCCGCCTGCTCAAACAGCTGCCCACGCGCGAGCACTCTGCCGAGGAGCTCGACAACTTGCTCGCTGGCAAGCTGGGCTTTTTGAGCTTTACGACCGAGGTCATGACCCAGCCCGACGTGGACGGCGTGCGCCCCTACCTGCTGGTGAGCGCCGGCGCCCTGTCCGAGAAGATCGATGCGCTGGCGAGCCTGCCGCGCGAGGTGTGGTCGAGCACGCTTTTGCTCGATGCCGACACCGACCGCGTGCGCGACGTGCTCACGCAGATTCGCATTGGGCTTGAGCAGGGCTTTATCAACAACGGCCACTCGGCGGCGCTCGGTCGCGCGATGAGCTACAGCTCGCCTTCGGCCGTGGTGCGCGAGCAGCTTTCGGGCGTGGACTTCTACCTGTTCCTGCGCGATCTGCTCGAGCACTTTGACGAACGCCTGGACGGCCTGCGTGCCAAGCTTGCCGAGCTGGCAGACCGCATCTTTGTGGCCGGCGGCTGCATGGCGAGCTTTACCGGCAGCGATGAGGACTTTGACGCGTACTGGGCCGCTGCAGGCGACCTGGGGCTGGGCGCGGGCCACGGCACCGATGCCGGCCGCAACGCGCTCGTGGTGCCGACGCCGCGCGACCGCCACGAGGCCTTTGTCATCCCCAGCGACATCTGCTTTGCGGCAAGCGCGTGCGACCCGCGTCGCTTGGGGCTCGACGTGACGGGCGCCTGGGCGGTTGCCGCCAACGCGCTCTCCTACGACTACCTGTGGAACGAGATCCGCGTGAAGGGCGGTGCGTACGGTTGCGGATTCCGCGCGGCCGGCGAGCGTCAGACGGCGTTCTACACCTACCGCGACCCGGCAATCGACCCCTCGATTGAGCGCGTGGCGCGCGCAGGCGAATGGCTCGGCAGCTTTGAGCCCGACGAGGCCGCCTTTGAGGGCTTTATCGTGAGCTGCGTGAGCGGCATGGACGCGCCGGTGAAGCCGTACGCGCTCACCAAGCGCCGCAACACGACCTACCTGGCCGGGCTCGATCCGCATGCGCGCGAGAAGCGCCGCGCCCAGATGCTCGCCGCCACGCCCGGTGAGCTGCGCTCGCTCGGCGCCGACGTGACGCGCATCGCAGCCGAGTCGCCCACCTGCGTCTTTGGCGGCCGAGACGTCATCGCCAAGAGCAACGCCGGCTTTAACGTAGTCGACCTGATGGGCTAACCACAGCAAGCAAAACCACTACAAAGGGGACAGGCCCCTTTGTAGTGGTTCGAACACTTGTTCTATACGTACACATGTTCTATAGTATGGGTGATTGCATCGGATCTAAATTGCAACTAGAATATAGTTGCAGAATGTGAGGCGGGATGACTCGAGCCGATAAACTCATCGCCCAACTGTTTAGCTGCCCTTCGACGTATCGGTATGCCGATTTTTTAAAAGTCATGGCCTCATATGGCTTTGAAATGGACAGCAAAGGCAAGACATCCGGATCGCGCATTCGCTTCTACAGGCCCTCAGATGGCAGGATGTTCGTGATGCACGCGCCTCATCCATCTGACGAATTGACAGCGGGGACAATTCGAAACATCGTTCGATTTCTGCAGGATGTCGGAGGCAGTCATGAGTAACGTTTTGGCATACAAGGGCTATTTCGCCCCAGTCGAGTTCGATGCCGAGCAGCATGTACTAACAGGTATGGTCGCCGGCATTAGGGACGCAATTGTATTTGAAGGCTCCACGGCTGAAGAAGTGGAGCAATGCTTCCACGACGCCGTCGACGATTACCTTGAGTTTTGTGCCGAAAAGGGCAAGGAACCAGAGCGGGCTTTTAAGGGCTCGTTCAATGTGAGAACAGGCTCCGAGCTTCACAAGCAGGCAGCACTGGCGGCGGCAAAGAAGGGCGAGTCACTCAATAAGTTTGTGACCGAAGCAATCGCCGCGGCGTTATAGCGTTAACGCATGGGCCAAAACCACCACAAAGGGGACAGGCACCTTTGTGGTGGTTTCGACATTTGCCCAGATAAAACCTGCCAAAATAAACCTGCCCTTTTTGGTAGGTTTGGGAGAGGAAGCCGGGATGGACAAGGCTGAGTTGCGGCGGGCGGTGATTGCTCGGCGCGATGCTCTTGATTTGGACTTGCGGGCGGCGAAGTCTGCTGATATCTGTGCGCGGCTGGTTGAGCTGCTGGGCCGCTTGGATGCCGCGGCGCCGCACACCGTTGCCGTCTATGCCGCGATGGGTTCCGAAGTCGACTCAGCCGCGTTTGCCGCAGCTGCCGCCAAACGTGGCTGGCGCGTGGCCTATCCGTGCATGCTCTCGGCAACAGACGCCGCAGCTTGTGGCCAGCGCATGTGTATGCGGGCAGTTGCTGCCGGCGACGCGGACGCGGCTACGTTTATCGCCCACCCCACGCGGGCCTTTGCGGCCACGGACATCGACAGCAGCCGCTTCCCCATTGTGCCTGCCGAAGCTCTCGACATGATCGTCGTGCCGCTCGTGGCTTTCGACCGCGCCGGCGCGCGCCTGGGCTACGGCGGCGGCTGCTACGACCGCTACCTGCCCACGCTTCGTCCCGACTGCCACATCATCGGCATCGCCTTTGAAGAGCAGCGCGTCGACCACGTCCCCGCAGACGTCCACGACCTGCCGCTACCCAACATCATCAGCGCCTAACCGCTGGCGCGCCTCGTTACACGAGCGAAGTCTAGTGCTCCTCGCCGGCGCGGGCCAGGTCGTAGGGCGTGGTCTGGTAGACGTAGTAGTTGAGCCAGTTGGTGTAGAACAGCTGAGCCTGGCTGCGCCAGACGTTGCGCGGCTCGGCGGTAGGGTCGTCGCCCGGGAAGTAATGGGCCGGCACCTCGGGATCAAGCCCGCGCTTCACGTCGCGCTCGTACTCTAGGCGCAGCGTATCGGTATCGTACTCGGGATGTCCAAAGACAAAGAAACGGCGGCTGTCGGTCGACTTGACGATGTACAGGCCCACCTCGTCGGACACGGCCACGACCTCAAGCTGCGGCTCGGCTTCCACGTCCTCGCGGCGCACATCGGTGTTGCGCGAATGCACAGCATAGAAACAGTCGTCAAAGCCGCGGACCAGCGGGCTTTGCGGCTTTACCAGGTAATGCTCAAAGACGCCGCTCGCCTTTGCCGGCAGGTCGTACTTCTGAATGCCGTAATGATGGTAGAGCCCCGCCTGCGCGCCCCAGCAAATGTGCAGCGTGGAGTGCACGTGCGTGGTGGACCAGTCCATGATCTGGCAGAGCTCGGGCCAGTAGTCGACCTCTTCAAACGGCATCTGCTCCACCGGCGCGCCCGTGATGATCAGCCCGTCGTAGTGGATGTCGCGGATGTCATCGAACGTGCGGTAGAACGTCTCCAGGTGGCCGGCGCTCACATGCGTGGCCTCGTGCGTCTTGGTGCGCAGCAGGTCCACCTCCACCTGCAGCGGCGTGTTGGAGAGCTTACGCATGATCTGCGTCTCGGTGGCGATCTTGGTGGGCATGAGGTTGAGGATGAGCACGCGCAGCGGACGGATGTCCTGGTGCAGCGCGCGGTACTCGGTCATGACAAAGATGTTCTCGCTCTCGAGCTGCGCGGCGGCAGGGAGGGCGTCGGGAATGCGAATGGGCATGGAAGCTCCTAACGAGTCAGTTGCAGCTATGGTACAACGAGCGACCCCATCCGCGCGAGCACATCCCCCAGCGGTAGATTTTTGGGACATGCCTTAATTTCTACCTTTCGACCATCCGGGCACTGTTCGTCCTAAAACGCCGTAAAAGTAGAAATAAAGGCATGTCCCAAAAATCTACGGCACTTTAGCTTAGCAAAGTGACGCCAGGACGCTACAATGGTCCGACGCGAAAAACTCGGCCGAAAGGATACGTATATGTACCAGACGCGTAAGATCGGTGTGGTCGGCCAGGGCCATGTAGGAGCACATGTCGCTAACAGCCTGCTTATGCAGGGCATTGCCGACGAGCTGTACCTGTGCGATATCAACGAGGCCAAGGTGACGTCCGAGGTCCAGGACCTGCGCGACTCCCTTTCGTTTGTCCCGTATAACACCAAGATCGTCAACTGCTACGACCACTACGAGGAGCTGGCCTGCTGCGACGTCATCGTCAACGCCGCCGGCAAGGTTGCGCTGGCCGCCAGCAGCCGCGACGGCGAGCTGTTCTTTACCACCGACGCCGCGCGCACCTTTGCCAAGCGCATCGTCGACGCCGGCTTTGACGGCATCTTCGTCTCAATCTCCAACCCCTGCGATGTCGTGTGCACCGAGCTGTGGCACCTGACCGGCTATGATCCCAAGAAGATCATCGGCTCGGGCTGCGGCCTGGATTCCGCGCGCCTGCGCACCGAGATCTCCAAGAAGGTCGGCGTGAGCCCCAAGTCCATCGACGCCTACATGATCGGCGAGCACGGCTTTAGCCAGCTGGCCGCCTTTAAGGCCGCGACCATCGCCGGCAAGAGCCTCAACGAGCTCCAGGCCGAGAACCCCGACAAGTACGCCTTTGACCACATGGAGGTCGAGGAGCTCACGCGCAAGGGCGGCTATGTGACCTACCAGGGCAAGCAGTGCACCGAGTACGCCGTCGCCAACTCCGCCGCGCGCGTCTGCGCTGCCGTTCTGCACAACGAGCACGCCGTGCTTTCCGCTTCCACGCTCATGACCGGCCAGTATGGCAAGGAGGGTATCTTTACCTCCCTGCCGTGCGTGATCGGTGCCGAGGGCGTCGAGGAGGTCTACACGCTCGACCTGTCCGAGTACGAGCTCGAGGGCTTCCACAAGAGCTGCCAGCACATCCGCGACAACATCGCCCAGCTCGACTGGTGGGACGCCGAGGCGTACGACGCAAAGTAGGCCGCTGGCTACCGCAACCTTGCGAATCTAAGCGCGATACTAAGCGGGCCGCGCCGGAAATCCCCGGCGCGGCCCACTTTTTTGACTCACGCAGCGCCCTTGCGAATCGAAGGTGAATGGTTTTCCCGTTACTTAGTACTGCTCGATGCCCATGTAGCGACGGATCTCGGGGCTGTGGTCGAACACCTTGCCGCGGGCGGCGCGCAGCTCGCAGCTCATCGCGTAAAAGAAGATCGGCTCCAAGAACGAACGCACGCTGGCAGGTACCTCGCCCACGCCGTACTCGAGCGCATCGAGCACCATAATCGTATCGGTGTGCGTGTTGAGGAACGCGAGTGCACGCTCCTCCATGGGGCGGCACTCACCCGATCCGAGCTGCACAAAGTAGAACACGCCGGGCTCGGTAGCCTCGAAGGGGCCGTGGAAGTACTCGCCGGAGTGGATATAGCAGCAGTGCTGCCACTGCATCTCCATGAGCGAGCAGATGGCCATGGCGTAGGTCTGACTAAAGTTGGGGCCGGACCCCAGGATATAGAAGAACTTGTGCTGCTGGCAGAGCTCGGCAAAGCGGGCGCCCAGCTCGGCGTTGACCTTCTCGCGGGCGGCGGGCAGCAGCGCATCCATCTGCTTGAGGCCTTCGTACATGTCGGCGAGCGCCTCGTAGCCTTCCTGCTGGTCGAGCAGCTCGGCGGCGATCAGAGCGCCGATGCCCTGCGGCACCTCGGCCTGCGACACACCCTCGCCCCAGGGGTAGACCCAGGTGGTCCACTTGCCGTTGTCGATCTTGGAGCCCTCGCAGTCGGTGAGGGCGACGACCTCGGCGCCGGCAGTCAACGCCATCTCGCAACCGTCGATGACCTCCTGCGTGTTGCCACTGTGGCTGCAGGCGACGACGAGCGACTTCGGCCCCAGGCTCTTGGGGGCCATCAGGCAAAACTCGCGCGCGGTGTAGACCGTCGAGGCAAACGTAGTGGCCTCGCGCTTGAGCAGCTCGTTAGCCGGCATCAGGTCGATCATCGAACCGCCGCAGGCGATCCAAAAGACGTTCTCGATCTTACCCTTGCGCTCGATAATTTCCTGAATCAGATCGTGTGCGTTCACGGTGACGCTCCTCCTTGTGTGGCGGCTTTGGACGACGGCAGCTCGTACCTGCAGTCGTTCTATGTTGTTCTATTTATAGCATGCGAGCTGTCGCAGGTGAAGTCATTTCAGCAAATTTGTTCTATGTTGTTCTATCTATGGACGTTAGATGTCGAACACGTAGCGCGAGCCCACGATCTTTTGGCGCCCGAGCAGCAGGGGCCGCTCGTCCTCATCGGTAAAGTACGCCTCCATATAGAAGAGTGGCTCGCCGGCCGGCACCTCCAACAGCGGGGCCGCCTGAGCATCGGCAAGCGCAATCTCCACGGTACAGGGGTCGGACTTGAGCGGCGCGCGGCCCGAATGCTCGGCAACGAGCGCAAAGATCGAGTTATCGGTGAGGTCCTTATCGGCAAGCGTCTGCAGGTAGGGATGGTCGGCCAGCACAAAGGCGTTGTTCTCGAGCATGACGGGCACGCCATCCGCCGTGCGCACGCGCTCGACCACGATGAGCTCGCAGCCGGGCTCCACGCCAAAGAACGCCGCATCCTCGCGCGTCGCCGCGACCACCGTACGCGACACCAGACGCGCTCCGGCCACCATGTCGTTGGCGGCACAACCCTCAGTAAAGCTCTGGACGTCACCTTTCTGGACAATCTTGCGCTTGAGCTTGGGAGCGCACACAAAGGTGCCCCTCCCCTGCTGTCGGTTGAGATATCCCGCGCGCGACAGCTCCTCGATGGCGCGACGCACGGTGATGCGTCCCACGCCGTAAGACTTCGCGAGCTCCATCTCGGAAGGAATGCGCGAGCCGGCCGCATACACGCCGCGCGCGATCTCGCCCTTCAGGTCGTCCATGACCTGCTGGTACAGCGGTACGGCGGATACGCCAGCGCGGTCGGTTTTATCGTCGGTTGCCATCGTTACGCTCCATCCCGCGCATGCTCGGACTCAAACTCTTCAATCGCCGCCATAAACTGCTCGCCAAAGGCATCGGCCTTTTTCTCGCCGATGCCGTTGACCTGAATCAGCTCGTCGCGCGTTTGCGGGCGCAGGCGGCACAGGCCGCGCAGGGCCTTGTCGGAAAAGACCATGTACGGCGCCATCTCGAGCTCGGTCGAGATCTCCTTGCGCAGGGTACGCAGGCGCTCGAACAGCTCGGCATCGTCGCCCACGCGCGGGCGCTGATCCAGCTCGGCCTCCTCGCGCAGCAGATCCACCGCACGGCGAGCACGGGCCGAGGCCTTGCGCTTGGACGCGCGACGCTTAACGGTAAAGGCAAACGCCTCGTCCTCGACCTCGCCGGCACGCGGACCCAGGCCCACGACCGGGTACTGCCCCTGCGAGGTGGCCAAATAACCGCGGCCGCACAGCTGGCCGATGATGTCCTTGATGCGGCCGACCGATTCGCTCGACAGCCCACCATAGCCGCGGTCCTCGTCCAGATGCATCTGGCGAATGCGCTCGGTGTTGCCGCCGTGAAGCACATCGGCGATGAGCGACTTGCCAAAGCGCATGGGGCGCGTGGCCACATAGCGCACGGCGGCGCGAGCCATACCGGTGACGTCCTCGACCTCGAACTGCGTGAGGCAGTTGCTGCAGTTGCCACAGCCCTCGGCCTCATCCGCGGCGGCGCCGCCCACGGCCGTATGCTCGGCCGCGGCCTCGTCGCCAAAGTAGCGCAGCATGTATTCGCGTAGGCAGCCGGTGGTGTTGCAATAGCCTTCCATCTGACTGAGCAGGCGATATCGGTTCTGGAGCGCCCACGCGCGCTGCTCGTCGTCGAGCGTCTCGTCGGCCGCATCGCCGCGGTCGATCAAAAAGCGGCGCATGCGAAAATCGTTGCCGTTCCACAGCAGGTGGCAGCTGGCCGGATCGCCATCGCGGCCGGCGCGGCCCGCCTCCTGGTAGTAGGCCTCGATGCTCTCGGGCACGTTGTTATGGATGACGTAGCGCACGTTGGGCTTGTCGATGCCCATGCCAAAGGCGTTGGTGGCAACCATCACCTGAATATCGTCGTCGATAAAGGCGCGCTGGCTTTGGCGGCGGGCGTCATTACCCATGCCGGCATGGTAGCGGCCAACGTGAATGCCGCTGGGGCCCAGCGCCTCGGCAAGCTCGCCGGCGAGCTCATCGACGGTCTTGCGGGTCGAGCAATACACGATGCCGCTCTCGCTCGAATGTGCGATCACATAGTCGCGCACCCACGCGGCCTTGGCCTTGTCGCCCATCTCCTCGCAGCCAAAGTAGAGGTTCTTGCGATCGAAGTCCGTCACCACCGTCGCGGGATTTTGCAGGCCGAGCATCTGCTGAATGTCCGCGCGCACACGCTCAGTCGCCGTAGCGGTAAAGGCCGCCACGATGGGGCGCTGCGGCAGGGAATCGATGAACTCACGAATCTGCAGGTAGGCGGGACGGAAATCCTGGCCCCATTGGCTCACGCAGTGGGCCTCGTCAATGGCCACGAGCGGCACGCCAATGCCGCCGTCCGCCGCGGCCTCCTGCGCAAAGGCCAAAAAGCGTGGCTCGAGCAAGCGCTCGGGCGCCACGTACATAAGCTGGTAGCGGCCCTCGCGCGCCCGCTTGAGCACGGTGTTTTGCTGGGCCGGAGTAAGGCTGGAGTTGAGATAACTGGGGCGCGCACCCGCCGCGAGCAGCGCGCGGGTCTGGTCCTCCATAAGCGACAGCAGCGGACTCACCACAAAGGTGATGCCGGGCAGCATGAGCGCGGGTACCTGGTAGCAAATGGACTTGCCGGCGCCCGTGGGCATAACACCCAGCGCATCGCGACCGGCAAGGATCGCATCGACCATGCGGTCCTGTCCCGGGCGAAACGAGGTGTAGCCAAAATAGGCGCCGAGCGTGTCGAGCGCCGTCTGTTGCATGCTATCGGTCATGGTTTCCTAACGTCCAAGTCATCTGCCGCCGATTATACGCCGCCACGCGGACCGGTGCCGTACGGCTGTCAGCCACGCTCATTCTGCGGGTAGTCATTGGGGACGTTCTTGAATGACTAGTCGTTTAAGAACGTCCCCAACGGCTAAGCTCTTGACAGGCGTGGAAACGTCTCAGGTTGAGCATAAGTCAGCGAAAACGCCCCTAAGCGAGCAAGGTGACGTGAAAGAGGAGGGAAGCGTACTTCGGTACGCGACCGACGATTGAACGTCAGATTGCCGCTTAGGGGCGTTTGCAGCGTCGACCGGTCCGCCGTTCGCTAGAACGGCGGAACCAAGGGCGCAGCGTCGGCCCGTTACGCGGTTTGGTAAAACCGCGTAACTTACATGACCATAACGTAACGCGATCCCACGTAGTACTGCTTACCCATCAAAACCGGCTCGCCATTGGGGCCGATAAAGCCGGCACGCAGGTTGAGCAGCGGGTCGTGCGGGGCAATGCCCAGCTCGGCGGCCTGCTCGGCGTTGGCGCGAACGGCCTCGACCGTGCGGTAGCCAACCGAGACAATCGGCGTTCCGCCAACACGCTCGACCTCGGCAAAAATCGACTTGTCCTCAAGATCGGCCGTCAACAGCTCACGGTAAGCGTCAAACGGCACAAAAATGTTCTCCTCAAAGATGGGCTCGCCGTCGGCCGTACGCACGCGCTTGATATGCAGCAGCAGCGCATCCTTCCGCAGGCCAAAAAACTCCATCTCGTTTTGGCGCGCCGGAACGATCTGGCGATCGACCACATGCGCGCCGGCCTTCATGCCGTTATCGGCACACAGCGCGGTAAACGTCTGCAGCGTCGAGGCGTGAAACTGGCGATTGATGTGCGGCGTGGAAACAAAGGTGCCGCGGCCCTGCTGCTTAACCAGGTAGCCATCGGAGCAGAGCTCCTCGACGGCGCGGCGCACCGTAATGCGGCTCACCTCGTACTGCTCGGCAAGCTCAAGTTCGGACGGAATACGCTCCTTGGGTGCATAAACACCTTTCTCAATCGCATCCTTGATCTCGTCGTAAATCTGCTGGTAAAGCGGTGCATTTTTGGGCGCAGGCATATCTGATCACTCTTATCAAAATATCGAAATAACTAATACGTATATAACGTCTTTTTATATGTTATCTCAGTTTGATAAAACGATACACCACATACAGCAAATCCTTACTTGCCGTCGTCCTGCTGCAGGCTGTCCTGTTCACTGAGGCGCGCCTGACGACTCGCTATGCGAGCGGGCTTGTCGGGATCGGGAACGGCCGTGGGCATGGGCTCGTCGACATGACCGCCCCACCAGCCGCCCACAAAGTTGAGCGTGTGGAACACATTGATCACGGCGCCGGGATCAATGTCGCACACTAGCTTGATAATGTCCTGGCTCTCGTAGGTCGAGACAACGGTGTGCAGCAGGTACATCTTTTCACGGCTGTATCCGCCGATGACCTCGGCGCAGCTAATACCATGCTGAAAATGGTCAACATAGGCGGTCATGACCTCATCGGCCTTGCGCGTTGTGATCTGCAGCGTCACACGGTCGTAGCGATGATAGAAGCTGTCGATGGTCTTGGTCGAAATAAACTGGAACACGATGGAGTACGCCGCGTTGTCCCAGCCAAACATAAAGCCAAAGATCGCCAGGATAAAGCAGTTGAAACCAAAGATGACACCCCAGATGGTCTTGCCCGTGTGGTTGGAGACCCACAGCGCGATAAAGTCGGTGCCGCCGGTTGATGCACCGGACTTGAGCGCGATGGCAGCACCCAGACCCGAGACCACGCCACCAAAAATGATGAGCATGATCTTGTCGCCCAAAAACGGGGCGAAATGAAAGATGTTGAGGAACAGCGACGAGAGCATGACCTGCATCATCGAGAAGATGACGAAACGCTTGCTAATGCCGCTCCAGCATAGGAGCGCCACGGGGATGTTGAGCGCGAGCATGCCGAGCGAGATGTCGATATGAACGCCGCCAAGCGAGGTAACGCGATCGAGCAGGACCGCGACGCCTGTGAGACCGCTCGGAAGCAGATCGGCGGGCTGAATGAACGCCTGGATCAGAAATGTCTGGAGAACGGCTGATATGGTGACCGCCACAGCGGTAATAGCGCGGCGAACGATGGTAAGGCGGCCGAGCACGAGCACGCGGTCCGTGAGCTGATCGATGGCGTTCGCCACGTAGGCTCCCTTCGAAGGCAGATGTAGTTGTGGGGCATGTCGGCGATTGTAGCATGGAGCGACAGAGGGCGCCTCAATTCACCCTCTCTCGACAACCAAAACGGGACCGGTAACCCCACAACCAAAGGCCCAAATTCTAAGTGAGTAGACTTTTCGCGACCTCCCGAGCACAGCCAATAACAGCCACCTCTGTGACCTGCGGTTTTACTAAGTCAGAAACGCTTTGTGCCCGGCCTGCGCCAAAAAGTCTACTCACTTAGCCCGAATCGAAGCCAAACGGATCTAAATTGATGCCAAATTAAGCCAATCTGCAGCAAATGACGCGTGAACCAGTGCTTCTCGCGGTGGATTGACACTACAGAGCGGCCAAAATGTCGGTCAGGTTGTCGATGACGACGTCGGCGGCGGACTGGTCCAGGTTGACGCCCTCATGCGGACGCAGTGCCAGGACGCGGGCGCCGGAGCGCTTGCCAGCCTCGATGCCCAACGGCGAGTCCTCGATAACCAGGCACTCGGCGGGGTCAACTCCCAGCGTCTCCATGGCACGCAGGTAGATCTCGGGGTCGGGCTTAAACGCACTGCACTCGTGACCGCTGATGGTGTAGTCCAGCACGTCGGCGATACCGGCAATCTCAACCAGCTCGTCGATGAGCTCGCGGTAGGACGAGCTCGCGATGGCACACTTCACGCCGCGTTCGTGCAGTTCGCGCATCACCGGCTCCGTCTGCTCGTTGAGCAGCTCGGCATACGGAACGGGGTGGACCGGGCTGTAGACCTGCTTGTACTCCACACGCAGGCGCTCGCGCAGCTCGACATCGTCGGGCACCAGCGCCTCCCAAATGGCAGGCTCGTTAGACCCCGAAAGATCGGGAATCTCGTCAAAGTGGAAGCCCTTCTCCTCCATAAACGCCACGCGGCGACGGTTGTAGAACCACTCGGTATCGACCAGCACGCCGTCCATATCAAACAGCACTGCCTTGATCATACGCATCTCCTCCCACCTGCCAAAAAGAGACAGGTTTATTTTGGTAGGTTTTATCTGGGGTTTTGCGGCGCAACGAACACGCCCTCCCAAAACAGAAAAGGGGACGGGGTGTAAACCCCATCCCCTCTCAATCAACCCATAAGGTCTACTTACTTGTGATTAGTAGGAAAGCTTCCACATGTAGCGACGCATGGTCAGCGGGTGCTGACGGGCCTCGGCGATCTGGTTGCCGTACTCGCGCATAACGGCGAGGTGCAGCAGCGGGTTGAAGTAGGTGACGACGCTCGCCGGCACGGCGTCAGCCAGGCCGTAGTCCTTGGAGTCGATCAGAGCGACCTTGGCGCCCATGCGCTTAAGGAAGGTGAGGGCGCGAGCGTCCATCGGACGGGTAGCACCGTCGGACATGAAGAAGACGTAGGGCTTACCCTCGGTGGAAACCTCGAACGGGCCGTGGAAGTACTCGCCGGTGTTGTAGGCGGCGGCGTCGATCCACTGCATCTCGGTGAACAGGAAGGCGGCGTGAGAATAAGCCATCTTCTCGGAGGCACCGGAGGCCATGAAGTAGATCATCTTGTCGTCCTTGAAGTCTTGGGCGAACTGCTTGGCGAGGCCCTTGGCGGACTGAGCGGCGTTCTCGCAGAGCTCGAAGACGTTGGTGAGGCCGGTGATCATGTCCTCGTAGTGGTCATAGCCCTCGGTCTGCTGAAGGATCTCGAGAGCAAGAGCGATGGCGTAGCCAGGCTTCTCGCACTTGGCAGCGTAGTTGGCATGGAAGCCGTGAACGATGACGTGGTCGGCGTCGACGGTCAGAGCGGAGCCGGCCTTGTTGGTGAGGGAGACGACCGGGCAGTTGTGCTTCTTGGCGGTCTTGTTGGCCTCGACGGTCTCGGGCGTGGAGCCACCGAGGGAGCAGGTGATCACGAAGGTGTGCTCGTTGACCCAGGAAGGCGTGTCGTAGTTGAACTCGTTAGCGGTGAAGATCTGAACGTTCAGCTTGTCCGTGTTGTTGGCCAGGAAGTACTTGGCGGGGTAAAGGTCGGACATGGAAGCACCGCAGCCGACGAAAGCGACGCTGTGAATCTCGTGGTTGGACAGGACGTCAGCGACGATCTGCTTAGGGAGGTTAAGGTCGATCTCGTACATCTGACACATTCCTTTCGATTTGTTGCGGCGCCACATTGCCGGACGCTCGCAGGGTTACCGTGGTTAGGACCGAGTCGCCGGCCCGTTGAGGATGTGTCAAAGGAACTGTCCCTTTGACACATCTAGGGATGGAAGCCTGCCTGGGGTATGGGATGCCAGGCAGGCCCCCGGGGGAAAGCGGTTAGGCGCTTGGTCGCGACTAGGCCAGGATGCCGGCCGCGGAGAGGGCGATGCCGCCCACGATGGCGATCACGAGAAGCCAACCGGTGTTGACGTTCTTCTTGATGAGCCAGTACATAAGGCCGGTGAGGCCGAGGGAGATCATCTGGGGCATCATGCCGTCCAGGATGTCCTGGATCACGACGGTGCCGTCAGCGAACTGCAGCGGGGTGGTGGCGCCGATCAGCGTGGCGATCATGCCGCCCACGGACATAAGACCCACGATACCGCAGACATACATGAGCTTCTCCATGAGGTCGCCGCCCTGGAGCTTGCTCAGGTACTCGTGGCCGCCCTGATAGCCGATCTTGGCTGCGAACCAAGTGATCAGCACGGAGGGCACGATGGAGATGAGCATGGCCAGGATCGGGCCCATGATGGAGCCCTGCTGAGCCAGCTGAACACCCAGGCCAAAGGCGATAACGCGGATGGTGCCCTGGAAGAAGGAGTCACCGATGCCGGAAAGCGGACCCATAAGGGAGGTCTTGACCGCGTTGATCGAATCGGGGTCGAAGTTCTCGGGATCCTTGGCGTACTCTTCCTCCATGGAGGCGGCGAGGCCTAGGATGAAAGCGCTCGTCTGCGGGGTGCAGTTGTAGAACGCCATGTGACGGTGGTAAGCCTCTTTCTTAGCGGCGAGCTGCTTGGGGTCGGACTCATCCGGATAGAGGCGATCGAGCGTGGGAACCATGCCGTAGAGGAAGCCCATGTTCATCTGACGCTCGTAGTTCCAAGAGGCCTGGATGGCCCAGGAGCGCCAGAAGAACTGGCTGACCTTCTTGTTCAGGGACACGTCCTTGGTTGCGGTTGCCATAGTGTGTTCCTCCTTAGTCTTCGTCGTCTTCGAGCGGATCGTAGTCGGAATCGACACCGGCGGCTGCATGGGAACCGTTGAACTTGAAGCCCATGAAGACGACAGCCAGGCACACACCGATCAAAGCGACCGCGATGACGGACAGGTTGAGGTAAGCGGCGAGCAGGAAACCGATGAACAGGAACGGAGTCATACCCTTCTTGATCATCATGGTGAGCAGCAGGGCCAAGCCGTAGGCGGTCATGATCTTGGTCGAAACGTTAAGACCAGTGGACAGCCACTCGGGAACCATGTTGACGATGGCCTGAACCAGGTCGGTGCCAACAAAGACGGCGAGGAAGATCGGCAGGAAGTACATGACGGCGTACAGACCGGAGCCGGCGCAGATGTGCATGCGGTAGGCGGTCTTGAACTTTCCGTTATCGATCGCGCTATCTGCCACATGGGTGAGGGCGGCGATGATGGAACGGAACACGATGCCGAGGAGCTGACCCAGGACGGCGACCGGGATGGCGATCGTCATGGCGGTCTCGGCGGAAGCATCGGTCAGGCACGCAAAGGCAGCGGCCACGATGCCGCCCAGGACCATATCGGGCGGAACGGCGGCGCCGACCTGCACCAGGCCCATGGACACGAGCTCGACGGCGGCACCGACGGCAAGGCCGGTGGGCACATCGCCCAGCAGCAGACCGACGAGCGTAGCGCCAACGAGAGGCTGCTCGAAGTTAAGACGACCGAGCAGGCGGGAGTCCCACATGCAGAACACGCCGACGAGGCCGACGAGCACCGCACTGATGAACGTATTCATACCCTTCTCCTTTCAGTCAGGCAAAAGCCTGGTTGATTACAGCTTGGCGTCGATGTCGACGCTCTGATACGTAGGGGTCTGCTGGACGTAGAGCTTGATGCCCATGTCGAGCAGCTGGTTGACGTCGGCCTTCTGGGTGGCGTCGAGGAAGACGGAGCTGTCCTTGCCGCCGACCTGATCGGCACCGTCGTGGTTGGCGGTGGCGCCCAGGTTGATGGCGTCGAGCTTGTAGCCCTGGCAGAACTGCAGCATCTCGGCCGTGTTGCCAAAGACGAACATGACGCGCTCGCCGAGGGTGTTGAGCTTGTCCATCTTGGCGAGGGCACGCTCGACGGTGAAGACGTTCAGGCGCACGCCCTGGGGCTTGGCCAGCTTAAGAGCGCCCTTCTTGATGTCATCGTTGGCGGCAGCGTTGTCGACGACGATGATGCGCTCGGCCTGAACCTTGGTGGTCCAGGTAAAGACGACCTGGCCGTGCAGCAGACGGTAGTCAAGACGTGCGAGGACGATCTTGGCGGGACCGGAGCTGTGACGGGACGCCTTGGCCTTCTTGGCGGGAGCCGCGGCGACCTCGACCGGTGCGTTGGGGTTGGTCAGACCGGTGCGGGCCTCGTTGATGAGGGCCGCGAGCTCGGTGCCCTTGACGGGGGCGGGGCTCATAGCAAGCGTGAGCGCCAGCGGGATGTTGAAACCGCTGACAACCGTGAACTTCGTGCCGTTCTTGGAAAGCTCGACCATGTTGTTGTTGACCGAGCTACCGAGCATATCGGTTAGCACATACACGGTGTCGTCCGCGTTGAACGTGGCGATCATAGCCTCAACCTTATTGGTGATGGGCTCCTTGTCGTCACGAGCAAGCGACACGACGTGGACGTTCGACACGTCGCCGAGAACCATCTCGAGCGTGTCTTTGGCGCCTGCGGCCAGGCCGCCATGAGATGCGAGAATGATCTGATTCATCTTGCCTCCTCCTTTTCGTTATGGTCATTATAATGTCTTATACGTTGCTTATATTGATAATTAGTATATAAACCGTTCGCGGGTGAAAAACGACCGTTGGCGGGTTTAACGCAATCGAAACGATGGTCTTGGGTAGGTCGGCGCTGGCTAGGCGCCGCCCGATCAAACGCCGGGCGCTACCTGCTCAAACACACCGCCAATCCCCTAACGCACGAAGTACCAGGGGCTTTCCTGCACGGTGGGCTCCAGCGCAATGCCCGTGCGCTCGCGGAAGAGATCCATGTCCTGCGATTTCTCCGTCCACCACGCGTTGGGCTTAAAGGTCATGCTCTCAACGACATGGCCGACAAACACACTGTTGCGCAGCTTGGAAAAGTCGGTGTTCATAATCACGATGGACGCGAGCACCAAAACGCTGCCCAGAACTTTGATCGCGCCGGCGGGTTCGGCGTAGACACCAATGCCCAGCAGTACGGTGACGACTGTCTCGAATGACATTACGACGGGAACTTTCGACGTCTCGAGCCCCATGGACAGACCCTGCATATATAAGATGTAAGCCACGGCTGTGGGGATGAGTCCAAAGCCAAGGAACAGCAGCAGCAGCTGTGGCGACATTGCCGCGGCGACATCCGGCCACGGAGCCCCGATAGCTGCCATAACCGCACCGCCAAAAACAAAGCCCCAAAACGTGACAGCCAGCGGGTGGACCGTCTTGGTTGCTATCCGGCTAAACACCGCGAGCGACGCACCACAAAGGCCTGCAATCACGCCCGACGTGACGCCCCAAACCGAAAAATGAAAACCGGAAAGGTCGCCATTGGTCACCGCAAGCACACAGCCAACGATGTTAAAGACAATGGCAACGAGCTTGTTGAGGGTCACGTCCTCGCGATAAAGGACGCGGCCGAGCGCGACGCCAAACACCGGCGACGTGTAGAGCAGCACCGATGCCGTGGACATGCCCACCTCGCGCATGCACTCGTAATAGCAGGTGTTGGCGGCAGCCAAACCGACGATACCGACAAGCGCGCAGGAAACAAGCTCTTTAGGGCTTGCCTTGAACAGGGTCAGCGGACCCTGAACCACGGTAGACCCCTCACCCGGACGGCAGCCCATAAACATCAGGACCGGCGCCAAGATAAGCGCTCCGACCAACAAGCGAAAGGCAGCCATGCTCTGGGACGAAACGCCCATGGCCGAGATGCCGTTTACAAAGATTCCGATGCTGCCCCACATAAGCGCGGCGATCAGCACCAGCACATAGCCCAGATTGCTCCTCTTCAACGCAGCCTCCTCAGTATTATTTCCAATATGTTTCATGCTACGTTATAGTCGTTATATACATTTTTCAAGGCACAAATCGGCGAACGGGAAATCTCTCGACACAAGGAGTGTCCCCAACTGCCGGCACAAAAGGAACATCCCTAACTGCCGGCAGAAAGGGAACGTCCCCAAGTGCCGCTCTAGCAGTTGCGGTGAAATAGTTCTCAAACAGAGGCTTCACACTCCCAAACAGGAACTATTCCACCGCAACTCATGAGGGGTATTGGGCTGTTAGGCCGCTCTATCCCTTAGTAATCCAGCTTCCACATGTAACGGCGCGTCATGTAGTCCTTGTGGGTGACGGCGGAGAGCGCACGCATGTAGACGTTGTTGAGGATCGGGGCAAAGATCAGGTGGTTGAAGTACTCGCTCACGCTGTCCTTGATGTCGTTGAGGCCGAGCTCCTTGGCGTCGAGCTGGTAGACGCGCTCACCACCGTACTGGTTGACAAAGCGAATGCCGCGCTCGTCGTTGCAGCGGCTGCGGCCGACGCTGATGAGCTGGAACAGCGAGGTACGCTTGTCCAGGATCTCGAAGGGACCGTGGAAGAAGTCGCAGGTGTTGATGGTGCAGGAGTCGATCTGCAGCATCTCCTGCACGTTGCAGATGCTAAAGACGTAGGCGGCACCAAAGAGCGGGCCCTGAGCCATAACGTTGATGCAGGGCTTGTCGGCGTTCTGCTCGGCCCACTTGGCAGCGAGCGGACGGGTGTACTCGACAGCCTTGCGATAGATGGGGTCGACCAAGTCGAAGGCGGCCATAGCGGCCTCGTACTCGGCATAGCCCTCGGTCTGCTGCGTAAGCTCCATAGCAATCATGGTCACGACGGCGGAGTTGGTGCGGCCCATGCAGGACTCGTCGATGGCCAGGCTGTCGTACTGGATCTTGTAGTCGCAGACCTCGGTGAGGCCGGACTCGTCAACATAGATGGCGATGGTGCTGGCGCCGTGGTTCTTGGCGACCTGGGCGGCGACGATGGTCTCCTTGGTGCCGCGCATGGACACGACGACGGCCAGGGTGTTCTCGTTGACGTAGGCAGGCGTGGCGTGCACGAACTCGTTGCTGGTGTAGCTGGAGCTCACGACCTGCGTGGCCTCGTGCTCCATAAAGTACTGGGCAGGATAGTTGCCGCCGTTGGATCCACCGGCGCCAATCCACACGACGCGCTTGATGCCGCCCTTGTCTGCCTTGTCAGCCAAAACCTGGGAGACGACGTCCTTAACCTGTTCCTGAGTAGTCATCGTGCATCAGCCTTTCTTCTCGTTTGATGCTCTCGATGGCATACAAGTTACATACATGTTTTGGTTATGTCGACTAGTTGTATGCTATATTTGTCTTAGAAATTTTGCTGGTAAAGTTTTCGGCAAGCCATTACCAGCGGTTTTGTTGTCATGTTGGATACATGCTTGGTTCTGTAAGCATACAAGTTAGATACAGGTTGTTCGCATGAGCACTTCGTCGAAAAAGAACTTGACCCAATACGAGCGTCTGGCGGCAACGCTTCGCGACCGCATTGCCGCCGGCACCTACGCCCGCGGAGATAAACTGCCGTCCGAGATGGAACTCATGGACGAATCGGGCCTGTCGCGCAGCACCGTGCGCCATGCCCTTAAGGTGCTTGTTGACGAGGGCCTGATTCGAACCGAGCGCGGGCGCGGCGCCTTTGTGGCCGACACACCGGCGCTCCACGAGAACAACCTGGTGTTTTCGAGCTATACCAAGCAGGTCGAAGGCCAGGGCATGAAGCCCACCACGCGCACGGTGGACTCGGGCTTTGCCAAAGCAATGGGCAGCGTGGCCAAGTTCTTTGACGCTAGCGTGGGCAGCAAGCTTGTCAAACTTGTCCGCCTGCGTTACCTGGACGATGCGCCACTGTGCCTGGAGACCACCTATTTGCCGCCAAGCTTTGGGTCGCTCATCGATCGCGATATCAACGGTTCGCTCTACGCCACGCTGCGCCAGGAGTTCCATCGCGCGCCGGCGCAGGGGCATAAGACCTTTGAGGTGTGCTATGCGTCGCAAAACGAGGCATTTTTGCTCAACGTCGAGCGCGGGCAGGCGCTGATCCTGATCACCGACTACGTCTACGACACCGACGGCCGTCCGCTCCATGTCTCCAAGCGCATCCAACGCACCGACCGCGCCAAATACACCGAACCCATCGGCTAACCACCGCAAAGGGGACAGGCACCTTCGTGGTGGTTTTAGGCGAGGAGGTCGGGGAACCAGGTTGGTTTGGGCTGGTTGGGGGTGCGCTCGGCCAGGACCAGCTCCATCCAGCACATGTCGTACCAGCGGCCGAACTTTTGGGCACAGCGGTCGAAAGCACCCACCAAGCGATATCCCATATGGGCATGGAAGTCCTGGCTGTTGTGCGTTAGATACTCGTCGTCCTTGTCGTGCGGCACGGCGATGAGCGCGCACATGTTGGTGATGCCCATCGCGATCAGGCACTGCTTGAGCGCATCGTGCAGCTTGCGGCCCAGCCCGCCGTGGCGCACGTCGCGTGCCAGGTAAATCGACGTCTCGACCGACCAGTCATAGGCCTCGCGGCTGTTAAGCGCGCTCACATAGGCATAACCCACTGGACGCCCGTCCAGCTCCATCACCAGATACGGATAGCGCTCGAGCGTACGTTCGATGCGCCCGGCGAACTCCTCAACGCTCGGCACCTCGTATTCGCAGGTAATCGCCGTCTGGCGCACATACGGCTCATAGATGGCAAGCAACGCCGGCGCATCATCGGGCGTCGCCAGGCGAATCGTCGGCTCGGACATCTCGGTCATACAACCCTTCTCCCCCAAAAAAGCAAAGACCGCCTTGCGCCAAACCCAGCGCAGGGCGGCCCCCGTCATCATGTCAACTTACAGGACAGCCGCCAACGCGTCGATGTCCTCCTGCGTCGTGGCCCAGCTAGTGCAAAAGCGCACCACGGTGTGGGTCTCGTCGTACTTTTCCCAGTACTCGATCGAGGCATGCTCGCGAATGCGGGCCATGTCCTCGTTGGGCAGAATCACGAACTGCTGGTTGGTCGGCGTCTCCAAAAAGAACTGGTAACCGCGCTCGTGCAGCACGCGACGAAGCGCCTGCGCGGTTTCGATCGCCTGGCGACCAATCTCAAAATACAGGCCGTCGGTAAAGAGCGCCTCAAACTGCACGCCCGTCAGGCGGCCCTTGGCCAGCAACGCACCGTGCTGCTTAATACGCGGAATGGGATGCGCCGGAGCGTGCATGCCGCAGAACACCACGGCCTCGCCGCAGAGCGCACCGCACTTGGTGCCGCCGATGTAGAACACGTCGCACAGCTGTGCCAGCTCGGGCAGGGTAATATCGCACTCATCGGACGCCAGCGCATAGGCCAGGCGGGCGCCATCCACAAACAGCGGAATCTCGCGCTTCTGGCACACTGCGTGAATCGCCGCGAGCTCGGCCTTGGAGTACAGCGTGCCGTACTCGGTCGATAGGCTCACGTACACGGCACCCGGGAACACCGTGTGCTCGTAGCTCTCGTTTTCGTAGAACACCTGGATATAGTTTTCGAGGTCCTCGGCGTGCATCTTGCCCTCGTAGCCGGGGATGGTGAGCACCTTGTGGCCGCCAAACTCGATGGCGCCTGCCTCGTGGCAGGCGACGTGGCCAGTCTCGGCAGCAACGACGCCCTCGTAGGGCGCAAGCAGCATGTCGATCACCGTCGCGTTGGCCTGCGTGCCGCCCACCAGAAAAAACACGTCGGCATCGGGGGCCTGACAGGCCTCGCGGATAAGCTGCTTGGCACGCTCGGTGTGTGCATCGGTGCCGTAGCCGGGCTGCGGCTCCATATTGGTGTCGACGAGCGCCTGCAGCACTGCCGGATGTGCGCCGTGAGAATAGTCATTGTTGAACGCGAGCATGGTAATCCTCTCTAGCCGGGCACGAGCCCGATGATTCAGATGGGGCTATTGTACGCCGCCCGGATAGGCAATGCGCGCGGCAAGGCACTCAAGCGCCAGCACCAAGGCAAAGCCGCAGCTCACGTCACTCAAAAAGTGCGCGCCGATCACGATGCGACCAAAGGCGACGAGCGCCGCGACCACAGCGGCGACCCAAAAGACCACACGGCGGCGCGACGGCTTTTCCTTAAAGGCCGACGCGGGAAGCCCGGCGAGCATAAGGCCAATCGCCGCGTGCGCCGTGTGTCCGCTCGCAAACGACTTAAAGCCGTCCTTGATCACGCCGGCGGCGATATAGGCCCACTTGTCGGGGTTGCCGATCACCCACCACGGCTGAAAATCGAGCCCCGGCGTGACCTCGATCACGCGCATGCGCGGGCGCGACCACAGCGGCTTGACGATCACGTTGAGGATAATGGCCTGAGCGACCCACACGGCAAGCACCATCAACGCCCAGCGCGTGAGATCGTCGGGGTCGGTGTCGCGTGTGAGGCGGTAGGCGATAAGGTTGGCAGCGATGACCAGCACAAACGTCAGCACCAACTGAGCTGCGATGAGTTTGCCGCCAACCTTCAGAGACGAAACGATCTCATAGCCGGCCAGGCCAACGTTGACAAGGACGCCGAGCACGGCGAGCCATTTGCTCCCTCTGGAATCGGGACGCACCGCGCGCACGAGCATAACGCCCGCAACGCTCGCCGTCAGCTCGAACGGCAGCTCGCCGGCCGCCTCGACAAAGCGACCGTACATGCTGCCGATGTTGAACAGCGCGCTCGAAATCTGATAGTCGAAGAAACTGCCCACGCCCAGACAAAGACACAGGACAACCGCGATAATGGCGACGTCTTTCTTATAGATGTATCCGAACATGCTTTCCTTTCGATGGAACCAGAGTGCCCAAATGGGGCGTTTGCAGCGTCGACCCGTTAGTCGTCGTCGCTCGCACCCAACTGCTGCAACAGCATGAGTGCCGCGGCCACGGGGCCGGTACCGTCGTTGGCGTCGAGACCGCGACCCAGGCCGCTGCCCGCGCCGGCGCCCGCCTTGTAGGGCACCGACAGTTTGCGGCTCTTGGGGAAGCTCACCGCGCCATAGCGGGTCTTTAGCTCAAAGGCCACCTTCTTGGGCACGTCGACGCCCAAAAACGTGATGCGACCGCCGCTGAGCGTGACGCTCTCGAGCCCCAGGCGCTCGCCGCGAATGCGGATTCGTGCGCGATTGAACAGGTTGAGTCCTGCCAACGGCAGCTCGCCATGCGCGGCCTCGGTCTCTTCCTGCACCTCATCGATGCTCTCCAGGTCCTCGGCCGCTGCGAGCCTGCGGTACACGAGCACGCGCTGATCCACCGCCGGCAGGTACTCCTCGGACAAGAAGTAGTCGGCCGGCAGGTTAATGCCCACGCTTGCCGCCTCCACGCCGGCATCGTCATCGCCGCGCGCCTCGGCTACCGCCTGGCCCAGCATCTGCGTAAACAGGTCAAAGCCCACGCTCGACAGGTTGCCGTGCTGCTCGGCGCCCATAAGCGAGCCGGCACCACGGATCTCCAGGTCGCGCATGGCGATGCGCATGCCGCTGCCCAAATCCTGGAACTCGGAAAGTGCGGTCAGGCGCGCTGTCGCCTCCTCGGTGAGTGGTAGCTCGCCCGGGAACATAAAGTACGCGTAGGCCTGCGTGGAAGAACGGCCCACACGGCCCTTGAGCTGGTAGAGCTGCGCCAGGCCCAGACGCTGCGAATCCTCGATGATCAGCGTGTTGGCGGTCGCGTTGTCGATGCCGCTCTCCACGATGGTCGTGGCGATGAGCACGTCGATCTTTTTGGTCGCAAACTCGATCATCACGTCCTCGACCTCGCGCGGGCTCATCTTGCCGTGCGCCACGCCCACGCGCGCCTCGGGCGCGGCCTCGTGCACGCGCGCCACGGCGTCGTCGATGGTCTTGACGCGGTTGGACACGTAATACACCTGACCGCCGCGGCCCACCTCCAGGCGAATCGCCGCGCTCACCACATCGGGGTCGTACTCCCCCACGTGCACGATCACGGGACGACGCCCAGTCGGCGGCGTCGTGATCAGGCTCATGTCGCGCACGCCGCTCGTGGCCATCTGCATGGTTCGCGGAATAGGCGTTGCCGAAAGCGTGAGCACGTCAATCTGCTCGCGCAGGTTCTTGAGCTGCTCCTTGTGCTGCACGCCAAAGCGCTGCTCCTCGTCGATGATCACCAGGCCCAGGTTCTTGGGGTTCACGTCGGCCGAAAGCAGACGATGCGTGCCGATGAGCACGTCGATCGTGCCCTCGGCAAACGCCTTGAGCGCGCGCTTTTGCTGCGCCGGCGTGCGGAAGCGGCTGAGCACTTCGACCTCGAGGCCAAACGGGGCAAAGCGCTCAAAGAACGTCTCGTAGTGCTGCTGGGCCAGAATGGTCGTGGGGCAGAGCACCATGACTTGGCGGCCGGAGTCCACGCACTTAAACGCCGCGCGCAGGGCAACCTCGGTCTTGCCAAAACCCACGTCGCCGCACAGCAGGCGGTCCATGGGCTTGGGCGCCTCCATATCGGCCTTAATGTCGGCGATGGCCTCCAGCTGGTCGCGCGTCTCGTCGTAAGGAAAGCTCTCCTCCATCTCGATCTGCTCGGGCGTGTCAGGCGGGCAGGCGATACCCGCGATTGATGAGCGGCGCGTATACAGGTCGACCAGGTCAAACGCCAGCTTTTTGGCGTTCTTGCGCGCCTTGTTGGTGGCGCGCGTCCAGTCGGCTGTGTTGAGCCTGGTCAGGCGCGGTTTGTCGCCGTCGGGGCCAACATAGCGCGTGATGCGGTCGACCTGCTCGAGCGGCACGTAGAGCTTGTCGCCGTCGGCATATTCCAGCAAAAAGTAGTCGCGCTCTTTGCCGCCCACTTCCTGACGCGCAATCTCGCTAAAGAGTGCGATGCCGTGAGTGGCGTGCACCACGTAGTCGCCCGGCTTAAACGGGAAGGTGATCTGCGTAATGTCCACCTTGCGGCGGCTGCGCGCGCGGTTGGCATCCATACGGGCGTTGAGGTCGGCGATCGAGAACACGGCCAGGTTGGCATCGGGCACCACCACGCCCTGCGGCAGGGCGGCATCGACAAAGGTCACGCGCCCGCGCGAGATGGTGGGCACGGCGGCACCGGCGGCAGCCTGGGCCGCGCCCGCCTCGAGCGAGCGGGCGTTGAGTGCGTCGGCCTTACGCTCGCGAATGGAAGCGTGGGCCTCCTGGCGTGCGGCACGGTCGGCGGAATCCGCCGCTGCCACGCGCACGCGGTCGCCGATAGCGCCGGCATTTTCGGGCGCCGCGGTCAGCGATTCCTCAAAGGTAATGCCCTCGTCGCCAAAGGTGAGCTCCATCGACTCACGCGCGCCGCGGTCGGGAATGGCAAACACGCAGGCATAGCGCTTGCCCACGACCTCCTGGATGCGCGTCATAAAACGGTTGTCCGAGCCTGCGATGGCAGGCTGCTCAATCTTGAGCTCGGCCGTCACCGCGCCGCCGGCACGAATGAGGCTTACGTAGTTCAGGCGCTGCTGGGCACCAAAATCGAGCTGTTGAGCGCGCACGTACAGACCGTCCAGGCGGTCAATCCCCGCCTCGCCGGCACGGGCCTCGATATCCTCGTAGGCACGCAGGCAGTCGTCGAACAGCGAGCGCGGCTCGGACAGAACCACGAGTGCCTTGCCGCTCACGTGCGCCAACGGGCTTACGGTCTGGCCGTACATCACCGGCAAAAAGCGGTCGAGCTCGGGCGTGACGATACGCGCATCCACCATCTCGAGCAGCGCCGCCAGTTTGCTGTCGTCCTGACTGGCGCGATAGAGCGCCACGTGCATGTTGTGGACGGCATCGTCGGTAAGCGCCAGCTCACGGCAGGGGAAGATCTCGATGCTGTCCTCGTTGCCGATGGTTTGGCCCGTGGAGCTCACCATGCGGCGGATGCGGTCGATCTCGTCGCCAAAAAACTCAATGCGCACGGGCGCCTTTTCCTGTGCGGGAAACACCTCGACGGTGTCGCCGTGCACGCGGAACAGACCGGGCGCGTCGGCGGCGCCGGCATTGGTGTAGCCCATGCCCACCAGGCGCTGCGGCACCTCGTCGAAGGGAATCTCCTCGCCCACCGCAAAGGTGGTGGACTCCCAATAGCGGCTCTCGACCGGCGGCACGCAACGCAGTAGCGCGCGGGCCGAGGCGACCATGATGCAGTTATCGCCGCGCACGATGCGCCCTAAAGCCTCGCAGCGTTGGGCCACCTCGGCGTCGTCGGGCGCCTGCTCACGCCATGGATAGTCTTTGCGCTCGGGAAAGCGGCACACATGCGCCAGACCCACATAGGCGGCCAGGCTGCGCGCGGCGCGATCGGCCGCGTCCTCGCCGCTCACGATGTAGACCGTGGGACGCGGACGGCGCGCAAACTGAGCTGCCGCCATGAGCGTGCGGCCCGACTGCGACACGGCCAGCGTCACGTCCTCGCCGGCATCGAGTCCGGCCTCGACGGTCTGCAGCGCCTCGGCAGTGTAGAGCTGCGCGGCTATACGGTGAATGAGCATGCTGTTCCTCCGGCATCGCAACGCCAAAAGCCCGCCGGGGCAAGCTCGGCGGGTCGTACGTCAAATACATTGTCTGTCATGGTAGCGCATGGAGAGGACTCCGGCTCAAGGGCAAACCCAGCCCCGCAAAAAACGCCAGACGAAGATGCGTTCCGCCCTACCCCGCTACGCGCACGCTGGGGCACAAATCTGCCAGCGGACACTCGTCACACTTGGGTTTGCGGGCGTCGCAGATCTCGCGACCGAAGGTGATCCACTGGTGGTTGACCGACTCCCAATACTCGCGCGGCAAAATCTTGAGCAGATCCTGCTCGGTCTTGAGCGGCTCCTTGGCATGTGTCTTGGGACTCAGCATCAGGCGGTGCGCAATGCGGTTGACGTGCGTGTCCACCGCAATGCCCTCCACGATGCCATACCCCACGTTGAGCACGATGTTCGCCGTCTTGCGTCCCACGCCCGGCAGCTTCACGAGTTCCTTCATGTCGGCCGGCACCTCGCCGCCGTAATCGGCGACAATCATCTGCGCGGCCTCGACGGCATGCTTGGCTTTGCTCTTGTAGAAGCCGAGTGACTTGATGGTGTCCGCCACGTCAGCCACGCTCGCCCCGGCCATGGCCTCGGGCGTGGGCCACTGGGCAAACAGCCGCGGCGTCACTTTGTTGACCTGCGCATCGGTCGTTTGCGCCGAAAGCAGCACCGCGATCAGCAGGCGGAAGGGATTCTCGTGGTCCAAAAAGCACTCGACCGGGCCATAGCGACGGTTGAAGCGCTCACACACCTCGATGGCGCGCTCGCGCTTGGCGGCATTGGTCTCGCGTGGCATAACGACTCCTCGACTCAACGGCACAATAAACTTATGGGCACAATTGTCCCACGTCCGAGACGCTTACGCCTCCAAGAATGCGCCGGTCTGACGGCTCCACAGGCTCGCGTACTCGCCACCCGCCTCGACAAGCTGCGCATGCGTGCCGTCCTCGACAATCTCGCCATCGGTCAGCACCACAATGCGGTCGAGCGCCGCCACGGTGGACAGGCGGTGCGCCACCACAATGGAGGTGCGGCCGCGCATCAGGTTCTCGAGAGCTTCCTGCACCAACGCCTCGGACTCGCTATCGAGGCAGACGTCGCCTCGTCGAGTACCAGAATCGGCGCGTCGGTGAGGATGGCACGGGCAATGGCCACGCGCTGGCGCTGGCCGCCCGAAAGCTTGACGCCGCGCTCGCCCACCATGGTGTCAAAGCCATGGGGCAGGCGGTCGATAAACTCCAGGGCATTGGCCAGGCGCGCCGCCTCACGAATTTGCTCGTCGGTGGCGTCGGGGCGGCCGTAGGCGATATTCTCGCGAATGGAGCGGTGGAACAGCAGCGCCTCCTGTGGCACGTAGGCCACCTGACGGCGAAGGCTCTGCTGCGTACAGCGCGAGACGTCCTGGCCGTCCACGAGCACGCGGCCGCCCTGCACATCGTCCAAGCGCAGCAACAGCTTGGTAAGCGTCGTCTTGCCCGAGCCCGATTTGCCCACCAAGCCCACGCGCTGGCCCGCCGCCACATGGAGCGTCAAGTCGTCGAATACGCTCTCGCCCGCCGCGGCGTCACGATAGGCAAAGCTCAAGTGTTCAAAATCAATCGCGCCCTCGCCCACCTTAAGCTCGGGGGCGTTCTCGTCGTCTGCCACCAGACGTGGCTCGTCCAGTACGCGCGTCATCTCGGCCGCATCGCCCAGCGCGCGGTTAATGCGCTGCATCATGGAGCTTACGTAGTTCAGACGCATGGTGAGGTTATAGGTGTAGGTAAAGATCATGACGAGCGAGCCGGCCGAGATGCCCAACCACGCGTTGCCGCCCGCCACGAACACACTCACCACGGCCATGGTGATGACGATAAGGCCCGAGGTCGTAAAGTTGCGCTGCATCATGGCGTGCATCGAGACCGTCTCGGCGTCGCGCGCGGCACGATCGGCGGCGTCGAACAGATCACGTTCAAAGTCCTCGCGCCCGCAGGTCTTGACGGCCAAGATGTTCGTGACCGCGTCGGAGAGCACGCCCGAGAGCTTATTCTGCGCGGCGGACGTCGCGGCCGAAAGCGGCATGATGCGCTTGTACATAAGCCAGACAAACGCAATGTAGACGACCATGATGCACACCAGGATCACGGTAAACGTCGGCACCACCGGGGCGAGTGCGGCCACGGTGCAGATGACCGAGGTGATGGTGGGGATGAGCGAATACACCGTCACGTCGACCAGACCCGTGTAGCCGCTCATAAAACGGCTTGTCTGGCTCACAAGCGATCCGCCAAAACGGCTGGTATGAAATGTCATGGATTGGTTGGAGAGCGTGTCGAAGCATAGGCGCGCCAGGTGATAGTTGCCTGCGATCTCGAGCTTGTAGACGGTGTAGTCCTGTAGCTTGGAGAGGATCTGACCCACCAGGTTAACGAGTACGAGCGCCAGGATATAGGGGCCGAAGACCTCAAACACCTGGTCACCCGCCACGGAACCGGCTTGAACACGGTCGACAATGAGGGCCATCACATAGGTATTGGCAAACGTCAGCAAAAAGATGTAGCCCGCCGACGAGAACACCGAGAGAAAGACAATCAGCGGCTGCGTGCGCGTGACACCCCAAAACCGCTGCAGCGTGCGGCGCACGGTGGAGCGGCTGAGCGGGCTGGTGCTTCTCTGGGACATGGGCTTCCTTTCGCGTCTGATAGGGCGAAACGCCATTGTTGCACATTGGAGCACGCTTCAGACAAGTGCGATACGAAAAGCGGTGGGGCGCCCGCGTTTGCGCCGGCGCCCCGCCGTCTTGTTGCAATTAGTCCTCGTCTTCTTGGTCTGTGGGAAGGCCCGCGGGCGTGAGCCCCAAGATCTCATCGGCTTGGTCGGCGTCTTCCAGCGCGTCGATGTCCTTGAGCTTGCGCTCCATGACGTTGGTGCGCGTGGTAATGATACCCTCGACCGTTTTGCCCGCGGTCTCGATCTGCTGCTGGGCGCGGCGCAGCGCCTTTTGATAGCGCGGCAGCTCGGCCTTGACAGCGGAGAGCACGCGCAGTACATCGTCGGTGCGTTTTTGCAGCTTAAACGTTTGGTAACTCATCTGCAGGCTGTTGAGAATGGCCGCCATGGTGCTAGGGCCGGCAACGTTGACGTGATAGTCGCGGCCCAGGGTCTCGATAAGCCCGGGGCGGCTGACGACCTCAGCGTACAGCCCCTCAAACGGAACGAACATAATGCCAAAGTTGGTGGTCGCGGGCACGCTCAGGTACTTCTCGCAAATGTCCTTTGCCTCGCGCTTCACCATCATATCGAGCGTCTTGCGTGCGGCGGCGACGGCCTCAGCGTCGCCCGACTCCTGTGCGTCGAGCAGATGCTCGTACGCGTCGCCCGGAAACTTGGAGTCAATCGGCAGCAGCACGGGGTCGCCCTCGTCCACCGGCAGCTTGACGGCAAACTCAACGCGCTCCGAGGCACCGGGCTTGGTGGCGACGTTTTCCAGATACTGGTCGGGTGTAAGGATGTCCGCCAGAATTGCACCCAGCTGCACCTCGCCCAAAATGCCGCGCGCTTTTACATTGCCCAGCACACGCTTGAGGTCGCCTACGCCGGTGGCGATAGATTGCATATCGCCCAGGCCCTTATACACGGCCTCGAGCTGGTCGCTCACCTGCTTAAACGATGCCGACAGTCGGTCGTTGAGCGTGCGGGAGAGCTTCTCGTCCACCGTCGCGCGCATCTGATCGAGCTGCACGTTGTTGTCTTTGCGGATGGCGCCCAGCTGAGCATCGACCGTCTCGCGCACCTTGTCCAGGCGACGCTCGATGCCCTCGCGATTGGCGCCGAGCTGTTGGGCCGTCTCGCGGCGCAGGTCATCCATCCGGTCACCAGCTTGCGAAAACTCGCGTGCGATGGTCAGGTAACGTTGCTGCTCCACGGCCGCATCTGTCGTCTGCTGCTGCGCGATGGCATTGGCCGTGCGGCGAGTTTCGGCCAGCGCGACGTTCAGGGCATCGAGCGCGTTGTTGGCCTGCTCGAGTGCTGTCAGCGTTTCCGCGCTACTGTCGCCACGCTCCCGCAACTCGGCACGCAGGCTCTTGAGCTGGAGGGCGCAAGCCACAGCAACCCCCACCGCCACCAAGGCGATCACAACAAGCACAATATCAATAGCAGACATAAACTCCGCCCAACAAACCCAATCGAGCACCAATCAAAGCCGCGATCAATCTTACCCTGTCAAACGCAGTTCATGTCCAATCGAGCGCAGACAAGTTACCTTTGCGCTATGGGTGCTGGTCCGCTAGCTCTCCCAGCTGGCGCGGATGGTTGCTGCGACATCCCCCAAGCGCTGACCAAGAGCTGCCAAGTGCTGAAGTACCTCATTGGGCGAGGCGCCGTTGAGGATGCACGTGAGGGCATACGACGCCAGAAAGATGGCCGCAAGCCCCAACGGGATGAGCACGATCATCGCCAACGTACGCAGGCGCTGGGCCCAGCGACGGCGACGCGCACGATGCTTGTCGAACGCGAGCTCCTGCGCATATGAATCTTGCTGTACGGAATAGGCCTCTGGCGCCGATTCACACCCGGGCACAGCTGCAGGTACAGCAGCGGGCACGACGTTTTGCACGGGCGCCTGGTTGGCAACCCCTTGCATTTGCATCTCCATGAGTCGTTGCTGCTGACGCAGCATGCGCTCAGCTTGTTGCTGCGGAGTCTCAAGAAACAGATCCATGCTGGCCTCCAAAATCGGAGCATTCGACGCTTACGACCAGCATCCCGCACCGCCATGACCGCGACAACGCAATCGCCGGCAATAGCCACAAAGTTTCTTTTGCTCAAAAGCTGTCGAAAAGCTCAACAACTCCCCTACCAGCACTTTCTCTGAGCTTTTTTCGCCAACAATCTTTTGGCCTTCCGCCCTTACGCCAACTGACCAAAATCTAACCAATAGCTTGACGAAAATTGTGGAGACCGGGACCCCACAAAAACGTGCCGTCCCAAAAAGGGGCGGCACACAACCTTTAATATCAGCTTTTCTGTAACGAGCACGCGACGACCCAAAGCGGGCCGGGAGGGCCGGATTACCTTCCCTCAACGCGACCCTGCGAAGCCGTGAGCGAGGAGGGAAGGTAGTCCGGCCCTCCCGGCCCAGCTCACGCTAGCGTCACGCGCTAGTAGTTCACCACCTGCTCCTCAAAGTACGCCTTCGGGTGGTTGCACACCGGGCACACCTCAGGCGCCTCGGCACCAACGTGCAGGTGCCCGCAGTTCAGGCACTTCCACACCTTTACGCCCTCACGCTCAAACACCTCGCCCGACTCGATGCGCTCGACGAGCTTGTTGTAGCGCTCCTCGTGGGCCTTCTCGACGGCGGCGACACCACGGAACTTTGCGGCAATCTCGGCAAAGCCCTCTTCCTCGGCGGTCTTGGCAAACTCGTCGTACATCGTGGTCCACTCGTAGTTCTCACCCGCGGCGGCATCGCGCAGATTGTCCAGGGTATCGGGGACGGCGCCATCGTGCAGATACTTAAACCACAGTTTGGCGTGCTCGGACTCGTTGCCAGCGGTCTCGGCAAAGATGTTCGAGATCTGAACGTAGCCGTCCTTCTTGGCCTTGGATGCATAGTAGCGATACTTGGTGTGTGCCTGAGACTCACCGGCAAAAGCGGTCTCGAGGTTCTTCTTGGTTTGGGAGTTCTCAAAATCCATAGGTGTACTTCCCTTCAACGCATGCCGCCCGTAGGCTTCAAGCGGCCTCGCCTTTAGGATGCCCTTAAGCCGAGAATTTAAACCTTACAATCCCGTTCTTCAGATTTGAGCGGGCTACACACTCAACCAACGATCGTCCTCGGCTCGGCAAAAGCCCTCGCGCTCCAAGTCGGCTAGAATGCCCGCGATCAAGTCGCACTCGACCGGCCCGCGACCGGCTGCCGTCTCCATCTCGTTAACGCCTGTAACAGCTTCATCAACCGTAATGCCCGCAGGCTGCCCATCGCGCGCCGCCAGCAGCATGCGCACAATGTGGGCGCGCTTTTGGCGACGCGAGCCCTCAAACTTGGACTGACGGCTATAGCCCGCCGACCGCCTGGACGGATTGGGCAGCGTCTTTTTAAGATGCGCGCCGCAATCTAGCAACGCGTAATACCACGCGCGCGGCGTGTCGGCATCATCGAGCGGCATGGCAAAGGGCGCGATCTCGTCCGCCGACGCACCGGGGGCCGCCGGACAGGCGGCTTGGATCAGCGGCACCAGCTCGCGATCGGGAACGGCCGGCACATCGGGAAAGAAGTGATGCAGAAAGACCGTGCGCACGTTGGTCTCCAGATACACGCCCGGAAGATCAAACGCAAACGACCGGATACCCTGCGCCGTTGCCGGGCCAATACCAGGAAGAGCGACCAAGTCACGTGTCTCGTGCGGAAACTCCCCGTCCCAGTCCTCTACAACGCGCTGGGCGGCCTTGTGGAGCGCCAGAGCGCGTCGGTTGTAGCCCATCCCCTGCCAAGCGTCCAAAACATCGGAAGGCGCGGCCTGGGCAAGCGCCTGCACAGTCGGAAAACGATCGAGCCACACCGGCATGCGCGCCTCCACGCGCGGCACCTGCGTTTGCTGCAGCATGACCTCAGAAAGCCAAATGATGTACGGATCGCGTGTGCGGCGCCACGGAAGGTCGCGATAACGCAGGACCCCTTCCGAACGAATCATCGAACGAAAGGGGTCCTGAATCATGGCTATGCTCCTTATGCGGCGCTATTCCTCCCGGTAAGCGCACGCGCAGGTGGCGTACTCGGGAAACGCTTCGCGGTCGGCGAACTTGGGATCGACGGCCGGGAACTGGCGGTGAGCGACGATGTCGCCGAGCGAAACGGAATCGAGGTAGTCGCGCATCAACGCCTGAGCTCCGGCCCACAGTGGATGATAGCAGCACGCGCCCATGCGCGCACAGTCACCATCAGGCGCGGTGCAATCGTTCATAACCATAGGACCCTGAACGGCCTCGACGACCTGGCGGATAGTGACGTCGTCCGGACTGACCTTGAGACGCATGCCACCGTGGACGCCACGCAGGCTCTCCACAATACCGGCCTGGACCAAACCGTGCTGAATCGAGCGGGCAAAAGAATACGGGACATTGACCTCTTCGGCAGCGGTGCGAACAGAAAGCAAACACTCCGGATCCTCGGCAAGCATCGCCAGCATACGAAGGGCGTAATCAGTCTTCCTCGATATGTCCATTTTTCCCCTTTCAAGGAATACGAACAGCTCGAACGAGCTCCGGGGCCGAGCTTGTGTCGAGACGCTAAATGACCGCCAGGACATCCAAATGGTAAATCGGATATCCACTGAGTGCCGCGCTTGGAGCGAAATGCATCAGATGCGGCGCACAGTGCAATTTAGTATAACCTAACCCCCTGTCTCGTTGAACAGGTGTTGCGCAACAAAGCTGTTGTTTAGACAGATATACTTACTGGATTTTACTTGCGTTCCCGAAGGCGCGGGGATTCTGGGAAAAGATGCATCAGGGCGATCGTTCTATCGAAACAAAGTGTATCAAACGCAAAAAGCCACGTCCGAAGACGTGGCTTTAATTGCGTTGGCGGGAAGTACGGGGCTCGAACCCGCGACCTCCGACGTGACAGGCCGGCGCTCTAACCAAACTGAGCTAACTCCCCAGGCAGACGTTCGCGTTTGTTTCCGCTCGCGTGCGCTGCGGGGATTAGTATACACAGAAGTCTGTCCGGCGCGCAACAACTTTTTTGAAAAAATTTTTCGGTCCCTCCGGGAGGGTCTCCGGGGCTGAGGGCGGGGGTTAAGTTTGCTGCTCTACAGTCCTGCGCAAGACGGAAAGCACATTAAGTGCTTTCCTTTGCGTG
>CAUHFS010000021.1 GCA_959605475.1 uncultured Collinsella sp. | reverse complement strand
CGTCTATACTAGAGCGCAGCAATAGAAAGGACCCCGCTTTGAGCATAACGCCCCTCGATAGCATTCGCCGCGCCATCGCCCGCCGCAATGGCGTCGCCGACCCCGCCGTAGCGGGCAGCGGCACCGCAAGGGCCCAGGGCGGACGCATCGAGAATGGCCTGTTCCCCGCCTCCCACACGGCCGAAGAGCTCGCGCGCATCCAGGAGCTGAGCCAGCGCAACGCCGGCGGCCCCGACAGCAGCCAGGCCACGCGCCGTCGCCGGCGCGAACGCGATCGGGAGCCCGGCCCCGTCCGCCGCATGGTCAACGCCTGGTGGAACCGTCTGCTCGGTGCCGTCTACGGCGGCGGCTTCTCCATGCAGGAAGCGGAATACGAGGAGCACGCCACCAGTCGCGACTATCTTTGGAACACCCTCGGCACCGCCGTGTGGGGCTTGGCATTTCCGCTGCTCACCATCGTGTCTACGCAGCTCGTGGGCGCCGAAGAAGCAGGCAAATTCTCCATCGCCTTTGTCACCGGCACGCTCATCATGATCGCGTGCAACTACGGCGTGCGCAATTTCCAGGTCTCGGACATCGACGAAAAGACGTCCTTTGCCTCCTACCAGCTCAACCGCTGGCTTTGTGGAGCGCTCGCCCTAGGCTGCGGCCTCATGTACAGCAGCGCCCGCGGCTATGACGCGCAGATGGCGACGATCGGCCTGGGCGCCTACCTGTATAAGGTCATCGACGGCGTCGCCGACGTGTACGAAGGCCGCCTGCAGCAGGCCGACAAACTCTACTTGGCTGGAATGAGCCAAACGCTACGCTCCGTCGGCGTCATCGCGGTCTTCAGCGTGGCGCTGTTCCTCACGCGCAGCATGCCCATCGCGGCCATGGCCATGGGCATCGCCGCGAGCGCCTCGCTCGTGCTGGTCACCGCGCCGCTCGCCCTGCTCGAGACCGAAAAATCGCGCCGCGTGAGCCTTCGCGAGGTCGGCCACCTGTTTGTCCAGTGCGCTCCACTCTTTGGTGCACTGTTCTTGTTCAACCTTATCGAGAGCATGCCCAAGTTTGTGATGGAAGGCACGCTGGCATACAAATATCAGCTGTACTTTAATGCCCTGTTCTTTCCGGCGCAGGCTATTTTGCTGAGCATTGGATTTATCTATAAACCGCAGCTCCTGCGCTTGTCGAGCATTTGGGCTAATCCTCGCAAGCGTCGTCGCTTTGACCTGATTATTGTTGCCGTTATGGCGCTGATCGTGGTCATCACCGGCATGTGCGCCGCATTTATGGCAGGTCCCGGTATTTCCCTCATGAGCTTTATGTACGGCCTCAGCTTTGAACGCTACCGTACGCTGGCGCTGCTGATGGTCGTCGCCGGCGGCGTCACCGCGGCCATCGACTTTATCTACGCCATCATCACGGTGCTGCGCCACGCTGGAGACGTCACCAAGATCTACCTGATCTGCTTCGCCGTAAGCGTGGTGCTGCCGGTGAACCTGATTAAGCTGCTGGGTCTGATGGGCGCCGTGGTGAGCTACCTAGCCATCATGGCCCTACTCCTGGTGCTGCTGATAATCGAGTACGCCCACATCCGCCAACGCATCGAACACGACCGCAACCCATACGGCGCCTAATTAGCTGCCCCCGGTCACCGGAATTTGCGATGGAATCACCCCGGCTGGGGTCTCGTTGCGGACAATATGCATCACGCAAAACTAAGTGAGTAGACTTTTGCCGAATCCCTGACCACACCGGCAAAACACAAGTCAATGACCTGCGGTTTTGTTGAGGCAAATTTGCCGGCTGCTCGGCATTTCCAAAAAAGCCTACTCACTTAGCCAGCGGGCAGCCAAATGATTTTAAAATCCCCGTCCCAGAGAAATCAATTAGCGGGCAGAAGGGCAAAAGTGGTCAAAAACCCTTCCCAAATTAGCTACCCCTTGCACCGATTATTCGCCCGGGTTGATGTTCGCGTAGAACTCCGCCCCGTCGTCCAGGCGCAGGATGCCCACGCGACCGAACTCGGAGCCGGTGGCGGCGGCGCAGTCGATATCGATGCGATCGGGCACACCGGCGGTATCCTCGCCGCCCAGGCGCACAATCTGCCCGCGACCCGACTCCTCATCGAGCCCCGCCAGACCACCGACCTCGCAATAGCGCCCAAGCGATACCGTGGGCGTGTGACCGCTAACCACGACCGGGCCCTTGCCCTCGGCAGAAAGCAGCCCGGTCGGCACATCCCAGTAGCCGTGACGAATCCACAGCAAGTCATCGGACGACTGCACGGCGAGCATTTGCTGCAGCAACTCGCGATCGGCATCAACCGCTCCCCTGCCGTCGGCGCAATCGACACCATGCTCAAGCAAAAACGCACGCGCCGCCTCGGTCTGAATACCGGCGTGCACCAGCAGGTACGGCCGCTCGGCAGTCTCGACCACCGCATAGAGCGGCAGGGCGGCAGCCCAGCGCACAAGCTCCTCGTACGCCTCAAATTCCATGTCGTTAAGCTGCTCGCGCGTCGTCCAGCCACCGTTGATATCCCAGGTCTCGGCATCGAGCGGGTCCTGCCCAATAATCGCGTCGAGCATAATCTGCTCGTGGTTGCCCTTAAGCACGCGAGCGTTGGGCAGCGACCGCACCAAGTTGATGACGCCGACCGGATCGGGACCGCGGTCGATCATGTCACCCAGCACATACAGCGTGTCGTCGGACGTCAGCGAGATCTTGGAAAGGGCCTCGTCCAGCGCGCGCACGTGCCCGTGAGCATCGGATGTCACATAGATCGCCATGGAACGCCTTTCCCTGCATTGCGGCCGAAGCCCGAAGCCACGGCTAAAACTTCAAGTTGAACTTAAACGTTATCCATTGTACTCCGTTGCAATAAAGCTGGAAAGTGCTACAAGTCGCCAACGGTCGCCGGCCCCCGCTTGCGTGTGCCAACCATGCCGCATCACCAGCACCACCAGCGTCAACGCCCCCGACCAGAGCCACACGCACCCCGGCCTCGTGTCGAAAATGCGAACGCCCGCCGCTCGGCCCCATAAACCCACCACCTTTGGGTACAAATAACTGCAGTCAACTGACCGTGCCACGCCAACCACCCAGGAGCGGACACCCCCTATGAACCAGATCCTTCTTTTTATCGGCCTCGTTATCATTTTGTGCCTGACCATTAAACCCGTCGGCAAAAAGCTCCCCTTCCCCACCCTGCTCATCTTTATCGCGCTGGGTATGCTGCTGGGCGTCAACGGGCCGGCGCACATCGACTTTAGCGACTACGCGCTTACCGAGACCGTCTGCAGCACAGCGCTGCTGTTCATCATGTTCTACGGCGGTTTTAACACCAACATCGACCGCGCCAAACCCGTCGCCGCGCCTGCAGTGCTGCTGAGCACACTCGGCGTGGTCATCACCGCCGGCATCACCGGCGTGTTTGCGCACCTGGTTCTGGGCTTCGACTGGATCGGCGGCCTGCTGCTGGGCTCGGTTGTGGCGTCCACCGATGCGGCGAGCGTCTTTAGCGTGCTGCGCGAGCACAACCTGTCGCTGCGCGGCGGCACCGACTCGCTGCTCGAGGTCGAATCGGGCTCAAACGACCCCGTCGCCTACATGCTCACCGCGGTGCTCGCGACCCTCGCGGCCGGCGGCAACATCGACATCCCCATGCTGCTGGCCAAGCAAATCATCCTGGGCGTGGGCCTGGGCCTTGTCATCGGCTGGGCATCGGGCCGCCTGATTGAGCGCGCACACGCAACGGCCGAGGGTGCGCAGACTATCTTTTTATTCGCCGTGGCGATCGTTGCCTACGCGCTGCCGAGCTATCTGGGCGGCAACGGCTTTTTGGCCGTATACCTGGCAGGCATTGTGCTGGGCGCGAGCGACATCACCGGCAAGGTCGAGATGGTGCACTTCTTCGACACCCTCACCGAGATGGCCGAGATGACCATCTTCTTCTTGCTGGGCCTGCTCGTGACGCCCGCCCGCCTGCCGCAAATGCTACTGCCGGGCCTGGCACTCATGGCGTTTATGCTCTTCGTGAGCCGCCCCATCGCCGTCGGTGTGCTGTTGGCGCCCTTTAAGACGAACCCTCGCCAGGTAGCGCTCGTAAGCTGGGCTGGCCTGCGCGGCGCGGCTTCGGTCGTCTTTAGCCTCTTTGCCGTGGTGGCCGGCGTTCCCGGTGGTCACGACCTGTTTGACCTGGTGTTTGTGATTGCCGTGTCGAGCATTGTGGTGCAGGGCTCGCTGCTGCCGGCGGTGGCGAAAAAGCTCGACATGATCGACGCAGAAGGCGACGTGCGCCGCACGTTTAACGACTACCGCGACGAAGACGGCATGTCGTTCGTCAAGCTCAAGGTGGGCGCGGGTCATCCGTTTGCCGGACGCTCGCTCGCCGATATTGGCAGCGCTACGAACATGCTCGTCGTCCTGGTGCTGCGCGACGGCGCGCACCCGGTGTTACCCAATGGCGATACCGTAATCGAGGAAGGCGACCTGTTGGTGATGGCTGCCCCAACATTTGAAGAGCGTGCCGAGGTTACGCTGCGCGAGGTCACCGTAACGCCCCACGGTCGCCTGGCCGGCCAGCGCCTGCGCGACGTGCCGCAAGGCAAGCACCCCTTTATCGTCGTGATGCTCAAGCGCGACGGCCAAACGATCATCCCCGACGGCAACACCCTCATATACGCCGGCGACGAAGCCGTCATCGCCACCCTGGCATCGTAGCGGCTATGGGGTAGCTAATTTGGGACGGGGGCTTTTTAGCTACCCAACTTTTTGTCACATTTCCATACCCGCAGGTAGATTGACGAACATGTGTTTGGTTAGTATAATTTCTACTTGAATAAACTCCTCGTCTCGTGGTATAAAAGGGTTGCGTTCCTTTATGGAGGGCAGTCAAGGGCCGGGGGATCCCCCCGGCATTTTTGTTTTTAGGGAGACTGCATCATGAGGGAGCTTTCCGTCTTCGTCGACGAATCCGGCAACTACGGAGGACAAAGTGCTAAGTACTATCTCGTTACGCTTGTTTTCCATGACCAGTCAGCGTCAGTTGCTGAGATTATTTATCGCTACGAACACACACTTAGATCGCGTGGGCTTCCCGATATCCCCCTGCACATGAATCCCCTGATGCATGGCAATGAATCCTACAGGGGCATGGACACCCACTTGCGGAATCGCCTTTTGTCGAGTTTTGCAACATTTGCCAACAAATGCCCCGTCACATACATGACGTTCAGCTACCAAAGAAACAAATTCAAAAGCGATGCGGCTATGTTCGCAAGAATGCGTCGTGACTTGATCCTCTTTTTGTTCGACAGACTTCAGTGTTTCCAAAGCTATGACGCTGTCAAAATCTATTACGACGACGGGCAAAACGAGGTAACGGCCATCCTTCACGCTGCATTCGAATACGTTCTCGGAAGGCAGGCGGTCATTTATAAAGAATGTGACCCGAAGCACTTTAGGCTTCAGCAAATTGCTGACTACATCTGCGAAATCGAACTGGCGCAAATTAAATATGGACGCTCCGAGCAATCAAATACCGAGCAGATCTTCTTTGGAAACTATCGTGATTTCAAGAAAAATCATCTTAGAAAGATTCGCGCTAAACGTCTCTTGTAGACCCGGCACGTGGCTTCTGTTATAAAGATATCGGTACCCTCCAAGAGAGGGGCCTCCAAGAGCCGGGGTTTTACCCCCGGCATTTTTTATGCGTAACGTCGCCGCAACTCCTACTTAGCCTCTAGGAAGATACGGCTAGCTAAAAAGCCCTATCCCAAATTAACTACATTTGAGTATTGGTCGTCCCGACTGGGGTCTCGTTGCGAGCAATTTGCGTCGCGCAAAACTAAGTGAGTAGGCTTTTGCCGAATCGCCAACCACATCGCCAAAGCACAGGTCTGTGATCTGCGATTTTGTTGAAGAAAATTCGTCGGGTGCTCAGCATTTCCAAAAAAGTCTACTCACTTAACCAGCGGGCGGTCAAAATGGATGCGTCGCAACGTCGTTGGGCTCCGTTGCGACGGTTTATCGTGCATTTTCGCGCGGCCGCGGGCACAGACGCCCCCGTCCCCCATGTGACAAAGGGACAGTCCCTTTGTCACATTCTCAGTCATCGTCGACGGCAAAGTCGCGGAGGTCGAGGCCTTCGCGTTCGGCTCGGGCTAGGAGCTCTTGAGGTGACTCGTCCTCGATATCCACCACGTCGAGCATGGCGGCCGGAAAGCCCACGCCGGCTGCACTCCCCGCACGGTCGAGCAAACTCTCGCGCAGCTGGTCAACATCAACATCGATCTTCATGGTGAAACTCCCTACCGGATCTGGCCCCTACTCAGCAGCGCCGAGCACATTCACGGCTGCAACGAAAGCCGCAGCCTGCTTGTCATCCATCTGTGTGGCCAAACGCCCCACGGGCTCGTCGTAAGCAAACTGTACTTTATCGATAAAGCAATCCCAGGCACGCTCGTCCACACGCACGGCGGCCTCGCAGTACTGGCTGAGCTTTTTGAGTCCATACCAAAACGCATTCACATGGCGTGCGGGATCCTCGTCCAGCACACCATCGTAGCGCCGTCCGTTAAACTCGCGCATGCGCGCCACGGCAACCTCGAGTGAGTCGCCGCCGTCGGCCGAAGCCTCGTCCACAAGCTCGGGAATCGCAACTTCGCGCCGAACATTGTGCCTGGTAGCACCGTCGTACTCGCCCACCAACACGTCTTCGTCAAACCGATCATCGTAGTCGAAATAACTACTGCCGCGGCAAATCCCATGCGGCGAACCGGCACCAAAGGCACAGAACAACCCGCCGTCGGCAACAACGCGCCTATAGGTCTCAAACGACTTCTTAACCTGAGCGAGCAACTCGAAAAGCCCTCCGGCATCGCACCCCGTCTCACACGTAATGCAAACAGGCCCCGGCAACGACACCGGCTCCACCGTGCTCCCCGCAACGCGGGCGGCACGCTCGGCCCGATACGCTTGGGCCGCCAAGCGCGCTCGCTGCGCAGCACCGCGCACATTAGTAAGCTCACGCTCCAGCGCCACGTCGCCGGCAACATCGCCAGCAAACCCGCCAGCATCCCGCGGCCCGGTCGCACTCAGCTCGGACTCAAACGTCGCCGTAATCATGCCGGCAAGGTCCGTTGTATCGGCGGCACAACGCAGCTGCTCCAACTGCGTGCACAGCAGATCGGCATCCAGGGGCACGGCATCCACAACGTGCACGTTACTCAGACGCGCCGCGCCCTGCAGCACCAAAGCCCCCGCAGCATCGTACGCCGCACGAACGCTGTCCGCCGTATTGGCACGCAGCTTTACCTCGATAAACGCAAGCGTCTGTTCCAGGCGGGCCAACAGCTCGGCCTTGTCCTCCATACGCAAAAAGGCAGCGTAGCGCCGCTCCATCTGCAACGGGCCCACAACGCCTACCTGTTTGCGAGCGCGCGCAAGAGAATCAAATTCAACACGGCGCACATACCCGTCAACGGCCCGCACGGCAGACTCACGCGCAGCACGCTCGGCAGCCTCGACGCCCCCGATCACGGCCAGTAGCTCGCGGGAGCGCGCCTTGCGCAATATCTCCCCGCGATCGTACTGCTCAAGCGCCGTCTGACGCTTGGCTACTGACTCAAAGCCGAAGAGCTCATCGAGCAGCTCGCCAACAGAACGCTCTTCCGCCATGGCAAGGCCTCCTCACGCGTGACGTGCCAACATGCCCGCGGGCCCACGCGCACAAGACAAACGCCTCGCGCACGCAAGCCCCCACGCTCGCATCCCTATAGATCCAACGCCTTCTTCGCGGCATCGACCGGATCGCCATCCATGTAGAACACCGGGCTCAACCCCGATATAATCTCGGACGAAACGCTCTGCAGGCCCGCGATGGCGCTCAGCGGCAAAATCACGCGCTTGGCACCGGCGTTTTTAGCCACGCGCATAATGTCCTCGAGCCCGCGGATCTCATCCATAGAGCCCGACATGCGCAAGATTCCCGGAACCGCCAGCGCGGACATCACCGGGCGGTTGCACGCCGCGGAGCACAGGCCCACAAACTCGGCAAGCGAGACTTCTTCGGACAGACCCTTGCTCTGCAGGTCGTTATAGAACAGCAGGTAGTCCTTTGAGCCAATGTGCATGCCCGGCGCCACACGGTTCGCCAGGTTCACAAAGTTGTCGAACGCGGCCTCCAGCGTATCGCGCACCGGCTTGTTAAAGGCAACGCCCTCGTGCTTAAACTTGCACTCGCCGGCGACAGCCTTGTTCTCCAGCTTGTACACGGCAACCTCGCCGCTCTGCGACCTGCCCACGCCAAACACGTGACCGGACAGCAGCGGCCCGTCGGGAATCAGCGTATCCTCGGACTGCTCGGGCACGCGCACCACGTGCACGTCCTGCGGATTGTCGGCATCCATATAGCCCAGGTTGACGTCGATAAACTCGACGCCCGCCATAATCTTGAGCTGCTCCTTTACGCGGCGACGGCCCTCGATGGCGTAGTCCAGCAGCCAACGAACGTCGTCCTTGTCCATAGCCTCGTCAGGGAACAGCAGCTTGGCCAGGCCGCTAAAGGACTTGCGCACGGCAATCTCGTCACGCTTGTTAAAGTCGCTGTTAAAGCGGAAGTAGCGGTCGATATGATGCGTAAAGTCCTTGCGGCGCATCTCCTTGCAAAACTCCGACAGGCAGTCGGTGATTAAGCCGTAATGCCCGGTCAGCAGGCTCGAGCGCATCTTGGGAATCTCCCAGCCCGGCAGGTAATAGTGGATACGGTCGAAAAAGGCCGAATCGTTGTTAAACTCCGGCGGGAACGGATCAAACAGGTGCGTGGTCTTAAGGACGTTTTGCACGGTGTCGTTGATGTTGCCCTCAAACACCATGGAGGCATCGGCGTTAATCTGGTCGCGACCGCGCGCGTAGCTGCCACTCGCCATGTAGTCCTTCATGATCTGTACGGCGTTGGTGTCCTTAAAGCGCATGCCGGCGACCTCGTCGAACGTCACGCAATCCCAATGGCCCACCAAGCCCACGCGATCGGCGCGCATGGAGTTCATGCGGCCGAACAGGTTGGCCGTGGTGGTCTGTCCGCCCGAAAGCAAGATGGCGTAGGGCGAAACCTCTTTGTAGATATGGCTCTTGCCAGTGCCGCGGGGACCAAGCTCGCACAGATTGTAGTTGCGCTCGATCAGCGGCACCATACGCTCGATAAAGTGCAGGCGCTCTTTCTCGGAAAGCTCGCTGGGCTCATAGCCAGCGGAGCGCAGCAGCATGTTGAGCCACTCGTCGCGCGAGAAATACTGGCGCTCTTCGACCATGGCATCCAGGTCCAGGTTGGGCATCTGGATGGGCGTGAGCGACGCCACACTAAACGGAGAGTCCTCGGGCCCGCGCTTTTTGCGCTTGGCCTTGGAGCGGCGCGGCGCATCGTCGCCAAAGACTTCCATGCCAAACTCGTCTTCCTCTTCCATGGGACGACGATACTCGATGCTCATAATGCACCAAATACCACCCTGGAGAATCTTGGAATAGTCGCGCACGTACTCGGCCGGCATCACAAACGGCTCAATGGTCAGATTGGCAAACGACGCCACGTAGATGTCTTTGTACTCGTCGAGCTTGGCCGTCACCTTATCGATGATGGTAAAGCGACCCAGCTCGCGGATTTTGGACTTAATGCGCTCGGACACGTCGGGACGCACGTAGTTATCGGTGAGGATTTTGCGGATGCGCCCCAGGCCCTCCGCCACGGCGTCCTCGTCGTCGGTTGAGCAGTACATGCCCAGCAGGTACTCCAGCACAAAGGTAGGCACGTTGGCGCCACGCTTCATAAGGGCCGTGAGGTCCTTGCGCACGATCTTGCCGCCAAAGTGCTCGAGCAGCTTGCCGTCCAGTACATCCATGTCATAGCCGTCGTCCTCGGGAACCTCGGCCACAGCCTGGGCATAGCCATCGATCGAGGACTCGTCCTCGGCGGGCGCCGCAACCTCATCGGGTACCGCGGCCACCGCCGGCTCCGGGACAGGCACGGCCTCTGCGGCAGTCTCAGCCTCCGGGGTAGGCACAACCTTCCCTACAGGCACCGCAGCCTGCACCGGCGCATTCACATCAATCGAGGGAACTTCCCACAGATTGTCGTCATTGCTATCAAACATAGGGCACACTCCTAAAAACCAAAGTCAGCAACAGGGGCAAACGAAACAGCGATGGTGTACGTCTCGCGCCAAACGATCTTGCCCGTTTCGCGCTCGCGGCAGACCAGATAGTACGGACCCTTGGCCGAGAATCCATCCGCTGCATGCAACGCAAACTTGGCATGCACCACGCGCTCCTGCGAGTTAACAGAAGTCTTGTTGGCATGCGCCTTGACCGTATCGCTCACCTCGTTGCCGCTTGCATCGGTAAACACCAGCTCGTACTCGCACGGCAAGACCTTACCTTGGGCAGGTTCTTCCTGGATCAAGTTGACCGAGAAGAGCGAGTTGGTCACTCGGCGTCCCTCACTTAGCACGCGCAGCGTCGCCGCGCGCGTGTCGACAAAGTCCTTGGAACCCGAGCGCGCACGCCAAAAACCGATAACGGGCACGCAGAGCTCCTGCAGGCTCATGCCGCCGTGGACGTAGTTGTTAGTGCCGCCGGGACGCTTGAAGTGCACATTCTCGCGCGGGGCAAACCCCTCAAAACCGGCGCCCAAACGTCCCATGTCAACATTAACAAACACCTCGCGCACCTCGTCCGAAAGCTCGCCCACGGCCTCGTTGGGCACCACCAGATGACGCTTGCCGTACATGACGGGAGCGTCAAGGACGGGAAGGTCCGGCTTGCCGAGCATCTGGCACTCGCTGAGCTCCCGACGCGTGTAGATAAAGCCGTGATCCGCTGTTATAACAACACGCGCGCCCGGGGCGTCGGTGCACACGCGGCGCGCCAACGCGGCAAGTTCCTCCACGGTGTCCGCGCAGGCATCGAAGACGTCATCCTGCGTAGCGGCCTTCTCGCCCGTGGCATCGATCTTGTTGTGGTAGAGGTAGACAAGTCTTGAGTCCTTGAGCAGCGCCTTACGCTCGGTTCCCGCCATGTTGAGGTATGCGCTCGAGCGCAAAGCACGGGCCGTAGGCTCAACATGGGTAAGCACGGCCTCGCGTTGCGGAGTCGTTGCGGCGGGTATGCCGTCAGCCAACACAAACGAGCCATCCGCTGCAAGTTCAAGCGCTTGGTGTGGCAGCAGCGCAGGCATACCTACCTCGGTAATGGAGGGAAAGACCGCCTGCATACTAGAAACCTTGACTTTGCCGCCGCGCTCGCGCTCGAGCAGAGCCGCAACGTCGCAGGCCACCTCATAGCGCAGCGCGTCGCTCACGATAACGACCGTCGTCTTGGCAGAGCCCACAAAGGTGGGCAGTACATGCCAGTAGAACTCATCCTGCCGTGCAGGGCCATCGATGTAGCCGCAATCGGCCCACTCCCCTTGCGCAGCGGATGCCCAGCAGGCATTGGCGTCGACCAAGAACCAGTTACTGTAGAGATTCTCCGCCCAATCCACCACAGCTCGGGCAGGTTCCTCGAGTACATCGCACTCGACGGAGCGCGCCCGCAGATACGCGGTGCACATATGACGATAGGCGGCATCCATGGCATACCAATCGGACGTGTAGGCATCCCACACCTGCTGGGGCTGCGCCAGATGGAACCCGCCCGCGTGTGCCTGCCTAAATGCGCACATATCGGCCACAGCGGCAAGCAAGTCAAAGTAGCTCTCGACACGACGGTACCAGCTTAGGTCGCAGCGACGCGCAGCAAATGCGCGCGCATCCTCAACACGGTCCGCACCCTGGGCAAACGAGCAGAACAGCTGCGAGAGCACAGCCTCATTGACGCACGGGAACACGTCAAGCGAGGCCAGCACATCGATTGGCAGGGTCTCGAACCGTGCAAAGAGCCCACGGGCGTCCTCGGCCAAACGGCAAATCTCAAATAGGTCCTCGCTCGATGCTTGGGCATCGGCGGTCTGGTCCCACGTACGTACCGCCTCAAGGCAATAGGGGCCGTAGGCGGGAGCCACATAGCTCTCGAGCCCCTTGAGCGCTCCCTCGGGAAGCGCGGTAGATGCCGCCGTGATAAGCACATGCGATGCCAGCGCAAGCAGTGAATCGCGCTCATACAGCGGCCCCTCAAACCCATAGCAGCGCAGCATAAAGGCAGAGAGGACATCGCGCACGCTGTACTTATCCACCAGCGCGGCCAGTGCCTCGGGACCCTCGTGCAGCAGCGTGGTCATGCAGCCGCGCAGTACAAACGCGGGCCGCGTGTCGCCCGGCTCTTTACCGCCAAAGATCACCGTAAGGATTCCAAGCTCGATATCGGATGCGCCCGAGGCATGCGGAACACACACAGCGAACTTCGCGCAGCGGGTCTTGGCGACAAAGAACGCCTTGTGCACTCGCAGGCTCTCGCGCACGGCATCGAAATTCTCGATACGCAGCTGGTCGGCCAAAAGCGAAAGATAATCAGCCTGAAACCGATCGGCATACAGTTCAACATCGGCAAGCCAATCACCCTCAAGCCTGCCGCGCGGGCAACGACGATACAGCAAGATATCGCTCGCAAGGTCATCGCGGTTGATGAGCTTCTTTATGGCAAACATACGGCCCTCGCAGGCCTCAACAAACCGCACCGGGCGCTCAAAATCACCGTGAGCAGGCATAACGCCGTCATCGGTCCCCGCGCCGTCGAAACCCTCGGCAGCCAATCGCTCAAACTCAGGGGCAAACTCGCCGTCCGCATCGTGCCAAACCACCACACGACGCGGCACGTATGCGGGTAACGGTTGCAAAAACCGCAGCTTGAGTTGTTCTTCTACATCGATTTTGGGCATGGATATCCTTACCGTATCTGCAGTTACTTGATCTTTGCCAGCACATCCTGAAACTTGGCGTAGTTGACCTTAACGCCGTCATCCAGGTCGATCTTAATCATCTGGTCTGCCAAGTGGTGCAGTTTCTCCTCGTAGGCAATAGTCTCTTTGAGCTGGTCGTTGAGCTTTTTGACGCGCTTATCCAAACGCACGCGCTCGCCGCGCTCGGCACCGGCAAGGGCATCGTTGGCGTAGCCGATCTGGGCACGGTAACGCTCCTGCTGCTCGTGCACATAGTCGGTGCGGATGCGAGCCAGCAAGTCGGGCTGATAGCGATGCATGTAGACAAGGCACTTAAAGCCATTTTTCTTGCCACTGTCGAACAGCCAGTAAATGGGGCGTTTCTTATAGGTCTGGCAGTGGTCCTTATAGAAGTCCTTCAAAAAGTAGGTACGGATTACCTCGCGCGAGGTACCCTTGCCGCCGAGCGCCTCGGCAATAAAGGCCAAGTTCTGCTCAAGTGTCTCCTCGCCGTACACGGTGCGCACAAAGTCGATAAAGTAGCGCACGATGTCGTCGTCAAAGTACTCGTCGTCGGTGATGGGCAGCACGTTGTCGCTATCGGGCATAAAGGTCACGTGATCGGGATCGGGCATCTTGGCCAAATAGTCGTCAACCGTGGCACCCTGATCGGCCAGAACCAGCCCGTCCACACACAACGAATAGCGGCCAAACATGCAGCCGACGGCATAGCTTATGAGCGAGGTGATTTCGTCGCGCTTAGTGCGCACGTATTTGTTGCCCTTATAGCTCTCAGGAATCTCGTCGGCGGTGTCGAAAATGCGCGCCACCGAAACGTACTTATCCTCGACCTCGATGGGCACTTCGCCCTCCATGTTGTAGATCTTGGCAAAGATTCGGTTGAGCTCTTCCTCGTTAGCGCGAAGCTGCTCAAAGCGAGCATTAACCTCGGCCTTGCGAGCCTCGTATTTATCTTGAAGTAAAGTGGCCATGGTGGGCCATCCTTTCGTTGCTGTTGGAAACCACTGCGAAGAAACGGATTGCAGTATCCAAAAAAACCGCTAAAACGCTCTCCCCGCTGTACAGGAAGCTTGAGGAACTAAGGCGATGCAATTTCGCACCTACTCTAACTACTGGCTTTTATCTCTATATCTCTTGTCCCTTAGCGAGAGCAGATTCACCCATGCATCAAGCGTATCCTCTTTCAGCAGCATTCTTGCCGTGACGTTTCCTTTACCGTTTGCGTCCTGTAAAGCCCACCACACTGATCCATCGGGCTTAACAACTCGCAAATATTGACCATGAGCGAGAGCATTCCTCAGATGTCTAAAAACGGCGTCAAGTCTTCTAAATGAACTTTTATTCTGTTTTCTCCTGCCGGTTTTGGTCTTCGCGCCCGGCTTGAATTCTGATAGCCCAGCAATCCTTTTATTAAGACAAGCCGCTGTTGATAAGCAAATGAGGGCAAACTCGTAATCTCGTTTAATAAAATCAGATGAATCGTTACCTGCTTCGTGGGCCGCTTTTGCAAGGTCATTAGGGGTATATGCCCATCTTGTTTTAACGGCACTGTCGAAACACATCTGTTCAAGAAACGAATTTGCCTGAACAGTAGCATAAATATTCAAATCAGTAATAAACCCATTGGTCTGCCTTGTGGCATCAATAGCTTCAGATTCGGATACAAATCTTTGCAAATATATGCGTAGTTTTTTCTTAGAGACATCGTCCTTATACGATTCATGAACCTGTTTTATCCACGACACATCATTCTTAAGAGGTGGATGTGCACATTTATTATTGTTAGCCTTTTTCTTCTGCGACATGTGGACTCCTAAACGAGAGGATGACATTTGAAATCCCAGGAGGTTTCAAACGAGTCATAGTCCGCCTTTGAAATTGAACGAGAGTCTTCAACGAGTGAACAAACAGTCGGTTCAGCGGCCTCATCTTGGATTATCGGTAACTGACCGATTTGGCCTACCTCAAAGTTTAGAGTCGGCGACATAAACGCCAAATCAATTTCGGCAATGGAACAGTTGCAGAAAGCCTGGATGTATCGAAGCTCGTTCGGCTCCGCAAAAAGACATGCGCCAGCTACCTCAAAAAGCATCCCTCGAGGCGCAAACCTAAAGGAGGCGAGGCTGGAAGAAATTTTTGACCAGGAAACTGCGGGCTTGAAATAGTCGTTCTGGTTCTTGATCACAAAATCAGGTGTAGAGAGATAGGTATACTTGGACAGAATTGCTTCCTTCATCTCCCGACCGTCATCAAACCAATTAACCACCTCATCGTAGTCACCCCACCACTTTCGATAGGAGCCGCCCCGAATAATCGGAAACCAACGGGAACCACTTTGCTTTGCCTCGGGCCTGCCACTGCAATCTCGCGATGTGTTGGAAGGCACCACTTCCCACCATTTCCTCAAAAAGCGGCCATTATCGCTCGTCGCCAAGCCCTGTCGCGGAGTAGCAATGGCATCGAGCCTCTTTCCTTTTGTGAACGATTCAACAAGAGCATCGCTGGCCCAGTAGGCTATGGGGGAGCCGGGGACCTGCTTGAAGGTCTCGGCGTCGCGGCGGTAGAACCAGCCGCAGCCGGGGTTTCGGATCGCCTCGAGGGCCTTCGGGGCCTGGACAGCAGCACCAACGAAGTCCGAAAGGCGCACATAGCCGCCCTTGTAGCCCTTGACGAACGAATTGTGGAACGTGTAGGTACAGATGGGCACGGTCGCGCCAGCGAAGCCCGAGTACTCAAGCTGGATGAGAGAGGTCAGCGTTCTGTTGTCGATAATCTCGTTGCGGAGCTTCTCATAGCTTCCGATGAACATCCAGACGAAAGGCGACATGACTCCGCACTCGCCGTGGTCCTTGGCGAGACTGAACATGCGAACGACAAAGCTGGAGAAGAGGTCGCTCTTCACGTCGGGGTAGTTCTTCTTGACCCACTTGCTCATGAAGGGGTTAAAGCTGCTGCTGCCCATATACGGAGGATTCGCCACGACGCAGGTAAAACGACGGGACAGTTTCTCGCAGATGGCGGCAGCGCTTTCGAGCTTAGTTTTGGCCGTAGCGGCAAAAAGGTCATCGGAACAACTCGCGGCGGCAGCCTTGAGCTCGTCGATCTCGTCCTCTGAAGGATTGAGCAGCGAACCGATCTCGCCCAAATGGCTCAGCTCCTCGGCGAGCTTCTTGTTGCCCGGGAGTTCGTCCGCTCCCAGCGGGATGCTCGAGAGCACGGTAACGTCGGCGCGCACGGCGCGCTTGAAAAAGCGACGATCGTGCTCGCGGGCGCACATGGCAAGCGCCAGTTCCGCGATCTGCGCTGCACGGGGATCGATCTCCATGCCAGCGAGGTTTTTAGTAAGAATGAGCTCGGGAATTTCGCGCTCACGATAGCCGCGCTCCTCGTACATATGGAAGAGCAATTCGAACGCATAGACCAGGATATGGCCCGAGCCGCATGCGGGGTCACAGAGGGTTATCTCCTCGGGGCTCGAGATGCGGATGAAGTCCTCGTGCTCAGCATCGGGCTCGATGTAATATTCCATGCGCTCGCGCAGCGAACTCCCCGGGTTATTGAGCATCCACAGACGGCCGAGCGAGTTCTCGACCATGTAACGCACGATCCACTCGGGGGTGAAGAGCTGCGTGGCGGGCGCGATGTCCGCCGCCGCTGCCTTGCGCTTGGACTTGAAGAACTCGTCTTTAACGTCAGCGTTGTAGTACTGATACATCCAGCCCAGAACGGTCACGCCCTTGCGCCAGCGTTCGTCAGTGAGGACGGCATTGAGCTTGCCCACCACGCCGTCGGACATCATGAGGCCCTGGGGCAACAGCAGCTCCATGGCTCCGCCCACGCGTTCAAAGACGCCCGGTAGGCAATCGGCAAGCTCCTCGCACTGAGCAACAAACAGGTAGCGCCACAGCGGTTCATCCAAGCCCGCCATCTTGAGCTCGGCTATGCGATCGGTATCGACCGTCGCCATCTCCACGTCCAGTGCGTTCTCCACGGCCTCGCTGCCATGGCTGCCGTCCGCACGACTTAGTATGCGCATGCGGCTGGGAAGCCATCCGCGTGCATCCATGAAGCGAATGGCCACGATGCGGTTGAACCAGGTGTAGGCCGCACGGTCGCGCATCGCCTCGTGACCCACCTCTGCCTGCATGCGCAGCAGTTCGTCGCGTTGCTCAATCTCAGCCGGACTTAGGGGCAGGCCGTTGATGGTCTCGGACCCAACGGGCGCGGGTGCAGGTTCGGTGATGCCATAGCGCACCATCTGCGCCTCCACGCCTTTGATGAGCTCCGTACGGGCCCAGGTGCAGAAGCTCTTAAGAGCAGAATCGTTCATGGTTGATGAGCCTTTCTAAACGCATAAGCCACCGGTGCGCGCTTTGGCACCGGTGGCTCCGCGGGTTAGTTGATACGGATCTCGTCGTTTGCAGCGAGCGCCTGCATAAGGCGGGAGCGCAGGTCGTCCACGTAGCGCTCCACGTCCCCTGCGGACAAGAGACGACTCGGCTTGGCCAGATCGGCGCGGCGCACAGTCTTGATCTTGCGCTGGGGCACGGGTGCAGGCGTGGGCGCTGACGACGCAACGGCCTTGTTGGAGATCTTCTTGACCACCTCACCCGTACTCGTGACCTCGGTGGTGCGGCGCTCGTTGTCCATACGCATGCGGGCCGCATCCACAGCGTCGTACATCCCGTTGGTTGCTGCGCTGAGCCAGTTGGCCCAGTTAGTCGCGGCAACACTCAGCTCGTTGAGGCTTTGAGCACTGTGGGCACGGTTTTTGAACGACTCGTATTTGGCGCCGGCGTCTGCTATGGCATCCTTGGCTTGATTGACAAAGCCCTTTTGACTCTCAGCCTGTGCCTGCAGGTCTTGCAGATCGCTCTCGATTCGGCACAAAAACTCATTGCGGCGGATGCCCAGCAGCTTTTTCATGTCGTCCTCGACGGGATCCATAAGCGGCTGCAGGTCTTTAATGCGGCCGTAGGGCTTGGGATCTTTGAGAACCTCACGCACCTTTGCCACATTCTCAACCGCGCTGGGAATGTCATCGGAGGCATACTCGATACCCTCGGTGCGGCTCAAGAAATCCTTGGCGTGGTCAAACGCTGTTCGCTGGTTGGACTCGAAGAACTCAACCACCTTATCAAAGTCTTCCTCGGCATCGAGCAAGCGGTCCTCATGCTTGGTGAACGTGGTCAAGAACGCCTCGGCCTCGTTCTGGTCCTTAAGGACGTCGGCCACCTCCGAGCGCATCTTCTCGCACTCGTCCTCACCGGGATACGGGTAGGCCGGCTTGATGCCCGTGTAGTAGTCGCGTGCCATGGCGAGGCACGCCTCGCGCAAGCCCTCAAGGCGCTCTTTGAGCTCGGCCACGAGCTTATCCTCGTTGGAGGGCACGGTCTTGAGATCAAACAGATCACGCATGAGCTCTCCCGTGGCGCGCAGCAACCGGTCGCTCATGCGCACGCGCAAGCGCACCTGGGCCTTATCGGCATCCTTGCGCAGGAGCGCCACCATGCGGCTATCGTTAGCTTGAACCGTCTGGCCGCCAAACAGCACCTGCGCGCGCTGCTCCACCACAAGCTGCGCCACCACATTTGCGATGTCGACCTCGCGCCAGCCAAAGGGCCTTTGCTGGTACTGGCGCTGGATATCGCCCATAGCGGTATCCAGATGGCGCTGGTGCTGCACTTTGAGGTAGTCCTCGACCTCCTTGAGCGCACGCGTGTTACCCGCGTTCATGCCAGCGAGCCCCGCTTGAACGTTGCCCGCCAGAGTGGAGCGGATATCGGAATCGCTCGTGACCGGCGCGCCGATATAGCCGGCCTTTTCAAAGACCACATCGCACAGCTGCGCCAGCACCTGCTCAAAGACCTGGGCGGGTTTGGCAGCACGGATCTCAATCATGCGCCCGTTGACGGCGCATCGTGCATGGAGCACCGCCTCAGCCAAAAGGGCGTCAGCCTCTTTCTCGTTAAAGTCCTTCTCGCGCATTTTGGCCTCGACGATCTGGCGGGTACTCGGCGGTAGCTCCTGCAGGTTGCGCGTCTGGGCGTACATGCGAATCTTAGCGGCGTTGACGAGTGGGGCCCAATAATCCACCTCGTCGCTCAAGGCCACGATGGCCTTATCCACGGATTTCAATGCCAGCTCGGCATCGTCCGCACGGCCCAGATCGCTGGCCATGGTCACCACGGATAGTTCCATGCCGCCCATGTTGGATCCATGAATCGAGCCATCCACGTAGCGGTCAAAGGGGAAGTCGTTGGTCCCGCGGTTGAGTTTGCGCGCAGTGTAGATGCTTTCGAACAGGCGCTTCTTGATGTACTCAATCACCTTCGCGTTGTCGATCGGGGTGCGTGCGATCTCCTGCGCTATCTCCTGCTCCTCGTCGGTGAGGAAGCTATAGGTATCGCCCTGGCGTGCCACGTAGCTCTCGCGCTCCAAGCGGGCAAGAGATTCCTTGACGCGGTCCTTAAGGGCGCGCTTGTCCACGTCCAGGCTATCGATCATAAGGATGGAGATGTTCTCGACCGTGGCCTTGACGTAGCCGATGTAGCGGATCAAGTACAGGAGCTTAAGCACCTGAACGTCGTAGGGTTCAAGGCCCTCCGCGTTCTCGGCCGCACGGACCGCGCGGTCGACCACCAGGCTGATGCCGTGCTCAAGATCTTTGGAGATAGTGTCGAAGAAGCGCCAGAACGGCACGAGCGCACCGGTCTGGTCATGCTGGATGACCTGAGCGCTCTCCTGGAATGCGCTCAGCATGGAGCGCTCGCCCGTGGACATGTGCTTGGCCTTAACACCATGCTTGCGTACCTCGGTCATCACGTCGGGCAGGAGCTTAAACTGATAGCCCACAAACGGGTAGCTGGCGACAAACTCCTTGGAGTTGGCGAAGCCGGCAAGGTCGGAGCGCGAGCCACCCTCAAAGGTAAAGTTGTTTTTGAGCACGGCGGCGTCTTGCTCGTAGACCTGTGCAAGCATATCGGCCGCCGGCGCGGTCTTCTCGAGCACGCGGCGCTGGATGACCTCGTCCACGCTAGAGCTGGAGAGCGAAAGGCGGGTATTGAAGCGGCCTTGGATCTTTGAAAAGTCGTTGCCCACGGGCAGGCTCAGGTTGTCGATGGCCTCCTGGCTCGTGACCATCACCCACACGCGGCCACCGCAGGCGGCACCCAGCTCCTCGACGATGGTCTGAAGGCTCAGCATAAGACTTGGGTCCTGGTCGTTTGTAATAAACTGACCCACCTCGTCGACCATAAAGAGCAAACGGAAGTTGCCGCCGTGGGCCGCTGCCTGAGCGTCCACGTAGTCCTTGACCTTTTTGGCAAAGACATCAGGGGCCAAAACCTCGTCCTCAGAACCCTCGAGCCAGTTCCATGCGGCCTTTTCGCTCATGCCGAGCACGCTCTGCAGCACCTCGACGACGTCGTCCTCAAAGTAGCTGTAGGTGTCGCGGGTCTGGAGCCAGGACTCGCCGTTGACGCGCTCAAAGGCCTCGCGGAACTCCTGGGTCTTGCCCAGGGAATCGATGTGGTCCTCGAGCTTTGCAAGCTTTAGGTCCTCACCGTAGAAGCCGCGCGCCTCGTAGAACATGCGCTCAAAGCCGCGAAGCAGCGCCGTGGGAGCCGTATCACCCTGCTTCCACTGGCCCGCCTTGCTATCGATGTTAAAGAGGATGGCCTGCGTGGGCACCGAGCAGGCGCGCTCCATGGCAGCCGCGACCATGGGGTCGACGATTTTGCCGTCAAAGTAGAGGATGGCGCTCTTACCACCGATCTGGCGATTCTCGAGCAGGTAGCTCAGCATCTTGAGGAAGTGCGATTTACCGGAACCGAAGAAGCCACTGATCCACACGCCGATCTTGTCGGTGGGCACATCAATGGCATCACCGTATGCCTTGAAGAACGTGGCAAGGTGCCCTTGCAGCTCGCGCGTCACCACGTACTCGTCAAGCTCCTGACGGATGGACCCATCTTTTGAATCCTGGACCTTGACCACGCCGTTGATGGAGCGGTTAATGTCTTTTGCAAAGAGGTCGCGAATGATCGTGTTGTCCATGGGTGCTCCTTTGGGTTTGGGAACGTTATGGCAAAGGGTTGTTACCGGCGGCGGGGCCTTGTCTGCGGGAAGCCGTGCTTACGAGATATCGATGGCGCGGTAGTAGTTATCGGCCGGCAGACGGTTAAAGAGCTGGAAAGAAGAGCCGTTGAAGCTGCCCGGATAGGCAGCGACCACAGGCACCTCATCAAAATCCGCAAGCATGCAGTGGAGAAGCGTGTGCATGCGAAAGAATGGGAAGACCTCGCCCGCGCCGGTGAGGAGAATGACGTCTCTGGGCGCGAACGGCTCGGTCTGCTCAAGGATGTACGCGGCAACTTTCTCGGGCGAGGCGAACTTGGCCACGTCCTCGAGCACGCGCTGGGTACCGCGGCGCTCCTCTTGGCGCTGGATAGCCTTGAGGACCCGGCGCTTTTCGAGAATTGCCAGCACGGCGTCGTAAAGGTTCACGACCTTGAGCGTGCATGGAAGCTTGCCGGCCTCGGCATCGCGTGAAAGGGTGTCAAATAATGCACGCGCCTCAAACTCCAGCGCGGGGTCATAGCAAAAAGTGTGGAAGCCGATCTCATTGCCTATGCCCTTGTTGGCCAAAAAGTCCTCGCTGCACAGGCACTCGCGCAGAAGCTGCGCACGGCGCTCAAATTCCTGACAGGCACGCTCGGAGCGGGCATGCGCCGCCACGACGCTCTTGCGGGAATGGATGCCGATATTGGTGGTGAGATCGGTCGCCGGGGTGATAACAGGGTCGACGGCGCTTTTGACGGGAGCCACGCTACATCACTGCCCTGCCGGTAAGGGCCGCGATAAGCGACTGCTCGCCCAGCTGAACCAAGGCTCGCTCGACATCGGAATCGAGGAAGAGTGGTGACAGGCGCTCGGACTCCGGGCCCTGGCCCTCGCCGATAAGGCCGGCATGGCGGAGCGTCTGGCGGAGCGAGCCCTTAATGCGCTTTACCGTGGCCTCGGTCCAGCGGGCCGCGTCCGGATACTCCGTGGTAAAGCGTGTCATAAAGGCGTTGAGGTCAACCGCCGTAAAGGCATAATCGAAGTTTTGCAGGCGCTCCCCTACCTCGACGAGCACGAGCTCGCGCACGATATCGTAGCGGCAAATCATGCTATAGAAGATGGCCTGGTCCGCCTGCGTGGGAGTGCCGGATGCCATGAGGCTGGTTAGGGATGACGCAGCCTCGACGGCGGTTTTGGGGTCGATGCCACGCGCGGCGCATGCGGCGTCTGTGGGCACCATGGCGTCGAGGCGGCGAAGGCACACGGTTGCGCGGTTGGCGGCCATGCGCTCCGTGGGATATTGAAAGAGGTTCTCGCTCTTTACGCGTACAATGACCTGCTCGTCGCTTGCGCCCTGTATACGCAGGGCAGCGACGATGCGCATCTCATGCGGGAGGAATTGCTCGCGGGTGAGCACCCCCCCCCCGAACGCTTTTTGTGGTTATATCCACAGTACACGCTCCAAGGGTGTCAAAGGCTGTCACAAGTGCGCCGCAACCCGGCAGGCAGGTGCGGCGCACATGACAATAATCATACCTGTTAGTAAAAAAGTTACCACGCCCAGAGTGTCAAATGTTGAGCAACAAAATTAAATCCGGTTAACGGTCATTTTCGCAGCTCAGAAGCTTTGACGAGGTCCCCAAATCACACTTGCCAGACAACCGCGCTTACGAATGCAGGCACGCACACGCCCAACGCCATCCTCCGCTATATTCAACATAGAGTTATACATATGCTTCTATGTAAGGAGCTTCATATGTCTGTCGTAAAGTCTATTTCTGATCAGACGCGCGCACTAACTACCATTCAGGAACGCGAAGATCACATTCAACGTGCCATCGCTCGTGGCTACGACGACCTCACCAACGGTCGCGTACGCCCCTGGAAACAAGCAAAGGCCGAGGCGGATCGGATACGAGCCTCGAGATAATCCCTCCCCCATGTAACCATCCTGTAAATCATAGCGGCGCACTCGGGTTTTGCTGTGATTCGGTCGCGCCTGACGCTCCACTGTGCTAAAGTATCCCGAACGTTCAAACGACTACGAGGGGAACTAGAAGATGGCACGTGTGCACAACTTCTCAGCTGGCCCGGCCGCGCTGCCTACAAGCGTGCTCGCCGAGATCGCCGACGAGATGATGGACTACCGCGGTTGCGGCATGTCCGTGCTCGAGATGAGCCATCGATCTAGCATGTACCAGCAGATTATCAACGACGCCGAGGCAACCCTGCGCCGTCTGCTGAGCATCCCCGACAACTACCGCGTCCTGTTTTTGCAGGGCGGCGCCACGCTGCAGTTTGCGGGCATCCCCATGAACCTCATGCGCCGCGGCCGCGCCGGCTACGTCGTGACCGGCAACTTTGCCAACAAGGCGTACAAGGAGGCCGCCAAGTACGGTGAGGCCGTGCTGCTCGCGAGCTCCGAGGACACCAACTTCGACCGCATTCCCTACATGGCCGACCTCAACGCACGCATTGCCGCCGAGGCCGCGGGCGAAGGCCTCGACTACGTCTACATCTGCCAGAACAACACCATCTTTGGCACCATGTACCACGAGCTGCCCGCTTGCGGCGATGTGCCGCTGGTCGCCGATGTCTCGAGCTGTTTTCTGTCGCAGCCGCTCGACGTTGAGCGCTACGGGCTCATCTACGCCGGCGCGCAGAAAAACGCCGGTGCCGCGGGCGTGACCGTGGTCATCGTTCGCGACGACCTCATCGCCGAAGGCCCCGCCTTTGTGCAGACGCCGCAGTACCTGGACCTCAAGACCCAGGCCGCCAAGGGCTCCATGCTCAACACGCCTAACACCTTTGGCATCTACGTATGCGGCAAGGTATTCCGCTGGGTCGAGGAGACCGGCGGACTTACCGCCATGGCCGAGCGCAACTGGGCCAAGGCCAACCTGCTCTACGACCTGCTCGAGCACAGCGAGCTGTTCCATGGCACCACGCAGGCCGGCAGCCGCTCCATCGCCAACGTCACCTTCCGCACCGGCGACGCCGAACTCGACACGGCCTTTGTCACAGGCGCGGCCGAGCACCAGATTCAAAACGTCAAGGGCCATCGTCTGGTGGGCGGCATGCGCGCCAGCGTCTACAACGCCGTCACCATGGAAGACGTTCAGGCGCTGGCCACGTACATGAAGGACTTCGAAGCGCAGCATAGTTTGAGCCCGCGATCTAACTAGCCCGCAACCCGCGGGCCGACCAGCCACTTCAAACCACTTGTTTCAAACAAACCTGCTAAGGAGTTTTCCATGCGCAAGATCAAGACCATCGACGACATCACCAAAGACGGCGAAGTCGAGTTTGGCGAGGGCTACGAGTTTGTGAGCACCGCCGAGGAGGCCGACGCCATCCTGATGCGTTCCACCGACCTGCACGGCTACGAGCTGCCCGAGGGCATCCGCGCCATCGCCCGCTGCGGCGCCGGCGTCAACAACATCCCCGTCGAGGAGTACGCCAAGAAGGGCGTCGTCGTCTTTAACTCCCCCGGCGCCAACAGCAACGCCGTCAAGGAGCTCGTCCTGGGCATGCTGGTGCTTTCGAGCCGCGGCGTCGTGCAGTCGATGAACTGGGTGCGCAACAACGCCGACGACCCCGAGATTCAGGTCGATGCCGAAAAGGCCAAGAAGGCCTTTGTGGGCCGCGAGCTCAAGGGCAAGCGCATCGGCGTCATCGGCCTGGGCAACGTGGGCTCCAAGGTCGCCAACGCCTGCGTCGACCTGGGTATGGACGTCTACGGCTACGATCCGTTCATTTCCGTCGAGCACGCGTGGGTGCTGAGCCGCGAGGTGCAGCGCGTGGGCACGCTCGAGGATCTGTGCCGCGGCTGCGACTACCTCACCGTGCACGTGCCCAGCAAGGCAGACACCATCGGCATGATCAGCACCGAGCAGATCGACCTGCTGGCGCCCGACGCCGTGCTCATCAACTACGCGCGCGAAACCATCATTGACGAGGACGCCGTCGACGCTGCCCTGCGCGAGGGCAAGCTCAGCTGGTTTAGCTGCGACTTTGCCACGCCCAAGACCGTCAAGATGCCCAACACGTTTATCACCACGCATTCGGGCGCCGGCACCGGCGAGGCCGAGGCCAACTGCGCCGACATGGCCATCAGCGAGCTCAAGGATTACCTGGAAAACGGCAACATCGCGCACAGCGTCAACTACCCCGCCTGCAGCATGGGCAAGGCGCGCGCCGCAAGCCGCATTGCCTGCCTGCATGCCAACGTGCCCAACATGATCGGCCAGATCACGGCCATTCTCGCCAAGGACAACGCCAACGTGCAGCGCATGACCAACGAGTCCGCTGGCGAGAACGCCTACACCATGTTCGACACCGATGAGCACCTGGACGGCAGCACGATCGAGGCGCTCAAGCAGATTCCGTCGATGTATCGCGTGCGCGTGATTAAATAGCGCCGGTGCCAAGCCTGCCAGACAGACCACGAAGCCCATTCGCCCCCCCGTTTTCACGAAACGGGGGGCGATTTTGTTGCTCCGGACGACTTTAAAATGATACCCAGAACAAGTTTTTTCAGATAATCGATAGTGAGGCTCCAGTCGCTAAGCACACCCGCTTTGATAAACAGCTTTATCAGGGACTTTAGTAGGTAAAAATCGGTCTCTATGTGCCGAATGTAAGTTGACTGTCCATTTTCCGAAACAACTTATTCTAGGTAGCATTTTTAAGGCCCGTCCAAGGCAAAATATAAGTATTTTGCGACCAAAACTCTAGTCCGCGCGACCATTTTCCGCCCGCGCGGCTACATTCCCGCCCAATCGATAAAAATCTCCTCACGAAGCCGCCGTTCGAGCTCCTGCTGCCGCGGCGTCTTGTCTTTCAGCGGCACATCGAGATAGGACATGATGAGCTCCATCACCACGCGGAAGGCATCGGAATCGGCCAGCTGACCATAGGTCATCAGAACGACGGGATATCCCATGGCTTGCAAAGCCGTCGTTCGATCGGAGTCCGAGATCTTGGATTCTATGGATCCGTGTATGGCTTTACCTTGGCATTCAACCAGGCACTCTCGGCTGCCGTCCTTATTTGCCAGCAGAATATCGGCATAGCGCCTATCAAGCCCCGAAATCAGGCGGGCGCTGCGCGTCAAGCGAATCTCGACGTTATTGGTAAGGCGCAGCCCTTCGCCGCCGCGCAACCTCGTAAGGCCAAACAGCATCGAAGCCTGGACCTCGAGCGGCGATGCCGCCACCCCCCTAATGCACTTCGCGGCACGTGTGAACGATTTAGCGCCGCGGAGCCCCCGGACCTTATCGACGTACTCTGTAAGTTCAGAGAACTCGATCAAGGGCGGTCGTTTCCACAGGTCCGTTGGATTCCCCGAGACATCCTTTACATTTTCCCAACCCAACCGTGCGTCACCCCACCGGTCCCCATATGCCTGCACAAGTGCCGACTTTACCTGAGGCGCAATCTTGCACACGGCAAAGGTGCCGCACATCTCATACATGCACATGATTAAACGCTCGTTTGAGACCGAGGAAGCCAGGGTCAGCAGGGTAAAGAGCGGGGACGCGACATCGAGGCCAAACTCTGTCTGTCGCATGGAATCAAACGGCCTCTCCCCGTTCCAAACATGCCTGACAATGCGATCGCCCTTACGTCCGCAGCTGCCCTGCGCCAACACGTGTAACGGGGTGCCCAGGAAATGCGTGACGAGCGGATGCTCACATAGGTGCTCCCTGCGCGGATCGTCCGCAGAATCGGGCAGGTCCGGCATTATTGCCAAGACCTGTGGAGGTATCCGGTGATACCGAAAGGCAGATATGTCGCACAGCATGTCGTCCATGAAGGGTACGTACCCGCTGCGTCGCTTGTGAACCCGCTCGGACGGCAAACGCACTGGCTCGGCCTGCGAACGGTAAATACTGCCACGCCCACGTCGCGGATCTCTCAGGAGGCTTACAATCGGTTTGGAAAGCAAACTGATTGTGAGGTTGCATATGGTTGATGAGGACTTTGCCTGGCGGCTTGCGCAGGAGCTTGTGCGGATCGAAAGCTCAGACCCGGGCGCGTATGAGGACGAGATCGAGCGCTTCATTAAGAGGCTCATTGAGCAGCAGCTGGCACAACTTGATAGTTCTGCGCTCGATGCCGTGCAGATTGAGGAGCTCGAAGTGCTGCCCGGGCGCCGCAACCTTAAAGTCACCGTGCCGGGCCAAAGCGACGAGCCGCGGCTGATCTATATCTGCCACATGGATACCGTCACCTTGGGCGATGGCTGGGACGCAGACATCGCACCGCTTGGGGCGGTTGTGCGCGACGATAAACTCTATGGCCGCGGTGCCTGCGATATGAAGGGTGGCCTGGCCTGCGCTATTGCCGCACTGATCCATACGCTCGAGCGCGTGGCGGCGGATGGCGCGTTGCCCCGCCGCGGCTTTTCGCTCATCTGCTCGGTCGACGAGGAAGACTTTATGCGCGGCTCAGAGGCCGCGATCGATGCCGGCTGGGTCGGCTCGCGTGAATGGGCGCTGGACACCGAACCCACCGACGGACAGATTCAGGTGGCGCACAAGGGGCGCACGTGGTTCGAGATTGAAATGGCTGGCGTAACGGCGCATGCGAGCCAGCCGTGGAAGGGCGCGGATGCCGTCGCCGCCATGGCCGAGGTCGTGTGTTCGCTCCGTCGCGTGTTTGTGGCGCTGCCCGCGCACGATGAGCTGGGGTCTTCGACCATCACGTTTGGCCAAATCGAGGGCGGATATCGCCCCTACGTCGTACCCGACCGCGCCAAAGTCTGGGTCGACATGCGCCTGACCCCGCCGACCGATACGGCCGCCGCGACGCGCATGGTAGAGCAGGCCATCGCCGTCGCCGAAGCAGCCGTTCCCGGTTGCCATGGCAGCTACACCGTGACGGGCGACCGCCCCGCCATCGAGCGCGACCCGAACTCTCCCCTTCTAGCAGCGCTCAAGCGTGCCGCCGATGACGTGACGGACGCGGACACGACCGTCGGCTTCTTTACCGGCTACACCGACACCGCCGTCATTGCCGGCAAGACAGGCAACCGCAATTGCATGAGCTACGGTCCCGGGTCGCTCGCGCTCGCACACAAGCCCAACGAATATGTGCCCCATGCCGATATCGTTCGTTGTCAGCAGGTGCTAATCGCGCTCGCCGATAACGTGCTCTGGGACGCGAGCGGCCAAGTTGGGGCATAATAAGCCGCGAACAAACCGACTCGTGCGTTAGGACCGCCCATGAAAGCACTTCCGTTTCCCTGCATCCGCCCGGCTCAGGACCGCGTACTCGAGGCGCTGCCTGCAATGGGCAGCATCCTGAGCGGCAACGATGCTCTGCGCGGAGCCCTTGCCGATGGCCTGATGCTCAAGGACCCGGGTGCGGCGTATTACGTGTACGAATGCTCGGGCGAGCCGGGACGCGTGACGGGTGTCGTGGCGATCTGCCCGACGAGTGTACTTGCGGACGGCAAGGGCGATGCCAGCGCCGACGTGGCCGCCGCCGCGCGCGCGATCGCCGAGCTCAAGGTGCAGCCGCGCCCCGTGTCGCTCGCCTACGAGGCCTCGCCCGTCATGGATATCATCCTGGGCGCCGCCAAAGAGGGCGCGTCGCTCTACGCCGTCACCGACCCCGCGGGCATTACGCACCGCGCGTGGGAGGTCAAGCGCGAGGACGCCGTCGGGGCCATCCGCGCTATGCTCGACCAAGCACCGGAGCCGGCACTGACCGACGACCCCGCCTACGCCGCCGCTCTGACCGGGGCGTCGCAGCTGCTGGCCGATGAGGCCCGTGCCGCCGGAACGTACACCGGCAAGGAGCCGTTCAACTTTACCGTTGCCGTGCTCTTCCCCGCCGCGCAGGTCAGCGGCGCCGCGCCGCAAGTTCCGACAGGTCTGCTCACGCACCAGGTCGCGCGGTTCTAGCAAGACCAGACCGCCCAGCACAAAAATCGGCAGCTCAACAAACAGGGGGCGGAGATGCAGCAGGTACATGCATCTCCGCCCCTTTTGCGTCGAGAAGTAAGTCGGCGACCCGCACCGCCACGCCCAAACTACCCGCGCTGCGGACCCGCGGCAGCCACGAGCGGCTCAAGCCCCAGCTCGCGCGCGTAGTCTTCCTGCGTAAAGATCTCAACCAGTTCAAACGTATCGGTCGTATCGTCAAACACGAAATGCAGCACCGAGCAGTTGCCCGGCACGCGCTCGCGCTCGTCGGCCTCCGTGCCCTTCACGTGATCCAAAAACTCCTTGATGGCCGACCCGTGGCTCACCGCAAGGACGCACTCGTGGTCCGGGCGTCGCATGAGCTCGGTCAGCGTCGTCACCATGCGCTCACGCACCTGCACCTGACCCTCGCCGCCAAACTGGCGATAGAAATCGCGCCACGGGCGCTCGGGCATGAGCATCACGCGCTCGGCCTCAAAGTCGCCAAAGAACCACTCACGCAGGCCGTCCAGGCGCTCGTACGCCAAGCCCGGCCACAAGTTGGCGATGGTCTGTTCGGTGCGGTGCAGCGTAGAGGTGTAGGCGTGGTCGGGCTCAATGCCGCGCGCACGCAAGAACATGCCGGCACGCGCCGCCTGATCGCAGCCCAGCTGTGTGAGCGGCGAGTCACTCCACCCCTGAATGATACGCTTAAGGTTGAATATCGTCTGTCCATGACGGACCAGATACAGATCTTTATTCATAGGGGTCCTTTCGTTCGTTACCAACCCAAGAGCGAAAACGCCCCATCGCAATAGCCAAAATGAAGCACGGCACCGTTGTCGGGTAGCTCCCCCCCGCCAGTCACATACTCAAGAAACTCCTGGCAGGCTGAGCCGTGGGAAACCGCCAGCACGCAGTCGTGCTGCGGCCTGGCCATGATGCGGGACAGCGCCGCGACCATGCGCGACTGAAGCTGCACTTCCGACTCACCGCCAAAGGCCACCGGATAATCGCCCCAGGGCTGCGGCGGCATCTCGCGATTTGATGTGCCCTCCAGCGAGCCAAAATGCCACTCACGCAGGTCATCGACCAGCTCAATGGAACGGCCCTCGCCAACGATAAGCTCGGCCGTATGCCGCGCCCGGCCCAACGGCGAGGAATACACATGATCAAAGGCCACGCCACGCGCCGCAAACGCCGTACGCGCCGCCAGCGCCTGCTCGCGCCCGCGCGCCGTAAGCGGCGAATCGTGCCAGCCCTGCAAAATGCTCTGCACATTGAGCTCAGTCTGCCCATGCCGCACCAAATACAGATCTGCCACACACCCTCCCCTCGTACCACCTCAAAGGGGACAGGCACCTTTGTGGTGGTTTACCGTCTGATCACGCCGCGGTGACGCTCAGCTACACCAGCACGTCGGCGAGCGGGCGCTTGGGTACGTGGTGCACCTGCGCATCGTCACGCCAGTAATTAATTGAGCCGTCGGGGTTGGAATCGATCGCATCGATCATCTGCGTCTCGGCCGGCACGCCAAAAGCCATGATCAGCTTGAGCTCATACTTGTCGTTATCGAGCCCCATAGCATCGATCGCGTGGGGCGTAAAGGCCTTGAACATGCAGGCTGCCACCTCGGGCGTGGCGCTGCGAGCGGCGAGCATCATCGTCTGCGCGGCAATGCCCGTGTCGACCTCGGTGATGGGCGCGGCGGGCTTACCCGGAACAGCGCGCTCGGCAAGAATCGCGATGTAGCCGGTCGGACGCTCGCCCTCGGCAGGACCCGACCAATCCTTAAGCGCGCCGGCCCATGCAAGCTCATCAAATACACGCGCGCAATCCTCGGCACCGCTCACCACATGAAAACGCAGACGCTGAGCATTGGCGCCGCAGGGAGCCAGGTGCGCCAGTTCCGCCAGCTCGAGCAAAAACTCGCGCGGCACGCGCATGGACTCGTCAAAACGGCGGCACGTACGGGCGCGGCGGACCAGCGCGTCAAACGTGTCCAGGCCAAGCTTTTCGCAACCCTGCTTTGCCATCGACTCGGCGCTTACCGGCGCCGCGGGAACAGCTTCGTTCATAAGACCCCCAATAAAAGCCAATTGTTCTTAAGAAAATCTAACCTAAAACGTAGGCAATTACACACAGCGGCGCAATGTTCCACACCTGTTGAATATTCCGCATCCAAACGGGAACAAAGGTAACAATTCGGGAAGATGAGGCTCCCATTCGCCCTTCCCGCCCCACGCGACGGCGCCCTTGGGCGATACTGGTTGCAAGAGCTACGGCTTACGCCGCACGGAAAGGAGACATCATGGGCATCTTTAAGAACGATGACAAGCAATCGAGCGCGTTTGGATTTGACGAGAAAAGCATGGCAGGCAAGGCCGTCAAGGCCGTGCGCTGGATTTACGCCATCACGGGCGTCTTGGCGCTCGTCGCCGGCATCGCACTGCTGTTTGCGCCCGCCAAATCCCTCGTCTTCCTGACGACCGTCTTGGGCATCTACTTTGTGATCACGGCCGCGATCAGGCTGTTTACCGCTGTTTTCGAGCCGCTGCTGCCCACCGGCTGGCGCGTTACGAGCATCATCTCCAACCTGCTCATCATTCTGGGCGGCGTCATAATCCTGCGCAACCAGGCCTTCTCGACCGCGACGCTCACCACGATGGTGGTTATCGTGGCCGGCTTTGGCTGGATTGTCGAAGGTGTCATGTCCATTCTGGAGTCCGAGCTTTCGTCCAACCGCGCCCTCGCCATCCTGAGCGGCGCGCTCTCCATCATCGCGGGCATGTTCGTGTTTATCTATCCGCTGTGGTCGGCCAAGATGCTCGTCATCTTTAGCGGTGCCGCGCTGCTGGTGTTTGGCGTGACGCTCATTGTTCGCGCCATTCAGTTTGGCAAACTGGTGCGCTAGATGCCACGAACGCTCTTTATTGATGCAGACGCCTGCCCGGTCACACGCGAGTCGATTGACTGCGCGCGGCGGGCGGGCGTCGCCGTTGTTATCGCCGGCAACAGCACGCAAAACCTGGAACGGCACATTCGCCGCGACGACCCGCGCGATGCCGAGCACGCGCGACGCGGCTTTTGGGTCACGACGCTCGACGTGAGCGTGGGCGCCGACAGCGCCGACTTTGCCATTGTCGAACGCCTGCAGGCGGGCGACGTGGTCGTGACGCAGGACATTGGCTTGGCGAGCATGGTGCTCGGGCGCGATGCCGCCGCTATCGGTGTGCGCGGACGCGTCTACGACAAAGCAACCATCGACATGCAGCTGTTTATTCGCCACGAGGAAAAGAAGGTACGCCGCGCCGGCGGACGCACTCGCGGTCCGGCAGCATTTACCAGCGAAGACCGCGCCCGCTTTAAACGCAACCTCACCGAGTTGCTGCACTAACCAAGGTAGATTTTTGAGACATGCCTAAAATCTACCTTTTTGTTTTGAGCGGTGTGAGCGCTCGGAATCCATTGCTCAACAAAAAACGGGCTTCAAAATGCCATGCGTCGCCGCATTGCGCAGGCGCTGAGCATGGCTATTTGAAGCCCATTTTTTAGGCCTACTTAGAGGCCAACGGCGGAGAGGATGAGGCCCCAGCCAGCGCCGATGACGTACATCATGATCAGGAACACGGCATTTTCGCGGGCGCTGCGGTTGGTGCGGAACAGCACCAGATAACCCACGCCGGCGGAAATGAGCGTGCCGGCGAGCATCGGCGCCAGTTGCAGCGCGCCTTCCAGATACAGCTGTGTAATGACCACGCTCGCCGAGCAATTGGGAATCAGCCCGACAAGCGCCGAACCCAGGACAGCGAGTGTCTCGTTGCCGCGCAGGAACTGCTCGATCGCGGACTCGCCGAACGTCTCGAGCACGGCGACCAGAATCAGCGTCACCAGAAAAATGAATACCGAGACCTGCACGGTGTGCGAGATCGCACTGCGGATGATCGACAGGACAGGCGTCCCTTCGTGGGAGTGAGAGTGACCGTGACCGTCATGGTGTTCATGTTCGCCCTCATGACCGTGATCGTGGCCATGTCCGTGTTCGTGCTCGTCCTCGTCTTCATCACAACCGCAATGGTCGCGCTCGCACAGCTCGTGGATGTGGTCGGCGCTCACGCCTGCCTCGGCCACCTCGTCGATGATGTCACCGCCGCTGTGGTCGTCGTGCGCGCAGTTCACGTGGGCCGGGTTGGCCGCGGTTCCCAGCACGGTACGGCGAATCGCCGCGTGCGCGCGGGCGTTACGGCGCAGGCCGCGAATGGCAGCGTCCACGATAAAACCCGTGACCAGTGCGATCAGCGCTTTCGAAGCCAAAAGCATCGCCATAGTCTGCACGGGAACCTGCTCGGCAAGCAACAGCGGCAGCATCTCATCGGAGGTCGAAAGGAACACCGCCACCAACGTGCCCAAGGTCACGACACGGCCGGCGTACAGCGTTGCTGCCATGGCCGAAAATCCGCACTGCGGCACCATGCCCAGCAGCGAGCCAACCACGGGACCCGCAGCGCCGGCGCGCTTGATAGCGCCGTTGACGCGGTCGCCCGCAACGTGCTCAAGTGTCTCGAGAGCAAGATACGTCACCAACAAAAACGGCAGCAGCGACAGCGTGTCCTTGCCGGCGTCGAGCAGAATATCAATCAGTAAATCCATGACGGATGGAACCTTTCGTGTCTTTCGGCAGCATTGTAAAAGTCCTAGCGGTCAACTAGGGTATTGTAGTTGTCCCGGGCGCGGTGCCAATAGTTGCCTATGGTAAACTATCATCTCGCCATAACTCAGTAACCTCGAGCCGCACAACGCGGCCCGTCCAAGGAGTAGCATATGAACGTATCGCAAGCACTCGAATACGAGCGCCAGCCGTTTATCCCCATGTTTATCTACGGCGACCACGGCGCCATGGAGTCCGAGCGCCAGAAGGGCGAGGAGGCCCTCAAGGTGCTCGAGACCGAGTACTTTACCGCCGAGGGCGACCCCGGCTTCGACTTTGCCACCGTGCGCGACCTGGCCGACCGCAACCGCGACCTGTGCGACCAGATTGGCGAGGCGCGTCTGCGCAACGTGACGCCCGCGACGCTCTCGCGCGGCCTGTCCGATGCCGACACCTGCGCCGCCATCGGCAAGATGCAAAAGCGCACCGCCGCGTCCGTTATGCGCGAAATCCGCGGCGACCGCGACGCGCTCGGCGTGGCCTACGCCCGCAAGCCCATCCAGGGCACCGTGCTCGGTATCGACATCGAGACCACCGGCCGTGCACCCGAGCGCGGCTATATCATCAACGTGGGCTGGGAGATCATGGAGCTCACCAGCGACGCCGTCCCGCATGACGCCGAGGCACACTACTGCGGCCTGCCCGACATCTACCGCGGCGAGGATGTGCCGTTGTCGAATATCCACCACATCACCTGGGACGACATCGACGGCAAAAAGCCGTTCCGCGAGAACAAAGAGCTGCAAAAGCAGCTGCTCAAGCTTATGAAGAAGTACCCGTACATGGCACACAACGCCGCCTTTGAGGACAGCTGGTTCAAGATCCACCTGGACGGCTACGCCGAGGCACGCCGCGCCGGCAAGATCATCGTCATCGACTCGCGCCAGATCTGCCGCAGCCTGGACGCCGACGTGCGCTCGCTCCCCCGCGAGTCCGCCCCCGCCGCGCTCGAGAACTGGGCACGCCGTCGCGGCACCCTCGCGCCCGACGCCAACGAGCAGCATCTGGGTCTGGACGACACCGACCTCATGCTCCGCACGGTACAGGCCGAGTTCAACCTCAAGAACCTATTCGCGAAATAGCAACGCCTGCGACAAACACTGCTTGCTCACGAGCGGCCTCGCAGCGGGAAACACCGCAGCGGGGCCGCCCTACGTTCCACAGATAGATCTGCCATCACAAATTCTGAACCCTCATTTTGAACGATTTCGGCCAATTCCCGACACGTAATTCGTTGTCGGATGGTGATGCATCGATATCAAATGTGCAGCAATTGAGTTTTTATATGCTATAGCTAAGCTGCGATAACATTGATTTTAGGCATGCCAACCCATAATTGCGTCAAGCTTTTGGACAGCATTTGGTTAGGCCCCTAAAACGACTTTCCCACTCAGCGCCATCAACACGGCATTAGCTGACACGATATATACCATGAGTATCGTATTGTCACATACCACTGCAAAAGCGGTCTACCAGGCCGCGCATTCGGCGTCTGCGAAAGACACCGAGCCCTGTAACCCTGCCGCGATTTACGGATCATGTCCCACCGGAACGCTCCTTGACGCAGCCGCAGAATGGCTCACCAAACACGATGTTTCCCTCGACGCAAATGATTGCCTCGAGGTAATGGTGTTTGATCGCAGGAATGCGCGCTATGCAATGAACTGTCAATGCCACGTTTCGTCAAAACGATTCTCGAACTCACGCTTTATAGAGCTCAAAGATGGCATCTTCATTGTTGGCGTTGAGCTTTGCGCACTTCAGGCCGCCACCTATCTCCCTTTTCGCGAACTGGTGGAGTACTACTTTGAATTGTGCGGCGCTTACTCCCTTGGAACCGGCTCTTCCACCTCGTATAACGAGCGTTTCGCGCTCACCTCGACCGAAAGGTTAAAACAGTTCTTTAATTCCATTACCAGATGCGACGGTCTGGCCCTTGCCCGAAAGGCAATCCAATGTGTGCGCGACGGATGCCGGTCTCCTATGGAAACGGCCTTTGTCATGATGCTAACGCTGCCTAAAAGCGAAGGAGGGCTTGGTATTAAGGGAATTGAGACCGATTACGAGGTGCAGGTCACCGCTGCCGCAAAGAATCTCACGAGACGCAAAAAGTTCTTTATGGATGCGTATCTAAAGAAATCTCGCACAGACATTGAATACAACGGGTTTTATCATGACGCGGAAGAAGACCGCGCCATCGATGAGGAGCGCAAGAATGCGCTTGCGTCCATGGGATGCGGAATCATCACCGTCAGTCGTTATTCCTTTATGCATGCCAGCGCTTTCGTTAGGGTCATGGAGGCGATCCAACGGAAAGAGGGCATACGCCCCTCGCGTCTGCCAAAAGACTTTCAAATCATGCAAGAGGACCTGAGACAGTTTGTGCTCAGAAGGTTTATAGAAGAGAAAAAGCGAATTCAGAAGCAGCTTCGCCAGGATTCCGAAGATCGTCAACGAATCGACCTCGAAAAAGCAACACTCGAAGGCATCACGCTGGATGACCCGACAATAAATGAAGTTCCGGCAATCGATGACATGCAGACTGTCGAATCCGACAGCCCATCATTTGCCCAAATAAGCAGCCTCGCGCCCGAGGGCAGAATCTTCGGGGCCGGAAGCTAGACCGGCTAACAAGGTGGGTACCCTAGCGATGTGCAAAATTGCGAGTATTCAGCAGGGTCGGCCCTCCAGCACCCACAAGTTAATCCAAATGAAAAACAAAAACGCTATCGAACGGGAACGTTAGGCAACATTTGAGGAAGACCTTGTCTGTTTACCGCCCTTGGATAACTCTTGAGCGGCTTTATTTGGCCTGGAATAGATTAACGGACCCCCTATAGTTGCAGAATACTCCAATTTTTGCACGGCGCGGGGGCACCCACCCCGGCATCGGCTATCAAAACCGCTCAGTCCGGAATCTCGTCCACTATTCCCCATCATTTTATGCGACGAATTACCTGTACGTCATTGACATATGAACATGCGCTCATATAATCGGAAGTAATTTATATGAGCGCATGTTCATATGAAAGGATGTTGCAATGAGCAGCCACGCTGATGAAACAAAGACTGGCATCGAGGCCACCGAGCCGATCGTCCCCACCACCTGCTCGCCCGAGGACCTTCCCGACGAGGAGCTGTTGTACGACCTGGCCGACCTGTTCAAGGTCTTCAGCGACACCACACGCATCAAGATCCTCTATGCCCTCATGGGCCGCGAGCTCTGCGTGGCCGACATCGCCGAGGCGACCGCAACCTCGCAGTCGGCAGTATCGCACCAGCTGCGCACGCTTAAGCAGTCGCACCTGGTCAAGTTCCGCCGCGACGGCCGCAACATTCTCTACTCGCTCGCCGACGATCACGTCTACACCATGCTTAACCAGGGCATGAGCCATATCTGCGAATAGCAATCACCCACGGTATCAGCGCGGCCGGCACCCAGACCGCTAACACAGGGAAAGGAACCCACCATGAAAAAGCAGTTTAAGCTCGACGAGATCGATTGCGCCA
>CAUHFS010000020.1 GCA_959605475.1 uncultured Collinsella sp. | reverse complement strand
GGCGTGGTGCATGTTCTTGGCCCTCTGGATCTCGATGCCGACGTTCTGACAGAGGGGCACCATGACGGGTAGCGTCATGGCGAGCACGAGCCAGTAGGCCTCGGCGAAGCCCGGGCCCGCCCACCTCGTCACGAAAAACTTCCCGAGAATAGCGAAACCTCCGTACACCCAGCAAAACAGTACCATCTGGTAGCGGCCCACGCGCGTCATAAGGCGAGTGAGCTCGGCGTTGTCGTCCGAGGTGGCGACGATGCGGTTGACCTTCGGAATGAAGACGTTCGACATCGTGGTGGAGAGCGAGTAGAAGACCTGGCGGATGTTCACGGCCACCGCGAACAGAGATACCGCAGTCACGCCCGAGATGGCCCCCAGCATGATGTTGGGCACGCTCTGATTGACCATCTCGCAGACCTGGTTACCGAAGATCCAGGCACTGAAGGCGGCGATGCCGCGCATGACGCCCCAGTCGGCACCCCTGAGCTCGAAGCGCATGCCCAGCACGACGATGGCGTAGCGCGCGTTGAGGGCGAGCAGGACGAGGTTCACCGCGAGCTGTGCTAGGGCAACGCCCACGGGCCCCATACCGGCGGCCAGCAGGGCCCAGGCGCACAGCGGCGTCGCAAGCGTGGTGACGAGCTGCCTGGTCTGCTGGTAGACGAAGCGCTCGTGCGCCGTGATGTAGGAATTGAACACGACGGTGAACAACGTCGAGGCGACGTTGAGCGTCATGATGGCGAGCAGCTCCCGGGCGAGCGAGACCTGCGCCTCGGTGAACCCGGCCGAGAACACCGCGCCGGCGTTTGCGGAGAAGCCCATGCCGAGGGCGACCGCCGCGGCTGTGACGGCGACGTAAAGCGTGAGGTACATGCCGTTCAGGTGCCGGATGTCGCGCTCGCCGCCGTGCGCCACCGTCTGCGTGTAGAAGCGCACGTAGGCCTCGGAGAAGCCGAAGGACAGGAGCGTCAGCGAGAAGACAAAGGAGTTCGAGCTCTGGAAGACGCCGTAGTCCGCCTGCCCCACGTAGGACAGTAGCATCGGCGTGTAGACGAGGTTGACGAGGTTCTTTGCGAGGATGTTGGCGTAGCCGAGGAGGGCGCCCGCCTTACGCTGGCTAGCCACGGGCGGCCTCCGAGGGAATGCTCAATCCACATCTATCGAGGAATTCAACAACGATCTTCCTCTGAGCTGCCAACCTGTCATACGCCTTTGAATAGTCACTCTCGAGCAGTTCCGAATTACATACGGAAAGAATTGACCGCTCAACGAAAGAAACACCCAGCTCGCTGGCTAGCGTGTCGAATCGGCTGCTCATGTCTGGACCAGTGGACTCACGAGGGCAATAAATCAGCGGCTTCCCGAACAAGATCGAGAAAATTGATCCGTGATATGAATCTGTCGCTACAAGCTTTGCGTGACGGACGGCATAGAGGAACTCTGAAGGCCCGAGGGCGTAGTAGCGCGCATCCCCTAGTAAATCGACCCTCTTGCAGCTAAGTGAATCACAGATTTCGGCAACCCTCTCTTCGTAAGCTGCACTCCCGAGGAAGTACGTCAATACATAATCATTTGGAAGCCCGCAGTGCGGCTCTTTTTCATACCTTTCCCACCAGGAGCCGTCAAACATCAGTGTTGGGTCAATCAACACCTCGGCCTTTAAGCCGTACAGACTGTTTATAAGCTCGGCGCTCTTCTGCTCACGAACGGACAGCCTATCAAACCCGTCGAAATAGCCGTGGAACAGCTCACGCTTCTCCTCGGGAATCGTCGGAGCTGCCAAGCTTGGCGAAAAAGCAATGCGCTTTTCTCTTGGCGAAAACGTGAGAAACATAGTGGAGTTAGCGTCAGGGGAATACGGAGACCAAACTTGGTCGCTCCCAGCAACGAAAAAGTCATAGGATTTAATGTCACGTGGAGGGTTGGAATCAGATATAACCTCCCGGCTAAAGGAAATGTTACGGGAATTGAAATCCTCAAACGAACGATGCCTCTGGATGTGGGCAACGGCAAGCCCCTTTGGAATGAGCGAAGCCAAAGACTTGAGCTTGTATTTGGCAGATCTCGAGTCCTTCTGTCTGAACGTAAGGACATCTGCACCCGAGAGTTTGAGAGTTTCTTGGACAGCAAGGTTCTGGAGCCTCTGCCCATAGTTGTCCCCATGCGTAAATGTGGAAATGCCTATTTTCATGTTCAAACCTGTTCTTCGTCTCTATCAATAATCAAATAGTCTGCAGCCGAGGAATTCCACGACCAAGCCAGCGCTCCACAGAGCAGCAGTAGGCACAAGCAGCAGTTCACCCTTGTAAAGCACTGCGTATACAGAAAGGTAATAAGAATTGTTAGCAAAAGGAGCAAACGAACAATCCGGCCATTAGATCCTTTTTCCTGCTCCATAAACTCACTAACCACGGAGTGGAAAAACGCTACATACGCTGCCGTCTCCCAAAACCCCATGAGAATCAAGAAAGACCCCATATCCGCTTGACCAAAGTGGTTAAACGACATGAACCCGGACGCGTAGAAGCTTGAGGCTCCAAGACCCTCTCCGAGACTCCATGTAGCCGGTCTCAAGAGAGCGAAGCCGATGATAGCAATCCTCTCGTTACTGCCGTCGGCAGCAGTACCGACGGAAGCTGAACTGCCAACCATATCGAACAGACCAAACACTTGCGTATCCACGAGGATCTGGAACGCAGGCACCAAGGCGTATGCAATTGTCAGGATAAAATACAAGGCGACAAGCCAAAAGAAGGGACCCGAAACATCCGCTTCTCCTCTCATGACTGAAATAAGCCAGAACATCACTAAAACGAGAGGAAGGATTATGAAGAGCGCCTTATTATCGTTGAGTGTCGCAAGATAGAAGGACAGGACGATAAGGCAGACGTTGTAAGCGATGGCAAGGGATGGCCAGAGAGGACCCCGAAGCCTCCTAATCCAGACGAAGTTGTAGAGCACGACGAATGAAGTGTAAAGGGCCACCGCATGGACGGACGCATAAGAGAACAGGCCGGAGATATTGTCCTCGAAGTAACTGATGTCGTTCGTTGTCGCAGCGATCATCCCATGGGTAGAGTACTGGATAAACATGATCGCCATATTGAGAAGCAATATGGCGTTGAAGACCGGAAAACCTGCATCAAAGAGTCCAAGAAGAAAATCCCTCTTGTTAGTGACCAAAAGAAAGAAGTAAAGCGTATAGACAAACGGGTAGAGGAGCAGCAAAATATTCGCCCTAAACGTTTCCATATTGCCACCCAAGAGGGCACCAGACAGCCACCCTGCAACGGTAATCAGCCCAAGTAGTAGCGCTCTACCGCTATATTTCCATCCGGAGAAGAGCGCCCTCACGCAAATCATGCCGGTAATTACCCAGTTGAGGTATCGCCCCAGACCATAGTACTCAAGGAAGAAAACCTGCGCCAAGATACCTATAACGATCGTCGCATCCGCCAGGTCACCCATGCAAACGGTTAGAACGCCTTGCTTATTAGGGAGATACCAACGACCTCTTCGACCAGCCCGCTCCTCCGCTTTATTTATAACGAGCCTCGCATGCCTATGATCTTGCATTGAGTACCTCCAGCAGCACACGTTCAATCAGCCTCGTGTGCATGTGAACTCCCGTGTTGAGACCTACCGAGGAGCATGGAAGCAGGTCTACGATCTCATCTGAATCGACAAGATCGAGCGGACCAGGCTTTCCGCTCCTGAAACGATTGACCTCCCTGATAAGCCGGCTCTTATCCCTAAACAGCCCGATTAGCTCCTCCTCGTTATTCAGCACCAAACCGGACCCATGCTCAACGACAAAGTCGGCGACATTGCCTGCACATGCACTCGAAATCGTATAAGCGTTTGCGGAGTAAGATTCCATACAGGTGTAGCTATAGGTCTCTGGACAAGATGGCCACATGACAACGATGGCAATCTCGCACTCCCTGAGAGAGTCGGTCATGGCATTTGGATGCTTCTCATCAAATTCGACAAACCGCTTGTTCATCCCTGGATACATATCGTTCGAGCTGTTGAAGACGAAGAACTCGTACTCTTGTTCATCGACCGCAGATACGAGGCGAAGCCAGGTCTCCCAGCCCTTTGTCTTCCTCGGCATCCCCAGAAAGGCAACCCTGATGCGCTCCCCTGCGTTCAGAGGACGTCTGTTGCCCAGATACTCTCCAAGCAGCTTTTGGTGCGGTATTACATCAACAAGGCCCTCGTATTGGGGCCTGAATGAGAGAAACCGATTCTTCGTATAGGTCGAAGGTGCAACAAAACGGAGATTTTTGATGGAGTCAAACAGCCCTTGGATCTTCGACTCCACACGAAGGCTGTTACTGAAGTGGGTGCATTTCTCGCAGGGAGCGTCGCCGAGCCTTGAGCTGTCACAAAAGCCGCTCCTATTTTGGAGGTTATAGCTTGTACAACACAGGTAATAGTCGTGGAGAAAGGCCCTGACCGGTGTTTTGCCTGTAACTTTTAGCAGTTCGGAGACTTTCTCAAGGCTCACGTACAGAAGGTGGTGGATATGAAGCTCAAGAAGGCTGAAGCCGCTTTTTTGCCAGCTGCAAAGGGCCTCGCACACCTGGGCAATACTGAAAACACCAGCCTCCACCCCGTCGACCGTAACCCCGAATTCGCAAAATAGCATCTGGTCGTCCCTGAACAGGGTCTTCTTAACCGAGTGGAGATAGACGTAACTTATGCCGTGCGACGCCATGGCCTGCTGACTCGCCATAATAGCCTTTGGGGTGCCGGTCTTGTCCTTGAGATAGTCGCAAAAGGCAAGCGCTAGGACGTACCCACTATTGTGCGGTTTGGGGATGCTTTTACTCATATCATCGCTTCCCAAACAAGAGGAGAGATCTATTGAAAAGGCCCTCTTGTAGACTGCCGAAATTCAGCCTCGAAGAGAAAGAAACCCTGCACCTAGCCATGAAAGAAGCGTCCATTTTCGATACCAACTCTCCAAGAGCACGCTCTGGAGGAAGAATGCAGTCGGAATAAGTTGAAAGAAGTCCAGTAACTTGCTTTGCAAGAGTAATCTCTCGCGGATGACAAAAACTATTGATTTTCTCAATCACTTTAGATGGTAAATCAGTACTCACACCGACCACATTACGACCATGCTGGCGATATCCCATATGAGGAGAAGCATCGAAAACAATCCGATAACCCAGCAGCACGCATAGATTAGCTATCAGCTTATCATGCATGATGACGGGATGGGGCAGCTCATGCAAGCAAACAACTTCCCAAATACGCCTATCAAATACTTGCGTACATCCCATAGGTGACCCAATGCAAAGCTGGTTGAGAGGGTCGTTATCTCGATAAGATATGCACCTTTGTTGCCCATAGGTTAACCGGCCCATCTCATTACCAGCTGAATCTACAAGTCTTGAATTGCAATGATAAAGAGCCAAATTCTCCTGCTTCTTAAGCTGTTTAATCGCAGTTATCAGTTTATCGCTATCCCAAATATCATCTTGGTCGGAAAACGCATAGTAATCAGCTTCGGGAGCATTCCGCAACAACGTCAAAAACCCTAAAGCAGGTCCTAGGTTTTCTCCTGTTAACAAAGTCAGACTGCCCTCATCTGCATAGCGCTGCAGAAGATCACGAGTACCATCAGATGACCCGTCATCACGGACAAAAAGACGTACGTCAACTTCAGCCTGCGAGAGAATGCTGTCAATTTGTTCTGAAATAAATGGGATGCCGTTGTATGACGCCATTAATACGACGCACTTTGGCACCTTGGAATTACTCAACATATGGATTACCTTATCATTAATGCCTAAAGCAAACGCTCTCGATGTGTTAACCCCTGAGCAAACCCAGTGCAAGCAGTATATCCTTGACCAAGTACTTGGCGCAGTCTTTTGGCCTCGCCCTGAGAACGAGTCGGTTAACCCGTACCCCGTTACGAAAGCCGTCCATAAAGGTATTTCTTTCTATAGGCTTCGTCGAAGGACGTTGAAGCTGTTCATTGTTGGCCACAGCTAGACCAGGATCAACCGGCAAAAGCTCAAGGTCCGTCATTTCTAACAGTTCTCGACCCTTGTCTGTCTGCACAAGTGCGAGGGATATCCCGTTCGCGACCTCATCAGAAAGCTCGCTACCCCATGAATCGCCAAGCGTAATATCGGAGACACGATCACCCTTGGCGTAGCGGCAGGAGTAGCAGCCTTCCGTATACGGTAAACCCGAGAGGAAAGCAATCGAGTAGCGATCGCGGACACCCGTCCTACCCACAGTTTCAGCTCCGCGATAGCGGAGCTGAAACTGGACTTTCTTTCGAAAGTCCAGTATCAGCTCATTAGACAGGTTGTTACCTGTCTCTTCCAAGAATCGGCTCAGGACCTTGGGGGACGGTGAACCATGACAGATAAGGTCGATGGTGTAAAGGGAATCGGCTAAACGGCTTCCAACGAAGTTACGCATCGCAGCAACCTGACAAGGAAGACCGATAAAGAGAACCCTTTGACCACCTTGCAGGGCCTCCCTAACCTCGCGGTACGCACCAAGCGGATTGCTTTTGACGTATTTGGAGCCTTGGGCCCTCCTCAAGTAATCCGCATCAGAAGTGAGGTGGAACCGGAACTCACCGCCCTCCTGTGCACATGAACACACTAATCCATTTGACGCCACAAACGCCTCCGAGATGGCCGTAGCCAGACCCCCGGACGAAGATGACATTCTGAGCGATGTATCTTTCGCCCACCCCTGTAGCCACTCGAGAGGACGCAACGAAGATGGGGATACCATCTGGGGACACGTTTTCTCGCACAGTCCACATCCCACGCACCTTGTAGGATCAATACGGGCGTTATACGCCTCAATCGTATCCTCAATGGCAATCGCTCCATGTCGGCATGAATCGACGCAGGCCATACAGCCAGCGCACATATCCTTCTTGCATACCGTCCTAGTGCCAACGTTTGACAATGCCCTACTCCTCAATCATGCTCTTGAGCTGCGCTAGGGACTTCTCCCTCTCCGCACCCATCACATCGTTGACCCGACCAAAGTCAATCTGCTTGGATGCTAACTCGACATCATCTAGATTCTGAAGCACTCTGTCCGTGAGGTCCGTGAGTCGCAGAATACTCACGTTCCTGCTCGAGGTCCCGTTCTTGGGCAGCACTTCTACCAGCGGCGTATTGAGATTTATGGCAAAAGCCGTACCGTGGAACGAGTCCGTGACTAGGCATGCTGCGTTGTCGACATACGAGAGAAACTCAGCAAGCGTCGGCAGCCACTTGAACTTGCCCTCGCGTGAGGCCTGGTGCAGGCTTGCGGAGATCCGTATCAGGGGCAAGCCAAGCTTTTTGGCAACCTTCACGGCGTACTGCCCCACCGTCGGGTCGCTGTGAATCTGGTAGACGAGGATGTATTCGCCCTTCGGGGCAGGTGCCGCCATCCTTCTCCACGCCTCGCCATCAAGCAGCAGCGTGGGATCGACAACCTGTCCGGCCTCTATGCCCCACGAGGCAAGCTGCTCGCGCGCGGCATCCTCGCGTACGAACACGGCCTCATATGCTCGAAGGTCCTCGAGAAACCTGGGGCGCACGCTATCCGGGATATTCTTCTTACCAAAGCTTGCCGCATATGAGATGCGCCTTGCGCCCTCGGGAGCAAACTCAAGCGCGTATGACAGGTCGTATGCGCCCGAGCTGATGGGACCCCACACCTGATCGCTTCCAGTCATATAGACATCGGCCTTGGGCGGATTAGCCTTCAGCTCCTCCAGGGATGCATAGTGAGGGCTCATCTTAAGCAGCTGGGAACGCTCACGCGCAAACCGCTTGCCCGCCACCCTTGTCTCAGGCTCCATCAGAAGTCTGTAGACAGACTTCTTCAACGGGTTCCCGTTCCAGGACGGCTTTGTCGAAAGAAGCGTCCTCACCTGCTGGGATACGTCCTCACAAGCAGGTACATAGTCCATAATCTCGAACTCATGCCCCAAGCTCTCTACCGCTCGTTGTGTCGCATATGCCTGGAGCAGGGAGCCATAATTAGAGATTGCGTGCCTGGTTATGCAGGATACTTTCACGTGTTTCCTCCGATTGATATCGAGCAACCGCTATTTCTGAATTTTTGCATTCGATTTTTCCACCCGGCTGCACTACAGCGCCTCCTCAGTCTCGTACACGTGCGCGTCGGCTCGGCTTGCGTCGGAAAGGCCGTCGTTGATCGCGGCGTGCATGTCGCAGGTGGAAAGAGCGTCCAGCTCCTCCTTCGTCACCTTGCCCGACTCGTAGTCGCGCACGATGGGGAGCTCGTGCATGTCGAACTTCTTGCCGGGCTTGAGCTTGTGCGCCAGCACCCACGACGCGGGTTTCCAGATGTACTTGTGCATGGCAGGAGACACGGAGCCGATCATCCAGCAGTTGCGGTCGCAGTGGCGCACGCAGCCGCGCACTTTCTCGGCCTGGGCGCTCTCCCACAGCTCATCCCAAGACTCGTCGTTAAGGTTGCCCATAACGAGCTTCTCCTTGGTGCCGTTGCAGGGCATGACGTCGCCGTAGGGGTCGATGAAGAACGTGTCGAACGCCATATCGCACGGGAGCAGGCGCTTCTGCCCATAGATGTAGTTGATGAGGCCCATGTTGAAGTACGCGCGGAACCACTTCTTGGGCTCGTTGGACTTGAGGAGCTCGTTTACCAGGTCCTCGAAGTTCTGGGCCACCATGGGACGGTCCTTGATGATGTTCTTCGCCTCGACAAAGTAGAAGCTGTTGTGCAGGCTGGCGGTGGCGAACTCCATGCCGAGCTCGTCGGAAAGCTTGTACAGCGGCACCAAGTCCGCAGCGTTGCGATCCTGCACCGTCATGCCAAAGCCCACGTCCGGGTGCTTCATTTCCACGAGCTTCTTGAGCGTCTCGTAGCCGCGGTTGAAGCCGTTCTGGAGACCGCGGATCTCATCGTTGGTCTGCTGCAGACCCTCGATGGAGATGCGGATTCCCACCTGGGGGAATTCCTCGGCAAGGGCGATGATGCGGTCGGTGAAGAAGCCGTTGGTGGAGATGACGATGCGGTCGGACTTCTTGTACAGCTCGCGCACGATATCCGCAAGGTCGGTCCTGATGAAGGGCTCGCCACCGGTGATGTTGGTGAAGTACATGCGCGGGAGCTTCTTGATCACGTCGAGGGAGAGCTCCTCCTCCGGACGGCTGGGAGCCTTGTAGCGGTTGCACATGGTGCAGCGCGCGTTGCAGCGGTACGTTACGATTACGGTTCCGTTGAGTTTCTTCTCGGCCATGGGTTAGGCCACCACCTTCCGGTCAATTAGTTCTTGATACAGGGAGACGAGATTCCGGATGTATTTCTCTTGATTACAGTTCTCTGCCACGAATGAACGGCAATGCGCGCTCATCGCGGCGTAAGCCGCAGAATCGGCGGCCACCGCCGCACCCCTACGGATTGCATCTGCGAGTCCTGCCTCATCGTGGGCTTCAGCCAGGAAGCCCGTTTCACCCTCACGTACCAGCTCGGGTATTCCGCCCATGTTCGTACCGATAACGGGCTTGCCCGCGACGAGTGCCTCGAGAACCGCATATGGCGCGTTCTCGAGCCACTCTGACGGCGCAGCCGCCAGAGTGGCTCGATTCACAAGTCCGCGCAGGGCGTCACCGGTTTTATATCCAACCAGCTCAATCCTCGAGCTTATTTCGTTTGGCATTGCGGAAACTTTGACCTTCACAGCATCACATTCAGGGCCATCGCCTGCAATAACAAGACGCCAATCAGGGATCACCGGTGCCGCCTTCTCAAAAGCATGCACGAGCGTTAACACGCCTTTCTCGCGAGAAAGGCGTCCCAGATACAGCATGTAGGGATCTTCATTATTTTGGTTGGCAACTTCCCGTGACATCGAATCGGGATTCAGGAAATTCCGCATGAGGACAAGCTGACGCTCGGGAAGCCCCGCTTCAATAAACTTGTTCCGCATGAACTCACTCGGGCAGATGATGCGATCGAGACGTGAATAGGTTTTGTGCCGTTTAAGCCACTCCGCCTCAGCCACCGCTAACGCGCTTTTTGCGATCGAACCCTTTACGCACTTCTTCTTAAGGCAATTGCCAAAATGACCCCCGAGACACGAATCGCAAACGTTGCCCTCGGAATCAAGCATAAGATAGCTCGGGCAAGCAAGAATCAAGTCGTGCGAGGTATACACAACCGGCGTTGGATGCTGCTTTAGCCAAGGAGCGTCCAAGATGGAAAACGTAATCTGCCTATGAGTGAGATTGAGATGGATTACATCGGGCTGGAATTCACGGCACAGCGCATCGAACTTCTCGCGCGCCTCTTTGGAATACACAAGTGCCTGCGCGGCCTTCGCCTTATCGACAATAGAGCTCGGTCCGTTATAGTCGCGATTCGTTACAAAGTAACGCGACCACTCAGTCGGCTCATTACGCTCATCCTCCATGCTGAAGAAGGCAACTTCATGCCCAAGAGCGCGAAGACCATCGGCAAGAGCAAAGTAGTACGTCTCGCTTCCACCCTTGCGCCAATGAAACTTATTTACAAGAAGGATCTTCATTACGCAACACCCTCATACAAAGCAAGCGTCCTTTGGACGACGCTGTTCCAGTCATAGCCATTAATCGCGCGGTCACGTGCCATGGCGCCCAGCCTCTCCGCTTGGGCAGAATCCGCTATCAGGCCTTCAAGCACGTCGCGCAGCGCCCCCGCGTCTCCGTGTGGGAACGTGAGCCCGCAACCCTGCAGAACATCCGCGCACTCGGGAATATCCGAGGTAACGCATGCCGCACCGTGAGACATGGCCTCCAGCAAGCTCATGGGCAGGCCCTCAACGTCGGAGGGGAGCGCGTAGCAATACGCGTTGGAGTACAGCTCGGAGAGCAGGTTGCCCTCAACGTGGCCGGTAAAGAGCGCGCGGGGGTCGGACGCGGCAGCCTCTTTGAGCGCCACGGCGTAGTCGTCCGTATCGGAGGAGTCGCCCGCGATAACCAGGCGCTTATCCGTCTTTACCTGCTTGTACGCCTCCACCAACAGTTCCGGTCGCTTCTCGGGCACAATGCGACCGAGGTAGAGGACATAGGAGCCCTGGGTGAGCCCCAAGCGCTCGGAGATCTCCTTCGCGGGAAGATCCGCCTCGGGAGTGATGCCGTTGGGAATGAGCGTAGCCTCGCGGCCGTAAGCCTCCTTGAAGTACTCCTGATTGCCCCGGGAAAGCACGATGAGCGCATCCGCGCACTTGGCCGCCGTCGCCTCGCCAAACTTGATGTACTTGGAAGCCAAGCCGCCCCATTTTGCACGCTGCCAGTCCAGGCCGTGGATCGTTGCCACGGTCCTGATGTCCGCGGAACGCGCAAAACGAAGGGGGACACACGGCCCCTCTGCGTGATAGTGAATTACGTCTGCCCCGTCTTTGATGGCGGCCCTTGTTGCGGCAAAGCTGCTCGTGAGCGCAGAGAGCCCCTTGATGTCCAGAGCCTTTACGGGAACGATGCGGTAGCCATCCTTCTCGTAGGGCTCGGAAGGAGCTCCTTCGCCCATACGGTCGTAGCAGGTTACTTGGTGACCAAGGTCTGCCATACGGCGAGCAAGCTCGCCTACCACCACTTCTACGCCGCCCTCGCGCGAACCCGTTCTCTTTTGGCCTATCATGGCGATGCGCATGCTACACGGCACCTTCCCCGGAGAACATCGTCTTCAGCGTGCCGAATATCAACCGCAGGTCCTGGCGCAGGCTGCGATTCTCTATATAGCGAAGATCCAGCTCAACCATTTCTTTGAAGCCCAGGTAGCTGCGGCCCATTACTTGCCAAGGACCGCTGCAGCCAGGCTTTACGGCAAGGCGCTTCATGTCGTGTTCGCTGTACAGGGCAACCTCGCGCGGCAGGCCGGGACGCGGGCCAATGAGGTTCATTTGGCCCAAAAACACGTTGATGAGCTGGGGCAGCTCGTCGATGCTGTGCTTGCGAATGAAGTTACCCACGCCGGGAATAATGCGCGGGTCGTGCTTCATTTTAAACATGGGGCCGGTGGCCTCGTTTTGAGCCTGCAAGTCCTTGAGCATTTGGTCTGCATTGGGCACCATGCTGCGGAACTTGTAGATCTTAAACAGGTAGAACGTGCCGTCTTTGTGCACGCGGCCCACGCGCCACTGCGAATATAGGGGGCTTGCGCCCGGGCTCTTTATGCAAATGACCACGCTCAGAATTAACCCGGGAATAAAGAGCAACACCAAGGCTCCGCCTGCGGCGACAATGTCCACCGTACGCTTAATAACGCGGTAGAACCTGTGCCCAAGCTCGGGCATAACCCCGGAGTTGGCACCGCGCAGCATTTCGGTGGCTTCTTCGTTTGTAAGGTAATCCCCCGTAGCACCCGCTGCGGCAGGGACGGAATTCGCCGTGGCGGCTGTGCACGCCTCTCGCGCACCCTGCTCCACGGTCATTATCGTAGGCTCCAAGAGCCCCCCCCCGATACTTTTTTGCCTTCGTTCGTCCGCTTGCGAGCTTGCAGCTAGGCGATCGATCTTCTGTGATTGCGCATGACGCGCTGCTCGTTTGAAAGCACCGCGAGGCCAACGCGGCTGGTTACACGTCGGCCGCACAGGTTGAGCTCCAAAAAGGCAGTGCTCTTGCGTCTATTAATGGTTTTGATAAGGCCCTCGTGGCCCAGCAGCGGACCTTCCGTTACTACGACCTGGTCCCCATCCTTTAGAGCCTCACTCATGGGCACCACGCGGTCTCCCCTATTGGTAAAGCCACCAATAAGCTGAGTCTCTTCTTTTGCCAGCGGCACAAACTGACCGTCCTGGGAAAGCACCCGGGCAAAGTCGTCCATGCGCAGCAGATACTGTTGCACGGTGCGAGGATCTGCCGTATCGCAAATGAGATAACCGGGAAAGAGCGGCTTGGTCGTGCTGACCCATTCGCCTTGTACCTTGATCTCGGTTTGATATTGGGGATAAAAGAGCTCCTGCATGGCGTCAGCCGGCACCATGCGCTCGATGCGCTCGCGCATAACGTCTTCGCGACCGTTAATGACCTGGATCACATACCACACGAGCACCACCCCCTTGCTGTCTTACGTGTGGCTCACGGGGTTTGGGTATGGCTTCGCCAGGGCGCTTGTGCGCGAAGGCGCTCCATATTCAAACCCTGAGCCCAGTTAGACAAGCACGTGGCTCTGCCCCACCGTGAACGGTATGTAAAAGTGCAGTGGCTAGAGACGCGGACGTGTATCGCTAAAATGACCACGACTCCAGCTGGCTGCGTGAGACCCAGTAAAGCGGGTACAAAACTGGACCGCACGCAAACAGCTGTAAGCTGTAGGACTGCTGCGTTTTGTCATGAAATATCGATTCGAAAGAACAGCCTGCACATAGACAAGAACAGATACATTCGATGCGATACGCATGAAGACGCTATTGGAGCTCGTGGTTTTTCTGGCACCGCCGTTACGGCCGGATGCTGATCGACCCTGCGCTTTGCGGCTTGCTGGAGCCGTGGGCACAGTTGAACCCATGTAACGTTAGATATCCTAGCACAAGGCGACTAGAAACCGATTTAGGCCGCACGCGACAACATATCGTCCATTTGCAGTGCTTAAGGGGGTAATTTTACAAACTTGTTCACATTAACGCAGGTTTATGCGGGTGTAGCTGTTGGCATACACCGCCCGAGCTGCAACGCTGACGGCATGAAATGCAAAATGGAATTATGTTGGGTTAACAAACTATGTACAGAAGTGGGAAATAAATTGCGCAACTTTTTTTGGGTGTGGGTGTTGGTGTGGCGTCGCTTTGATTTGCGCGGTGATTGCATATGAAAAAAGCCTCCTGATTCCCGGAGACTTTACATTCACGGTGGTGGAGACGAGGGGGATCGAACCCCTGACCTCTTGACTGCCAGTCAAGCGCTCTCCCAGCTGAGCTACGCCCCCGTGACGAGGAGATACTATAGGGGAAGATTCTTAGTTGTGCAAGAAGTTTTTTGGGTTGGTTCTCGCACTTACGGGTTTTCCTGCTCGCCAACCGTCCCGATAAAACCCTGATGCAGCAAATACGCTACTGCAGTGCCGGTATGGACTTCGACCTCTGCAGTGGATCGGACTATGTTGCTAATGCCCGTGTCGGCCAGCAGGCCCAGGGGGCTATGATCTAGCTCCCACTCTAGGCCATGTTCGCTTACCTCGGTGTTGGGGGCTAATGCGATGATGGAGAACGTCTTGCCTTCGGCGCCTTCGATGGTCCACGACTCGCCTGCGTGAAGGATGCGAGCGACCACCTTGTCCTCGCCAATCCAGATGGGAGCATCCTCGTAGCCTGCGAGCAGCCCCAGCACGGACAAGGCCATGTCGGGACGGCCGCCGGTAGCGCAGGTCGCAACCACTTCGGCACCCGGCCAGCGGCGACGGACCGAATCGAGCGCCAGCGCCAGATCGGTATAGTCCTTGTAGGGGTCGTGGCGCTCCACCTCAAAGGCTACGGCGGCATCAACCAGCGCGCGACCCGCATCGCTCACCGTATCAGCGTCACCAACATATACGTCGCAACCTAGTCCCGCGCCCAGCACCGCGTCGAGCCCGCGGTCCACGGCGACAACGTGGTCGCACTCCCCCGCTAGCCGACGCAACAAATTCGCGCTCGCCACCACGGGCGAGCCACAGACCACTAATACCTTACAAGCCACAACCCTCGCCTATCCCTCAAACGCAAGCACGCGGGCCAGATCCAGGTCCTCATAGCTATCGATAAAGATGTCGCAGTTGTTGCGAACCTCATCGCGCTTCATGCGGCCGTGCGGGTCATAGATGCCCACGCGCTTAAAGCCGGCGGTGCCAGAGCTTTTTAGGCCAAAGACGGCGTCCTCAAACACCCATGCGCGCTCAAACTTGTGCCCGTGGCGCTCCTCCAGACGGCGCAGCGCCAGCTCGTACACATCGGGGAACTGCTTGGAGCGCCCCGCCTCGCCCGTGGTGGTAATAAACTCCATGTAGGCATCGAGACCGGCGCCCGCAAGCGCAGACGTAACGAGCTCGGCCGGCGTGGACGTGGCAACGGACATGGCAATACCGGCCTCATGCGCCTGCTTCAAAAATAAAAGCAGGCCCTCGCGCGGCGGCACCTTGGAGTAGCCATCGATCAGGATGTCGCTCAGCTCGCGGTAGAGCTCCTCGCCATTTGTGCCAATGCCCCAGATGTCGTGGTATGCTTGGCACTCGTCCTCGAGCGACAAATGCTCAAACTGGGCAAAATCGTCGACCGTCACGTCAATACCGTGGCGGTGCAATAACTCGGGCTGGGCATAGGCCCAAACGGGGGTGCTATTAACCAGCGTGCCATCGCAATCGAAAATAAAAGCAACACTTGGGGCAGCGATGTGGTCCATAAACGAGCCTTTCGATGTCAAAGGGTAAACAACCTGCTAAAAACGTTTTACCAAACGTCAACCCAACTATCTAGAAACCCTAATTGGTAAAACTGTCAAGAGTTTTACCATCGCAATTCTGCAAGTGGTATAAACATGGCGCTTACCGATTAAACGCCACCGCAAATCTTCTTTCGTTCATAAAACTAACGTACAGGTGTTATCGTAGTTTCTGCCGAAAGTTCCACCGAGCACGCGAGGTGGAACGAATCATAGAACTATCGCCGTCCCTTCGATTCGTGCAGCCTTGGACCTTTCGCATCTAGTCACCAAGGCAACACGCTGCCGCGTCATGATGGGATCAAACGTGAGCGATACAAAGCTAAAGCCAGCAACCAAAAAGCCTGCTACCCGTAAAGCCGCCCCGCACGCGCCGGAGCTTACCAAAGACGATGTCTACCTGTTTGGCATCGGTACGTGGGAGCGCAGCTGGGAAAAGATGGGCGCGCACCCCGACACGCAGAACCGTACGCGCGGCTGGCGTTTTTGCGTTTGGGCGCCCGACGTAAAGAGTGTTCACGTCATTGGCGAATTTAACGACTGGGATGAGCAAGCCAACCCGCTGGTGCCCATGCATACGAGCGCTATTTGGGAAGGCTTTATTCCTGGCGCCGAGCAGGGTCAGCTCTATAAGTACCTTATCGAAACCAACGAGGGCGAAAAGCTCTACAAGGCCGATCCATACGCCTTTAAGGCCGAGTGCCCTCCGGGAACGGCGAGTGTGCTGTGGACCCTCGATGGCTACAAGTGGAACGACGCCGCATGGCTCAAGCGCCGCGCAAGCCATAACCACATGTCGCAGCCCCTTAACATCTACGAGGTGCATATTGGCTCGTGGAAGCGCCACGGCGACGCTCCGCAGGGCGAGCCCGACGAGTACGGCAACTACCCCGGCCCCATGGACCCCTTCCCCGCGCAGCGCGGCGAGTTCTATACCTACGACGACCTGTCGGTGGAGCTCGTGGATTACGTGCGCGACATGGGCTATACGCATATCGAGGTCATGCCGCTTATGGAGCATCCCTTCGACGGCTCCTGGGGCTACCAGACGACCGGCTATTACGCCGCCACGTCGCGCTACGGCAACCCGCAGCAGCTCATGCACTTTATCGATGCATGCCACGAGGCCGGCATCGGCGTGATCATGGACTGGGTGCCCGGCGGTTTTTGCGCCGACTCCCACGGCCTTGCCACCTTTAACGGCCACATGCTGTTTGAGCACGAGATTCACCCCAACTGGGGAACGCACAAGTTTGACTTCGCCCGCGGCGAGGTCCGCTCCTTCCTGGTTTCCAACGTGCTGTACTGGCTCGAAAACTTCCACGTGGACGGCATTCGTATGGACGGCGTGTCCAGCATGCTGTACCTCAATTTTGGCATTGACGATCCCGGCCAAAAGAAGTTCAACAAGTACGGTACCGAGGAGGATCTGGACGCCAGCGCGTTTATCCGTCAGGTCAACTGCGCCGTTGAGGCACACTACCCCGACGTGATGATGATGGCCGAGGAGTCCACCGCGTGGCCGCTCGTGACCTATCCGCCGCAGGACGGCGGCCTGGGCTTCCACTACAAGTGGGACATGGGCTGGATGAACGACACCCTGCACTACATGCAGACCGATTTTCCGTGGCGCCCCGGAAACCACGGCCTGCTCACGTTCTCCATCATGTACGCCTTTACCGAGAACTTCATCTGCCCGCTGAGCCACGACGAGGTCGTGCACGGCAAGTGCTCGCTCATCGGCCGCATGCCGGGCGACTGGTGGCGCCAGTTTGCCGGCCTGCGCACGCTGGCCTTCTACCAGATGACGCACCCCGGTGCCAAGCTCAACTTTATGGGCAACGAGATCGGCCAATTTATTGAGTGGCGCTACTACGAGTCCATTCAGTGGTTCTTAACCGAGCAGTACGAGACCCACGCGCACCATCAGGCGTTTATCAAGGCGCTCAATCACCTGTACACCGCCGAGCCCGCCCTGTACGAGCGCGGCTACACCGACGACGGCTTTACCTGGATCGACGCGGACAACTCCAAGCAGTCCATCGTGAGCTTTGTGCGTCAGGGCGAAGACATCGATGACGACCTGGTGATCCTGATCAACTTTGACCCGGCGAGCTACGAAAGCTTCCGTGTGGGCGTGCCGCGCGAGGGCGACTGGGAGGTCATCTTCGATTCCGACCGTCCCGAGTTTGGCGGCAGCGGCTATGCCGGCGAGGAACCCTATACCTGCTCGAGCGAGCCCTATCCCTGGAACGGGCAGATGGACTCCATTGAGATTAAGGTTCCCGGCCTGGCAGGCGTGGTGCTTAAACGCCGCGGTCCCAGCAGCTATAAGCCGCCCGTGGTTGAGGAGCCCAAGAAGGCGACGCGCAAGCGCACGTCCTCGGTGAAGCCCAAGGCCGCGGCCTCTAAAAAGGCTCCGGCTAAGGCGAAGGCCACCAAGCCCGCTGCCAAGGCTTTGGCCAAGTCCACCACGACCAAGAAGGCAGCCACTAAAAAGACTGCTCCCAAGGCAAAGGCAGCTGCTGTTAAGGCTCCTGCCAAGAAAGCGTAACAAAGTCGTTACCACTGTAATTACCCGCCCCGCAGGGGCGTAGGATACAAGTCATAACCGTTCCGGGAGAAACATCCCCGGGGGAAAGGAACGCATGAACAAGATCTTCGACAACAAGCAGGAGTTTACCGAGCTCTATCGCGACGCCGTCATGAGCATCAGTGGCAAGAGCGTCGAGGCCGCCAGTGACCTCGACCGCTTTAACGCCCTGGCCAAGCTCGTGGCCGAGAAGGCACGCACCGTTGCCACCAAGAGTGACGCCCGTGTGACCTCCGAGGGCAAGAAGCGCGTGTACTACTTCTCGATCGAGTTTTTGATCGGCCGCCTGCTCGACAACTACCTGCTCAACTTTGGCGTGCGCGACATGGTCGCCGAGGCGCTCGACGACATGGGCTTCGACCTGTCCGTCATCGAGAACCAGGAGCCCGATCCGGCCCTGGGCAACGGTGGCCTGGGCCGTCTGGCCGCGTGCTTCCTGGATTCGATGGCAGCCGAGGGCATCGCCGGCTACGGCAACGGCATGCGCTACCGCTACGGCCTGTTTAAGCAGGAGATCGTCAACGGCAGCCAGGTCGAGGCAACCGACGAGTGGCTCACCCACGGCTACCCCTGGGAGGTCCGCCGTCAGGACAAGGCCGTGACCATCAAGTTTGGTGGCCATGTTGAAGGCTTTGAGGAGAACGGCCGCACGTTCTACCGCACGGTGGACACGCAGGACATCCTGGCCGTCCCTTATGACATCCCCGTGGTGGGCTATGCCGGCGAGACCGTCAACAAGCTGCGCGTCTGGGCCGCCGAGCCGGTCGAGGAGCACTTTGACCTTGAGGCCTTTAACCGCGGCGACTACGCCCTGGCCGACGCCGAGCGCGCCGAGGCCGAGGCCATCAGCGCCATCCTCTACCCCAACGACGCCGGCGAGCACGGCCGTCTGCTGCGCCTGAAGCAGGAGTACCTGTTTGTCTCGGCCGGCATCTACAGCCTGCTCGACACCTTTGAGAAGGAGCACGGCGAGAACTGGGAGCTGTTGCCGCAGTTTGTGGCCATCCACACCAACGACACGCACCCCGCCATGTGCGGCCCCGAGCTCATGCGTATCCTCATCGACGAGAAGAAGCTCGAGTGGGATGACGCCTGGAACATCGTGACGCAGGTCGTGAGCTACACCAACCACACCATCCTGCCCGAGGCTCTGGAGAAGTGGCCCATCGGCACGTTCTCCAAGCTCCTCCCCCGTGTGTACCAGATCATCGACGAGATCAGCCGTCGTTGGCACGAGTCGTTCGACACCACGAAGGAGGGCTGGCAGGAGCGTCTGCGCCAGACCGCCATCCTGTGGTACGGCGAGATTCGCATGGCCAACCTGTCTGTGATCTGCAGCCACAGCGTCAACGGCGTGGCAAAGATCCACTCCGACATCATCAAGAACATCGTGCTCAAGGACTTCTATGCCCTGACGCCCGAGAAGTTCAACAACAAGACCAACGGCATCTCGCACCGTCGCTTCTTTGCCGAGGCCAACCCCACCTACGCCAAGCTCGTGACCGAGGCCATTGGCGACGGCTGGCTCAAGGACGCCTTTGAGCTGGAGAAGCTCAAAGAGTTCCAGAACGACACCGAGTTCCTGAAGGCCGTGGGTGCCTCCAAGCGCGCTAACAAGGAGCGCCTGGCCGCCTACGTTAAGGCCGAGACCGGTCTGGTCATTGACCCCAACACCGTCTTCGATGTTCAGGTTAAGCGCTTCCATGCCTACAAGCGCCAGCTCATGAATATCATGAAGGTGATGGACATCTACAACCGTCGCATCGCCGATCCCAACTTCCACGTGACGCCGACGACCTTCATCTTTAGCGGCAAGGCCGCCTCGAGCTACACCTTTGCCAAGGAGACCATCCGCCTCATTAACTCCGTGGCCGACGTCATCAACAACGATGCCCGCGTCAATGAGGTCATGAAGGTCTGCTTTATCCCCAACTTCCGCGTGAGCAACGCCCAGCTCATCTACCCCGCCGCCGAGATCTCGGAGCAGATCTCCACGGCCGGCAAGGAGGCCTCGGGCACGTCCAACATGAAGCTCATGATGAACGGCGCCATTACGCTGGGTACCCTTGACGGCGCCAACATCGAGATCGCCGATCTGGCCGGCCGCGAGAACGAGGCCATCTTTGGCCTAACCGCCCCCGAGGTCGAGCAGCTCTGGGCATCCAACAGCTACTTTGCGTGGGATACCCTCAACGGCGACCGCGAGCGTCTGGGCCGCGTGATGAACGAGCTCAAGGACAACACGTTTGCGGGTCTTTCGGGCAACTTCGAGAGCATCTACAACGAGCTCATGAACAACAACGACCCCGACCTAGTCATGGCTGACTTCCGTAGCTACGTGGATGCATGGGAGAACCTCACGGGCAGCTACGGCGACCAGGAGACCTGGAACCGCAAGGCCCTGCTCAACACCGCCTCGAGTGGCTGGTTCTCGTCCGACCGCACCATTCGCGAGTATCGCGACGAGATCTGGCACGCATAAAGCGCGCGAGCTCCCTTTGCCGCACGGCATTACTCGACGGGCGTGACAGTGTGCCGCGCCCGTCGCTAATGGGTTAGGAACATCGATGACAGAAGGAGAAATCGATGAGTAAGAAAGAATGCATCGCGATGCTCCTCGCAGGAGGACAGGGCAGCCGATTGGGGGCACTCACCCAAAAGATCGCCAAGCCGGCGGTTAGCTTTGGTGGCAAGTTCCGCATTATCGACTTTTCGCTGTCCAACTGCTCCAACTCGGGCATCGACACGGTGGGCGTTCTGACGCAGTACCGTCCCTACCTGCTGCATGCCTACGTGGGCTCCGGCGAGGCGTGGGATCTGGACAGCCGCGACGGCGGCGTGTCGATCCTGCCGCCGTACGAGACGCAGACCGGCGGCGCCTGGTATGCGGGCACGGCCGACGCCATTACGCAGAACCTCGACTACATCAAGGCGAACGACCCCAAGTACGTTCTGATTCTTTCGGGCGATCATCTGTATCGCATGGACTACCGCAAGATGCTCAAGACGCACATTGAGAACAACGCCGACCTCACGGTGAGCGTTATGCCCGTGCCGTGGGAGGAGGCCAGCCGCTTTGGCATCCTGACCACCGACCCCGAGGACGGCCGCATCACCAAGTTCACCGAGAAGCCCGAGAAACCCGATTCGAACCTTGCGTCCATGGGCATCTACATCTTCTCAGCCGACGTGCTGATCGAGGCGCTCGAGGAGGACGCTCAGGACCAGCGCTCGAGCCACGACTTTGGCAAGGACATCATCCCCAAGCTGCTCGGCGAGAACAAGCGCCTGTACAGCTACGAGTTCCACGGCTTTTGGAAGGACGTCGGCACTATCGCCAGCTTCCACGAGACCTCGATGGACCTGCTGGGCAACAACCCCGAGTTCGATCTGTTTGACAAGAACTTCCCCATTATGTCCAACATCACCACGCGTCCGCCGCACTACATTGGCCCGGACGGCCGTCTGGACGACTGCCTAGTCTCCAACGGCTGCAAGATCTACGGCACCGCTCGCCACTCGATCCTTTCGACCGATGTCATCATCGAGGAGCGCGCCGTGGTCGAGGACTCCGTGCTGCTGCCGGGTGCGCACGTTAAGAGCGGCGCGCACATCTGCCGCGCTATTTTGGGCGAGAACTCCACGGTCGAAGAGGGCGTGAAGCTCGGCTCTGTCGATACCACCAAGGATACGGCCGTCGTTGGAAATGACGTCGTTATCGGGAAGGGGGAATGATCCGATGATCAATCGCAAGGCCATCGGTTATATCACCGCTAACTACTCTTCGACCTACGGCAGCGTCCTGCTCAAGGACCGCCCCATCGCGTCCGTTCCGTTTTTGGGCCGCTACCGCCTGATCGACTTCCCGCTGTCCAACATGATGAATGCCGGCATTAAGACCGTCGGCGTCGTCATGCCGGGTAACTACCGCTCGCTGATCGACCATGTGGGCTCGGGTAAGGACTGGGGCCTGGACCGCAAGAAGGGCGGCCTGTTCATGGTGCCCGGCAACGCGTATGGCACCACCAAGGGCGGCATGCGCTTCCTGCTGCGCGACATCATCTCCAACAAGACGCTGTTCCAGCGCTCGGAGAATCCCTATGTCGTGATGATGGGCACCAACATCATCTTTAACATGGACCTCAACACCATCATCGAAGCGCACGAGAACTCCGGTGCCCAGATGACCGTGGTGTACTGCAAGGCCACGCGCAATGTCGAGGACGAGGCCAAACTCGAGATTAACGAGAACGGCCGCCTGACGGGCGTGAGCGCCGGCGTCGCGTACGGCGACAACGCCTCCATGGACTGCTGCATCGTCAACCGCGAGACGCTCCTCGAGATCATCGACCACTACCAGGCCGCCGACTATCTGGACCTGCTCGAGGCACTCCAGGGCGACTTTGGCAACATCGACGTGTGCAGCTACGAGTACAAGGGCGAGGTCGTGGGCGTGTTTAGCGAGAAGTCGCTGTATCGCCGTAGCATGGACCTGATCGACCAGACCGTGGCCGACCAGCTCTTTGACCCCGAGCGCCCGATCCTGACCAAGGCTCACGACGTGCCGCCTTCGCGCTATGCGACCGGCAGCCACGCGTGCAACTCGATCATCTCGGCCGGCTGCATCATCAAGGGCACCGTGCGCAACTCGATCCTGTCGCGCGGCGTTGTGGTCGAGGAAGGCGCTTCGGTCACCAATTCGATCATCAACCAGAGCTGCATCATCAAGAGCGGCGCCCGCGTTGAGAACGCCATTCTGGACAAAAACAACGTGGTTCCCACCAACACCGAGCTTCGCGGCACGCCCGAGAACATCCTGGTGCTGGGCAAGGCTCCGTTAACTTGCGACACCACCATCGTACGTTAACGTTGGCACCGCAACATCGCTCGTAACATGTAGAATAGCCGCCCGGTTTGTGCCAGGCGGCTATTCTCGAATTGCAACATGGGAGACAATATGGCAGATTCCAGCAAAAAGATGCAGATCGTGTTTGCCTCGGCCGAGTGCGCACCGTTTGTGAAGACCGGTGGCCTGGGCGACGTGGCGGGCTCGCTGCCTGCGGCGCTTGTGCGCGCCGGCGCCGAGGTCATCGTCATGGTGCCCAAGTACGCCACCATCAAGGACGAGTACAAGGCGCAGATGGAGCACTTCTCCGACTTTTACGTGAGCCTGGGCTGGCGCAATGAGTACTGCGGACTCGAGAAGCTCGAGCACGACGGCGTCACCTATATGTTCGTGGACAACGAGCGTTACTTTGCGCGCGACTATCCGTACGGCTTCTTTGATGACGGCGAGCGCTTTGCATTCTTCTCCAAGGCCATCACCGAGAGCCTGCAGCACCTGCCGGCCGGCTTTGAGTGTGACACCCTCCACTGCAATGACTGGCAGACGGCACTGGCGCCCGTGTTCTTGCGCGAGTTCTACCAGGGCCTGCCGCTGTACGACCGTGTCAAGACCGTGTTCTCGATCCACAACGTGGCGTTCCAGGGCCAGTTCAGCGACACCGTGATGGAGGACATTCTGGGTGTGGCGCATATTCCGGCGGCCGCCTCGCAGCTGCGTTGCGATGCCTGCAGCATCAACTACATGCTGGGCGCGCTGCGCTATGCCGATGCCATCACCACGGTGAGCCCCACCTATGCCAACGAGATCCAGACGCCCGAGTTTGGCGAGGGCCTGGACGGCGTTCTGCGCGAGCGCTCCTATGCGCTGCAGGGCATTTTGAACGGCATTGACGTGGCGGGCTTTGACCCGGCGACCGACAAGCGCATTGCCGCCAACTACACCGTCGAGGACCGTTCCGGCAAGGCCGTGTGCAAGGCCAAGCTGCAGGAAGAGCTGGGGCTCGAGGTTCGCGACGACCGTCCGCTCATGGTGATGGTCACGCGCCTGACGCGCCAAAAGGGCATGGACCTGGTCATGTACGCACTCGACCGCATCCTGGCCGGCGGCGTGCAGGTGGCCGTGCTGGGTACCGGCGACCGCGACTACGAGGACGGTCTGCGCTACTTCCAGGACAAGTACCCCGGCACCATGGCCGCGCGCATCGAGTTCGATCCGGCGCTGTCGCAGCGCATGTATGCCGCCGCCGACATGTTCCTGATGCCTTCGAAGTTTGAGCCCTGTGGCCTGTCGCAGATTATCGCCATGCGCTATGGCACCCTGCCCATCGTGCGCGAGACCGGCGGCCTGAAGGACACCGTGCAGCCGTACAACGAGTTTACCGGCGAGGGCACGGGCTTCTCGTTTAGCAACTTTAACGGCGACGAGATGGGCGACGCGGTGTTCCGCGCGGCGCGCCTGTTCTGGGATAACCGCGACGCTTGGAACCAGCTGGTCACGCAGGCCATGAGCCAGGACTTTAGCTGGACGCGCTCGGCTGACAAGTATCTGGACCTGTACTTCTTTATGCATCCGGAGATTGAGCGGCCGGCGGCTGTTGTCGACGAGCCTGTGGTTGTGGCTGAGAAAGTTGAGGCCGAGCCCGAGCCCAAGGCCGAGTCGGTTGTTGAGGCGCCCGCTGCTGCTGAGGAGCCCAAGGCTGAGGAGAAGCCGGCTGCGAAGCCTGCGGCAAAGAAGACCACGACTCGTAAGACGACGACTAAAAAGGCCACGACAACAAAGGCCGCTGCGAGCAAGACCACCACTGCCAAGGCAACTACCGCCAAGGCAGCGACCACGCGCAAGCGCACCACCGCAGCTGTCAAGAAGGCCGCCGAGGCCGAGGTCGTTCCCGAGGTAAAGGCCGAGACCGCTGCAGCCGAGGTTAAGCCCGCGGCAAAGGCTCCGGCCAAGACCGCCGCCAAGAAGACGACCGCGTCCAAGAGCACAACCAAGACCCCTGCCACCAAGAAAGCTACAGCTACCAAGGCCACTGCAACGAAGGCTGCCGCAAAGCCGGCCGCCAAGGTCGAGGAGACGCCTGCCGAGTCCAAGGCGGAGGCAACCGTCGAGGCCAAGCCTGCCGCCAAGACCACCTCGCGCAAGCGCACGACGACAGCCAAGAAGACCATGGCAAAGACCGCAACTCCCAAAGCAGAGACTAAGCCCGCTGCTGCCAAAGAGGAGCCCAAGGCCGAGGTAAAGGCCAAGCCGACGCCGAAGGCCGCTGAGGTCAAGGCCGCACCGAAGGCAGAGGCTAAGCCCGAGCCTGCCAAGGAGACTCCGGTCTCCCCCGCCACTCCGGCCGAGGAAAAGGCTCCGACCAAGAAGACCTCCGTCCGCAAGGCAACTGCCACCCGCAAGCGCCGCTAATCCTGACGATTAAAACTTAATCCTCAACGCAAAAGAGGGCGCCCCAAGCAGGCGCCCTCTTCTTGGTTGAACCCCGCATTAAAAAGAGGGCCGGTTTACTACGACAAAATGGCTCCGGCCGACCACGGCGAGTAATCATCGAAATTGGCAACGCTTCTACCTGCAGTTTTAATATCACTAAAATGACTGTGGTTGAGATCATTCAATTCGTCGTAGTAAACCGGAGCTGTTTTGTTTGGCTACAAATACTATCTACATAGGCGTTTTCGAGTATCGCGATAATGTGGATGGTAAAACGATTTTCTAGGACAACCGTTCGCCGATAATGAGCGGCTGTAGTTTATACAACTAAAGTGCAACGATATACTTAAGTACTGTGCGTTTAGCCCATGGCCCGTTGGCCATGACTGTATAGAACTGGACCGTACTATGAGATTGATTCACAACAGCCGCCTGCCGCAGTTTCGCACTCCGTTTGGCGCTGTGACCACTGGAACTTCCGTTGCACTCTCGGTGATTTTGGAGGATGCCGACCCCAACCAGGCAACGCTTACGCTGCGCACCTGGGTCGATGAAATCGGTGAGTCTCTGTATCCCATGACGCACGAGGGCGACGGCATATTTACTGCAGAGCTTGAGTGCACCGAGCCCTGTCTTATCTGGTACAGCTTTATCTGCAATATCGAGGGCCAGCCCGAGGTTCGCCTAGGCGCGCCGCAAGGTCGCACCGGCGGCGAGGGCGTAACCTACGACTACGCCGAAGTGCCGTCGTTCCAGGTCACCGTCTACAAGCACCGCGAGAACCGTCCCACCTGGTACGAGCGCGGTATGGTCTACCAGATCTTCCCCGATCGCTATGCTCGCGACGAAAACTGGCGCGAGCGCACGCTGGCCGAAGTCGAAAAGCCACGCAACGGAATCCAGCGCCGCATGGTCGAGGACTGGAACGAGCCGCCCGTGTACGAGCGTGCCGAGGACGGATCCATCAAGACCTGGGACTTTTACGGCGGCTCGCTCAAGGGTATCCAAAATGACCTGCCCCGCATCGCCGAGCTGGGCTTTACGGCCATCTACCTCAACCCCATCTTTGAGGCCGCGAGCAACCACCGCTACGACACGGCCGACTACACCAAGATCGACCCAATCCTGGGCACCGAGCAGGATTTTACCGAGCTGTGCCAGGCAGCCGAGAAGCTGGGCATCTCCATCATCCTGGACGGCGTCTTTAACCATACGGGTGACGACTCCATCTATTTCAACCGCTACGGCAACTACCCCGGCGTGGGCGCGTGGCAGAGCGAGGACTCGCCGTGGCGCGATGCGTTTTATTTCCACGAGGACGGCTCGTACGACTGCTGGTGGGGCGTGGGCAACATGCCCGCCATCAATGAGAGCTCCGAGCTGGTACGCGAGCGGCTTCTGGGCAAGGACGGCGTGATCCGTAAATGGCTACGTGCCGGCGCTCATGGCTGGCGCCTGGACGTCGCTGACGAGCTTTCCGACGACTTCCTGGCCGAGATCAAGAAGGCCGTACTTGCCGAGAAGCCTGATGCACTGTTGCTCGGCGAAGTCTGGGAAGACGCCTCCAACAAGATCAGCTACGGCCATCTGCGTCGCTACCTACAGGGCTCCGAGTTGGACTCTGCTATGGATTACCCCTTCCGCGACATGGTCATCGACTTTTTGATGGGCTACAAGAACGCCTACCAGGCAGCCGAGGAAATCGAAACCCTGCGCGAGAACTATCCCCGTGAGGCCCTGTCCTGCGCACTTAATCTGCTTTCGAGCCACGACCGTCCGCGCATTATCTCGGTGCTCGGCGGCGGCCCCGACGAGTCGCAGCTGCCCGAGTGCGAGCGCAGCAAATGGCGCCTGGACGAGAACTCGATGGGCCTGGCCAAGAGCCGTTTTTGGCTCGCCACGCTCATGCAGATGACCTTCCCCGGCGTGCCTTCGATCTACTACGGCGACGAATACGGCCTGGAGGGTCTAACCGATCCGGGCAACCGCCGCACCCTGCCGACCAAGGACCAACTGCACGACTTCGACACGCTGGCTATTGTCAAAAACGCCTCCGCCGTACGCCGCGCACTGCCGTTTATGATCGACGGCGAGATCAAGGCCTTCGCGCTCAACGACGAGGTGCTGGCATACAACCGCACGGGCAGGGATGGCGAGTCCGCGACGGTTATCATTAACCGTAGTCTGCGCAATTCGCACCGCGTGACGATTCCGGCGCTCGACGAATGCGCGAGTGACGTGATCAGCGGTCACGAGTGCGAGATCCACAACGGCACGGTCACGCTCGATTTGTATCCGCTGGGCTCGTCGATCATCTATCACCATGCCGAGCAGCGCCTGCAGGAGCCGCTCGATCACGGCACGGGCGTTGTGTGCCATATCACCTCGGTACCGACCGATGACGGCAAGCCCGGTACGATCGGCGCACCCACGCGTCGCTTTATCGACCATCTGGCCGCTATGGGCATGCGCTACTGGCAGGTCCTGCCTGTCAACCCAACGGACTTCTTCCGCTCCCCTTACGCCGGTCCTTCGGCCTTTGCAGGTAATATCGACCTGCTGCCCGAAAGCCACGAGGAGCTGGCGGCCGACTTTGAAACTTGGAAGGCCCGTGGCGGCGAGGATGCCGATCCGCTGTACACCGCGTTTAAACATCGCAATGCCGATTGGCTCGAGAAGTACTGCGTCTACATGGCCGTCAAGAAATACTTTGAGGGCGAGTCGCGCCACGATTGGCCGGCAGATGTTGCGCGCTACAACGAGCACCTGATTGACGACAAGCGCTTCCACGACGAGGCCGAGCTTCAGGCGTACATGCAGTACCGCTTTGACCTAGCCTGGTGCGAGCTCATGAACTACGCGCACAAGAAGGGCATCGAGGTCATCGGCGATATTCCTATGTACGTGTCCGACGATTCGGCAGATGCGTGGAGCGAACCCGAGAACTTCTGGCTATCCGATACCGGCAAGGCAATCGAGATCTCCGGTGCGCCGCCCGACAACTTTGCGCCCGAGGGTCAGGTGTGGGGCAACCCGACGTTCCGCTGGGACCACATGAAGCAGAACGGCTATAGCTGGTGGATGGATCGCCTACGTCGTGCGTTCTCACTTTACGACCGCGTGCGTCTGGATCACTTCTTGGGCTTCCACAGCTACTTCAGTATCCCCGCTGGCAAGGCTTGCGCCGAAGGTCGCTGGCTGGCGGGACCGGGCAAGGACCTGTTTCAGACCGCCTATGACGAGCTGGGTCCGCTCAACTTTATTGCCGAGGACCTGGGCTATTTGACGCCCGGCGTTCGCGCCATGGCCTCGACCTGCGGCTTCCCCGGCATGGACGTGCTGGAGTTTGGCGACTACGACGTCCGTTGCGGCGTGCACCCTACGCCAGGAAAGATCCTGTATACCTCGACGCACGACACGTCGACGCTCGCGGGTTGGTGTACGCGTTCCTTTGCGGGCGGCGACGAACCGAGCGGTGTTGAGGTGGCGGCCAAGCTGATGAGCGATGCGCTGGCAAGCGACGCTCCCCTGGTGATGATGCCGCTGCAGGATGTCCTGGGGCTGGGCGACGACGCGCGCATGAACGTACCGGGCGTGGCCACGGGCAACTGGACCTGGCAGGCTGACGAGGCCGACGTTGCGGCCGCCGAGGGCAAAACCGCACAGCTCCTGCGCAACACGCATAGATTCTGGGGCGAAGCGTGATAAAACGCCCGATATAGGGTACAGTTACAGACGTTTGAATTTTTGCGGGCAGAGTAATCTGCCCGCTTTGTGCTGAAAAGGAAGTATTATGGCGCGCTACGATTACAAGTGCTCGAGCTGCGGCAACGTGTTTGAGGTTGAGCATCCTATGTCCGAGACTCCCGAGGTCGTGTGCCCCAGCTGCGGCGCTCCGGCCGCCAAGACGTTCTCGGCCAGCGGTATTAAATTTGAGGGCAGCGGCTTCTACAACACCGACCAGCGAAGCGGCGGCTCCAGCACCAGCGCCACCAGCGGCTGCTGCGCCAACTGCCCGCATAACCACTAGAAACCAATCAGCCCCGCGACCGACACCAATCGCGGGGCTGTTTCTTTAGCTGCCCAGGCTTCCTTATGAGTTGCGGTGAAATAAGGACTGTTTGGCGGGCAGAAGCCGCTATTCAATCCCTATTTCACCGCAACTTAGTCGTTACTTGTGGACCAGGCGGGCGCAGAAGTGGCCGTCGTAGGAGTCGGCATTTACCGGCACGCTTTGGAAGAGGCCTCGATCATTCTGGCGTACGGATACGAGCTTCTTGGCCTGATCGAACTCGGGGAGTTGCAGAATCTGCGCCTCGGAGAGCGGCGCCACGGTAAAGCCGGCGCCCTCGGGAGAAGCCAGGAAGGCATCCACGACCTGCGCGTTCTCCTCTTCAAAGACCGAGCAGGTGGCATAGATGAGCTCGCCGCCGGCAGCCACGCGCGCAGCGGCTTCCTTGAGCATCGTAAGCTGCAGCTTGGGCAGCTCAACCGTCACATCCTTTTCGGTCAGGCGCCACGGGATCTCGGGATGACGACGCATGGTTCCGGTGCCAGAGCACGGCGCATCGATAAAGACCGTATCGAACTTAACCGGCTCGCCAAGCATGGCATCAAACGACGTCAGTACTTCATCAAGCTCGCAAGCATCACCCGAAACCGTACGAACGCCCTGAATACCTGCCTTATGCAGGCGAGCGAGATTCTGGTCGCACTTGCGATCATGCAAATCGAGCGCCGTATGCTGACGCTCATAGCCCGCACGCTTGGCCTGGCACATCATCACATAGGTCTTGGTGCCACGGCCGGCACCAATCTCAAGGCAGCAACCAGGGCGCGTGGCAGCTGTGGCGATAAGTTGCGCGTTGAGATCAGATGCCACCGCGGCAGCACGCTCAAACGCACCCGAAGCAACGGTAACCTGGGCATCAACCGGGGCATGGCAGCCCGGGAAGACAGGTGCGACGAGCTGCGAGATATACGGATCGGGCTTGGAAGCAAAAGCGTTCTCATGCAGGGCCAGCGGCGCGGGGGCCAGATTGCCGGCAAAGTTAAGCGCACCCTCTGGCGTGTCAAACGATGCTATAATGCGAGCGCACAGCCATCGCGGCAAGCCCATCAGGCGAGACAGGCGAACCAAGCGTCGCTCAGACTCATCCACATCGGACGCAGTAGCAAAGTCCTCAACATTGTCCGCAACCTTATGCAATACAGCATTGGCTAAGCCAGCGGCGGACTTAGCACCACTGCGAACGAGCTCAACTCCCTGACTTACGGCAACGCGGCCCGGCGTATGCAGATAGAGCATCTCGAAGGCCGAGATACGAAGCGCCATGCGAACACGCGGCGCAACCTTTTTGGGCTTATCGAGAAACTGATCGAGCAACTCGTCCAAAATACCCTGCGTGGCGGCAACACCGAGCGCCAGGCGAGCGGCAAACGCAGAATCGCGCTGGTCAATGGCCTTGGCCGATGCGCGAGAGGACAGCACGTCGCGCGCATACATGCCGCGACGATCGGCCTCCATCAGCACATCGAGCGCAAGCTTGCGCGCGGGAGACAGCTTGCTCATGACAAAACACTCCAGATAAGATCGGCACCCTGCAGGCCAGCAGCCCAAGCAGAAGCAGTCATAGCACGCTTGCCATCAGGCTTAACCTCGAGCAGTTCAACCGAGCCATCAGAAAGGCCCAGGTAAACACGCTTGGCCTTAACGAGAACCTGACCCTCGCCGAGCGACACATCAGCCGCCGCAGCATCGAGCACACGCACGGTCTTGCCGGCAATCACGCAACGAGCAGGCGCGGTATCGGACGAAGCCAGCACATGACGCACGCAATCAAGCGCCGCCATCTGCGGATCCAAGCGCATCTCCTGCTTGGAAATCTTGGCAGCATGGGTGACGAGCGCCTCATCCTGTTCAGTCCACACGGCGGTGCCATCGGCAAGAGAAGGAAGCGTATCAGCCAGCAGTTTGCCGCCAAGCTCACCAAGCTCCATGGTCAGCGCCTCAGCATGCTTACCGGAAACCAACGTGGAAGCCTGAGCACAATAAGCACCAGTATCCACGCCGTGCCCAATGCGCATGATAGAAACGCCAGCAACCTCATCACCAGCGAGAATCGCACGTTGAATGGGAGCCGCGCCGCGCCAACGAGGCAGCAAGGACGCATGAACATTCACAATACCAAGCGGCGCCATATGCAGCACCTCATCGGGCAAAATGCAACCATAGGCAGCCACACAGAAAATATCAGCCTGGGCAGCCTGGAGCACCTCAACAACCTCAGGCGTCATACGATTAGCCTCAACAACCGGCAACCCCAGCTCAAGCGCCTTGGCCTTAACAGGAGAAGGCTCAAGCTTCTTACCACGCCCACGAACAGCATCAGGACGAGTAACAACAAGCGCAATCTCGTTCCCAGCCTCAACAAGCGAAGTCAACGAAGGCACAGCAAAATCAGGCGTACCCATAAACACAATACGCATAAAAGTTAGTCTCCTCTCAATAACGAGCCGAGACGGCTACAAAAGAAGCGTTCCAGGCCGCATGCGCGCCCAGCCGCAAGAACAATTCAACAAGAACAAATATACCCAAAAACAAAGAAAGAGCCGCATGAAAGCAGCTCCCTCTCAACAAAGTCCTATCAGCAAAGACGCCCATCCCTGGCCCAACGGCACCCGGGCGAACCGAGCCAGAACAACGCAGTCCCCGGTGCTGAGCGCCCACATATCGTCCCGCGCGCAGTTTCGCAGCGAAGCGAGAATGTTTGAGCACGGGATGATATGTGGGCGCTCAGCACCGGGGACGGTGGGACCTACTCCGTCTCGCCCGGTCGAGCGCCGCGGGCCAGGGCGTCCTGGTACTCCTTGACTGCCTTGATCCTCTGCATCGGCTTCAGTCGCTCGAACATGGTGTTGCCATGCAGGTGATCAATCTCGTGCTGCAGGCACACGCAGAACAGATCGCCCGAAGCCTCATAGCGAATCAGGTTTGCGTCCAAGTCGTACGCCTCGACGACGACATGGTCGGGACGCTCGATCTCGCAGCTAATGCCAGGGATGGACAGGCAGCCCTCGCTAAACGGCACCAGATGGTCGCTCTGCTCCACGATCACGGGGTTGATGAGCACGTACGGGTCATAGTCGTTCTTGTCGGTGTAGTCGCAGTCGATGGTGACGAGCTGGATGAGCTCACCGATCTGCGGGGCAGCAAGGCCGCAACCGCCGTTGTCGAACATCATCTTCTTCATCTTCTCGGCAAGCGCCTCGATCGCCGGGGTGATCTCCTCGATGACGGCGCACTCCTGGCGCAGACGAGGGTCGGGCGACAGTACGATTCCGTTGGCTTCCATGGCCATCCTTTCGGGTTGTTACATCAAATCATAAGCGTCGACGTCAACGCTCACGCTCACGCCGCGCACGGAGCCCACCTCTTTGAGGCAGGCGTCGATATCATCAGAAACATGGTACCCCACGGGCGACTTCACAAGCAGATGGAAGCGGTAACGGTCCTTGGCTCTCTCGATTACACACGAAGCCGGACCCAGCACCTGCGGCACGGCACTCCCCGCCCGCAAAAAATCGGGCGCGGCGGCATGCCAGCGGCGCTTAAGAAGCTTTGCGATACGCCCGATGTAGTCCTGCGCGTCGTCTCGGTTCGCCGACCACACCAAGATGTTGACCAGGCGCACAAACGGCGGGTACAGCGCGTCGCGACGCTGGTCCAGGTCGTAGTCGGTAAAGATCGAGCGATCGTGCTCGGCGACGGCGCGAATGACCGGATCCTCGGGTAGATACGTCTGGATGATGACCTCGCCAGGGCGATCGCCGCGACCGGCGCGACCGGCGACCTGCTCAAGCAAATCGTAGGCGCGCTCCCCTGCGCGGAAATCCGGCAGCTTGAGGGCGAAGTCAGCATTGACCACACCCACGAGCGTGACCTCGGGAAAGTCAAGGCCTTTGGCGATCATCTGGGTGCCCAGCAACACGGCGCAATCCGCCGCATCGAACTGCTCGAGCAGCTTTTTGTGCGCATCCTTGCCACGCGTGGAATCGGCATCCATGCGAATAATGGCGACGTCCTCGGGAAGCAACTGGTGCAGTGCGTCCTCGATCTGCTGCGTGCCCAGGCCCATTTTTGCCAGGTAGCGACTGCCACATTTGGGGCAACGGCTCGTGGGCGCGGGATGCGGCTGCACGCGCCAAGACGAACCGCATGTGTGACATTGCAGCGTGTGCGTGCGCTCGTGATACGTAAGCGCGGTGGAGCAGTGGTTGCAGGTGGGAACGCAGCCGCACTCGCGACACATCAGGAACGGCGCAAAGCCACGGCGGTTATGCAGCAGCACGGCCTTCTCGCGGTGCTCTACAACGCGCTCCAAACCTTCCATCAGCGGTTTAGAGAACATTGAACGGCTACCGTGCGAAAACTCGCGGCGCAGGTCGGCAATGCGGACCTCGGGCAGCACGGCGTGTCCCGGGCGCTCGGGCATCTCGACGCGCGTCCAAGTGGTGCCGTTATACGTTCCACGGCGGCAGTGGTCGAGGGCCTCGGCCGAGGGCGTGGCGGAGCCCAACACGAGCGGGCAGCGGTAGCGCCGCGCCATCTCGGCCGCCACCTCGCGCGCGTGGTAGCGCGGACTGGACCCCTGCTTGTAGCTGGTCTCGTGCTCCTCGTCAATGATGATGAGGCCCAGGTCGCCAAGCGGGCAAAAGAGCGCCGAACGTGCGCCGACGACCACGCGGGCCGCACCGCTGGCAACCATATCCCACTGGTCCAGGCGCTCGCCGGCCGAAAGCCGCGAATGGAACACGGCGACCGTCTCGCCAAAGCGCGAACGGAAGCGGCCGACGGTCTGGGCCGTCAGCGAAATCTCGGGCACCAGCACGCAGGCCGAGCGACCGGCTGCGAGCACGCGCTCGATGGCGGAGAGGTAAACCTCGGTTTTGCCGGAGCCGGTGACGCCGTCGACCAGCACCACGTCGCCATGAGCGTCCAGACGGGCGCGCTCAATCTGCGCGAGTGCCTGTTGCTGGCCACTGGTAAGGGAGACCGGCGCTTTGCCGCTTGCCGAGGACAGCGTGGTCTGCTCGCCGCAGCCACGCCAGGCGCGGCGCTCTTCCACCACCACAACGCCGCGTTTTTCGAGCGCCTTGATGGTCGCCGACATGCTGTTATAGAGAAGGTTGAGGTCGCGCGTCGTGACCGGTCCGCACTGGAGCGCCTCGATGAGTTGGCGCTGGCGGACCGCGGTCTTGGGTGGCGTGTAGTCAAAGCCTTCGGGCGTAAGCATCACCCAGCGGTTTTGGATGGGTTTGACGGCTGGACGTTCAACCGTCCACACGCCGTCGTCGCCCTTGACCACACGCGGGCTGCCGCCCGGTGGCAAAAACAGGCGCAGGCACTCGGAAAGCGTCGCGACATACTCGCGGCTCATCCAGCGCGCAATGCGTGCAGCCTCGGCGGCAAAGAGCGGTTTGCTGAGGATGGCTTCGACAGGCTTGATGCGCGAAAGGTCAAGGGCGTTGTTGCCTTGCAGGTCGCCCAGCTCGGGCGCAATATCGACGATGTAGCCTGCGGCGGCACGGTTGCCAAAGTGGACCAGGACCGTCGATCCGACCTGGGCCTCGTTGGCAAGGGACTCGGGAATGCCGTAGGCGAATGGCTCGGACAGCGCTCGGGTAGGAATGTCGAGAACCACGCTCGCGTAGGCAGCGATGGGCTCAGGTGCAGGCTTAGGCTGAGCCGAGGCAGCGGCAGGCATGAGCTTCACCAGAGCCTCCTCCGGTTCCGGTGAACCAAACAGCGACAGTTGTTGAGCCATACACCACCTCTAACGAACGGACCTGAAAGGGGTGGGACAAAATAATCAGTAGTGTTTGTCCCATGGCCGATACGAGTGTCGAGCTTGTTGCGTCGCTCGAACACGGGACAAACACCACTGATTATTTTGTCCCAGCAACCCACTCATCGGTACAGAAACAAGAGCCCCGCTCGGGGTGAACGGGGCTCGAATACATACGTTTGCGCAGCTGCTACAGCGCCATCGTGCGGGCGCGGTCGATGCGTGCCAGGCAGTCATCGCAGCCGACGAGCGCCATGGTCTCGCCCAGCGGAGGGCTCACCATGTTGCCGCAAACGGCGACGCGCACGGCCTGGAACACCACGCGCTTCTTGAGGTCCATCTGCTCGGGCAGCGGCTCAAGCGCGGCGTCGATGTTCGCGGCTGTCCACTCGTCCACGCCCTCGAGCGCGGCCTTGGCGACGTCCAGGATGGCGCCCATGCCTTCCTTGGCCAGGCCCTTGTTAACGGATTTCTCATCATACTCGAGCGTCTCGGCCGTAGCAAAGATGGGAGCGGCGACGGTCACGGCGTCGGCTGGCATCTTGGTGCGCGGCTTGACGATGGCAGCGAGTGCGTCAATCCAGTCCTCGCCGTACTCGACGTTGCCCTCGATGAGACCCGCCTCGTGCAGCTCGGGGACCATGATCTCGTCGGCAAACTGGGCATCGGACATGCCGTTGATGTACTCGGCATTGACCCAGTCGAGCTTCTTGGGGTCGAAGGTCGCCGGGTTCTTGGAGATGCGGTCGAGTGAGAACTTGCTGGCCAGGACATCGCGCGGGATGATCGTGGTCTCGCCGTCAAGCGACCAGCCGAGCAGCGCCAGATAGTTGACGAAAGCGTCGGACAGGTAGCCGGCGTCGCGGTACTCCTCTACTGAGGTGGCGCCGTGGCGCTTGGAGAGCTTCTTGCCGTCGGCGCCCAGAATCATGGAGATGTGGGCGAACGTGGGCACGGGCGCGCCGAGGGCCTCGTAGACCATGACCTGGCGCGGGGTGTTGGAGAGGTGGTCGTCGCCGCGGATGACATGGGTGATCTTCATCATGGCGTCGTCGACGACGGTCGCAAAGTTGTACGTGGGCGTGCCATCGGAGCGGAAGATGACAAAGTCGTCGAGCTCCTTGGCGTCGAAGGTCACCTCGCCGTGGACGGCGTCGTGGATGACGACGTCTCCGCGGTCCTCGGGCACCTTGATGCGCAGGACGTAGGACTCGCCGGCCTCGATGCGGCGGCGGGCCTCCTCGGGATCAAGATCGCGGCAACGGCGCTGATAACCCTGGAAGGGGTCCTTGCGCTCTTGCGCGGCCTTGCGGTCGGCGTCGAGCTGCTCCTTGGTGCAGAAGCAGGGATAGGCCTTGCCCTCGTCCCAGAGCTTCTGGGCGGCCTGCTTGTACAGGTCCAAGCGCTCGGTCTGGGCGTAGGGGCCAAAGTCGCCGCCCACCTCGGGACCCTCGTCCCAGTCCAAGCCCAGCCAACGCATGGCGCGCAAGATGATCTGCGTGTTCTCGTCGGTGGAGCGGGTGGGATCGGTGTCGTCGATGCGCAGGATGAACGTGCCGCCGTTTGCACGGGCGAAAGCCCAGTTATAGATAGCGGTGCGGGCGCCGCCGATGTGCAGCTTGCCCGTCGGTGAGGGTGCAAAGCGGACGCGAACGTCTGATGCCATGGAAATCTCCTCGATTGCAGGATGGATGTCTAACTGCATCAGTATAAAGCATCAAAGCAACCTCCGCACAAAGGGCACCGACCCACTCATTGGGGACAGACTTAAATGATCAGTCTTTGGGCAACCTGTCGGCACTTAGCCAAGGCTGGTCATTTAAGTCTGTCCCCAATGAGTAGGTGCGGAAAGGGTGTGAATGTTTGATTTACGCGCTATGATGTGCCCTTGCATAGAGAGCCCGGCGGAATGGTAACGGTCGCTGGGACACGTTTTTGAAAGGACAATCATGTCAGAAGAACTTCGTTCCATTCCACCCCAACACGGGTCCTTTGTTTTTACGTCGGAGTCGGTGACCGAAGGTCATCCCGATAAGATCGCTGACCAGATCAGCGACGCCGTCCTCGACGCAATCCTCGCCAAAGAAATAGAGCTCCAGGAGCAGGGCTACATCGCCCCCAACGGCGTGCCTGCCAACGTGGAGAACGTCCGCTGCGCCTGCGAGACCCTCGTGACCACCGGCACTGTCATCGTCGCCGGCGAGATTCGCACCCAGGCCTACGTCGACGTACAGGAAATCGCCCGCGGCGTTATCCGCCGCATTGGCTACAACCGTGCCAAGTTCGGTTTTGACTGCGACACCTGCGGCGTTATGAGCCTCATCCACGAGCAGTCGCCCGATATCGCCCAGGGCGTTGACGAGTCCTTCGAGACCCAGACCGGCGCTACCACCGACCCGATCGACCTGATCGGTGCCGGCGACCAGGGCATGATGTTCGGTTATGCCTCCAACGAGACCAAGACCCTCATGCCCATGCCACACTACCTGGCAAGCCGCCTGGCCGAGCGCCTGGCCGCCGTGCGTCACGACGGCACCCTCGCCTATCTGCGTCCCGACGGCAAGACCCAGGTCACCGTGCGCTACGAGGAAGGCAAGCCCGTCGAGGTCACGACGATCGTCATCTCCACGCAGCACGCCGCCGAGATCGAGGACATGGGCAAGATCAAGGCCGACCTCATCGAGCACGTTATCACCCCGGTCATGGCCGCCGAGAACATGCCGTGGGACAACGCGGACATCTACGTGAACCCCACCGGGCGCTTTGTCGTGGGCGGCCCCATGGGCGACACGGGCCTCACCGGCCGCAAGATCATCGTCGACACCTACGGCGGCTATGGACGTCACGGCGGCGGTGCCTTTAGCGGCAAGGACTGCACCAAGGTTGACCGCTCCGCCGCGTATGCCGCACGCTGGGTCGCCAAGAACGTGGTCGCCGCCGGTCTGGCTGACCGCTGCGAAGTCGAGCTTGCCTACGCCATCGGCGTTTCCAAGCCCCTCTCAATCATGGTCGACACCTTCGGTACCGCGCATGTTGCCGAGGACAAGATCGTCGAGGCCGTAGAGAAGACCTTCGACCTGCGCCCGGGCGCAATCATCCGCGACCTTGACCTGCGTCGCCCCATCTACGAAAAAACAGCAGCCTACGGCCACTTCGGCCGCGAAGACGCCGACTTCACCTGGGAGAAGACCGACCGAGTCGAAGAACTCAAAGCAGCCTGCGGCCTGTAAGCTAACGGC
>CAUHFS010000019.1 GCA_959605475.1 uncultured Collinsella sp. | reverse complement strand
GAGGCCTTGTCTTGCGCCGTACTTGTGGCGAGGGGAGGTTGGCTTGGTTATTTTGGGCATCGACCCCGGTTTGGCTCATACGGGTTGGGGGATTATCGAGGAGCGGCGTGGCGAGGTTCGCTGCCGTGCCTATGGCTGCATCGAGACCAGCGCAGGCAGTCCGCTCGCGGTGCGCCTGTCGCATATCGCCCGCGACCTCAAGGGTGTCGTGGAGCGCTATCGACCCGATACCGCTGCCATCGAGAGCATTTACTTTGGCGCCAACGTTCGCTCGGCCATTCCTACGGCGCATGCCCGCGGTGCTGCACTCGTGGCGCTTTCGGAATGCGCGCTCGAGATTGGCGAGTACACGCCTATGCAGATTAAGCAGGCGGTTGTGGGCACCGGCGCCGCGGACAAACGGCAGGTCGCGTATATGGTTCGTACGCTCACGCAGCTCGATCACGACCCGCATCCCGACCATGCCGCCGATGCTCTGGCCTGCGCCATCTGCCACGTTAACCTCAGTCGCACCCGGGCGCTTACCGGCGGCGAGTTCTATCAACAGAGAGGAACCGGATACTGATGATCTCTCAGCTCCATGGAACGCTTGTCGAGGCCACGATGAGCTCGGCCGTTGTTGATGTATCGGGCGTGGGCTTTGAGCTTGGTATTTCGGGCAGCACTGCCGCCACGCTGCCTACGCCCGGCGGCGAGGTCCGCCTCTATACCCGTATGCAGGTGCGCGAGGACGCCATGACGCTCTTTGGCTTTGCCTCCAAGGACGAGCGCACGATGTTCGATCGGCTCGTGTCCGTCTCGGGTGTCGGTCCGCGCCTGGCGCTTGCCGTGCTCTCCACCTATACCGTGAGCCAGCTGTATTCCCTGGTGATGGCCGAGGATGACAAGGGCATGGCCAAGGTGCCCGGTGTGGGCAAAAAGACCGCCCAGCGTCTGATCCTGGAGCTCAAGAGCACCTTTGCCAAGGACAAGGGCTTTGTGCCGGTCGACGTGATTCCCGGCCAGGTTGCGATGCCGGTTCCCGCCGCCGCTCCTTCGGCGATCGATGACGCCCGTGCGGCGCTCCTTTCCATGGGCTTTAGCCCGCAGGAGACCGATGTTGCCCTGAGCGGGTATGATGGGCAGGATATGCGTGTCGAGGATCTGCTCGGCGCGGCGCTTAAGCGACTCGGAATGGATGCGTGATGTGGGAAGCCGATGACTCTCAGGACCTGTGGGCGACGCCCGGCAACTCGCCGGCGGCATCCATGGCACACGGTGAGCGCATGGTGGGCTCCGAGCTGACGCCCGAAGACCTCGATGTCGACCGCACCCTGCGTCCCCAACGCCTGGACGACTATTGCGGTCAGGAACATATCAAGCAGAGCCTGCGTGTGTTGATCGAGGCTGCGCAGAGCCGTGGCGAGACGCTCGACCACGTGATCTTCTCGGGCCCTCCGGGTCTGGGTAAGACCACGCTGGCCACCGTTATCGCCAACGAGCTGGGCGCTCAGATCAAGACGACGAGCGGTCCGGCCATCGCGCGTACCGGCGACCTCGCGGCTATCCTTACCAACCTGCAGCCGGGTGACGTGCTCTTTATCGACGAGATCCACCGCCTTAACCGTTCGGTCGAGGAGGTTCTGTACCCCGCGATGGAGGACTTTGCGCTCGACATCGTGATCGGCAAAGGTCCGGCGGCACGTTCGATTCGCCTGGATATCCCCAAGTTTACGCTGGTGGCGGCAACGACCCGCTCGGGTATGTTGACCGGCCCGCTGCGCGACCGCTTTGGTATTTCGTATCGCTTGGACTACTACACGGTCGAGGAACTCGCCCAGATCGTGACGCGCTCGGCGACCATCCTGGGCGTGACGATTGACCATCCGAGTGCGCTCGAGATCGGCTCTCGTTCGCGTGGCACGCCGCGCTTGGCCAACCGTCTGCTCAAGCGCGTACGCGACTATGCGCAGGTGCGTGGCAACGGTCCTATTGAGCTTGATATTTGCCGCCAGGCGCTTGAGTTCTTTGAGATTGATGAGCTTGGTTTGGACTGGATGGATATTCGCATCTTGGAGTCGCTTGCCAAGACGTTCTCCGGTCGCGCCGTGGGCCTGACGACACTTGCCAGTGCGGTGGGCGAGGACCCAGGTACGCTCGAGGATGTCTACGAGCCCTATCTGCTGCAGTGCGGGTTGATGATCCGTACGCCCCAGGGCCGTCAGGCAACCCTGCGCACCTTTGACCACCTGGGTATCGAGCCAACTGTTTAGAGGCGTGTTCTGGCAGGCTGTTAGGCTATTGCTGGGCATTGGATAAACATATCGCCGTTTGTCGGTTACGGGTGCTTTACTATTGCGCGCCCGTGCTATGCTGAATTGGTCTTTTTCTCATCCGGTAACGAAAGGACCGTCCATGCCTACTGACATCGAAATCGCACGTTCCGTCACGCCGCTGCCCATTACCGAGGTTGCCAAGAACGCCGGCGTCGACGTAAAGCACCTGATTCCGTACGGCTTCGACAAGGCTAAGGTCGACTACTCTTTGCTCAATGAGCCGACTGATCACCAGGCCAAGCTCGTCCTCGTGACCGCCATCAACCCCACGCCCGCCGGCGAGGGCAAGACCACTACGACCATCGGTCTGGCCGATGGCCTGCGCCGTCGCGGTGTCAAGAGCGCTGTGGCCCTTCGTGAGCCTTCGCTCGGTCCCGTGTTTGGCGTGAAGGGCGGTGCCGCCGGCGGTGGCTGGGCGCAGGTCATCCCCATGGAGGACATCAACCTGCACTTTACTGGTGACTTCCATGCTATTGGTGCCGCCAACAACCTGCTGGCCGCCATGCTCGACAACCATATTCAGCAGGGCAACCAGCTCGGTATCGATGTTAAGCGCATCACCTGGAAGCGCGTTGTCGACATGAACGACCGTCAGCTGCGCCATGTCATCGACGGCATTGGCGGCAAGGCCCAGGGCGTGCCGCGCGAGGATGGCTTTGACATTACCGTTGCCTCCGAGGTCATGGCGATCCTGTGCCTGTCCACGAGCATCAACGATCTTAAGGAGCGCTTGGGCGAGATCGTTGTCGGCTACAGCTATGCCGGCGAGCCCGTCCGCGCACGCGACCTTAAGGCCCAGGGAGCTATGGCCGCACTGCTCAAGGATGCGCTCAAGCCCAATCTGGTGCAGACGCTTGAGGGTACGCCCGCGTTTGTCCACGGCGGTCCCTTCGCCAATATTGCCCACGGCTGCAACTCTATCATGGCCACGCGTATGGCTATGCGTTTTGGCGATGTCGCCATTACCGAGGCCGGTTTTGGTGCCGATCTGGGTGCCGAGAAATTCCTGGACATCAAGTGCCGCATGACGGGCGTTCGTCCCAACGCCGTCGTGGTCGTCGCGACCGCTCGCGCCCTTAAGTACAACGGCGGTGTTGCCAAGGCCGACCTCAACGAGGAGAACCTCGAGGCCCTCAAGGCCGGCATGCCCAACCTGCTGCGCCATGTCGACAACATCCAGAACGTCTACGGTCTGCCCTGTGTGGTCGCCATCAACCGCTTCCCGACGGACACCGAGGCCGAGCTTGCGCTCATCGAGTCCGAGTGCCAGAAGCTCGGCGTCAACGTTAAGCTTTCCGAGGTCTGGGCCAAGGGCGGCGAGGGCGCGCTCGAGCTTGCCGATGAGGTCATGCGTCTGATTGAGCAGCCGAGCGAGCTCAAGTTTGCCTATGAGGACGGCGCTGATGTCGCTGATGCCCTCGAGGCCGTTGCCACCAAGGTCTACCGCGCCGACGGCGTTGACTTTACGCCGGCCGCCAAGCGCCAGCTCGCCGAGCTGCGCGAGAACGGCTTTGGCAACCTGCCGGTGTGCGTCGCCAAGACGCAGTACAGCTTTAGCGACAACGCCAAGGCCCTGGGCGCTCCCGAGAACTTCCGCATCACGGTGCGCGAGCTCAAGGTTTCTGCCGGCGCCCACTTTGTGGTCGCGCTGACCGGCAGTGTTCTGACCATGCCGGGCCTGCCCAAGGTGCCCGCGGCCGAAAACATCGACGTCGACAACGACGGCAACATCACCGGCCTGTTCTAAGTCTGCTGTCCATAGCTGCTAGCCCGCCCCGCCGTGCCACAAGGCCCGGCGGGGCTTTTTTATCCTTAGGCCCGCGCATGTCTTGTAGATACCGACGGGCTCTGCCCATCATAGGTTTTTGCGCGGGTAGAATGCATGGATAACTTGATGCTCACGAGCGACGGAAAGGAATCGTTGCATGGATCAGGACAAAACAACCGTGATGGGCGGCTACGGTTCCGCGCAGGCTGGCGATAGCGCCGATGCGACCCGCGTTGTTCCCAACCCCGGTTATACCGACCCCGCCGCGACGCAGCCTTCTGCTGAGCCCACCCGGGTTATGGGCTATGGCGACACGGCGCAGGATTCTTACGCTGCATCTTCGCAAGGCCCCTATGGCAACGCAGCTCCGGATCCGTTTGATTACACGCCGCAGGATTCTTATGCTGCCTCGACGCCGAATCCCTATGACAACCTGCCGCAGAATCCCATTCCGCAGCCTCAGCAGACGACGTATATGCCTCGCACGGCGCAGCCTCGCTACGAGTCGCGCGAGCCGTATCGCGAGTACCCCAAGTCGATTCCGCAATATGGCGAGGACGAGGAGAAGAGGCCGTCGCGTTCGTCGAGCGTGATCAAGAAGATCCTCATCGTGCTGGCGATCTTCTTTGCGCTGTCGGTTGTGTTTGCCATCGTGTCGGGCATGCTCAACAAGCGGGGGAGCTCAACGGCCGATACCGCTGCCGAGCAAACCGAGTCCGCCTCGTCTAGCACCGTCGATTTGAGCGATATCCCGGGGCAGTACTGGTCCAACGCCAAGAAGCTTCTCAAGTCGCGCGGCGCCGATCTTTCGAATGCCGTGGTCCTGACCGATGATGGCTCAACGCCCGTCGTCGATGCCAACTGGGTCGTTACTTCTGCCTACTATAACGACAACGGCAACCTCGAAATTCAACTCACGCACAAGAACAGCTCGGGCAACTCGTCCGACGGCCAAAGCGGTACCGACAGCTCGAGCTCCAATACGCTGGAGGACTTGAGCAACAAGGCACAGGAGTTGGGAGACAAGGCGCAAGAGCTGGGCGATACGGCCCAGAACCTGGGCGACACCGCGCAGAACTTGGGAGACATGGCGACAGATGCCTGGAATGCCCTACAAAACGGCATTTTGGGTGCACAGGGAAACTAGCGGCCAAGCGGAGCGGGGCTACAGCTGCTCGGCCGGACGGTCGGGCGAGCTGAAGCCCGAGTCAAACGTGACGACGCATGACGCATCGGGCCGGCGCTCGTGCACGATGCGCGTGACGAGCTCCAGCAGCTCCTCGTCGGATATGTCAAAGTCGTCGGGACGCACTAGGTCAAATGACACAAAGCCATCGTGTTCGTGAAGGTCGTGGATGGAGAGCGCGGGGTCGATCTGCGCTACGCCGCGCTTGACCCAGCCGCGCAGGTCGTCGCCGGTGGTGGCGATGGGATCGCAATGCAGCGTGATACCAATGCCCATCTGCCGTTTGATATCGTGCTCGATGGTGTCCAGAATCTCGTGGTGCTCAAACGCGTCGCCCTCGCCGGGCATCTCCACGTGGGCGCTGGCAAACTGACGACCGGGGCCGTAGTCGTGCACCATCAGGTCGTGTGTGCCCAAGACCTGCGGATAGGACATGATCTTGTCGCGGATTGCCTGGACGAGCTTGGGGTCGGGTGCTTGCCCCAGCAACGGGCTGACGGCGTCGCGCACTAGGCCCATGCCGCTGATGCAGATGAAGATGCCCACACCCAGGCCTGCCCAGCCATCGAGGTCAAAGCCGGTCGTCTGCGAAATAAGCGCCGCCACCAAGACCGAGCCCGAGGTAATGACGTCGTTTTTGGAGTCCTGGGCCGTGGCGATGAGCGTCTCGGAATCGATGCGGTTACCCAGTGCGCGGTTGAACGCGGCCATCCAGAATTTGACGAGCATGGACAGAACAAGGGCAGCCATGGAGAGCGCCGAATACACGGTGGGCGAGGGCTTGATGATCTTAGTGACCGACTCGAGGATTAGGTTGATGCCGACGGCGCAAACCAGGACGGCGACGAACAGGCCGGCGAGGTACTCGTAGCGGCCGTGGCCATAGGGGTGACCCTCGTCGGCCGGACGGCTGGCAAGGCGGAACCCGAGCAGGCTCACGATGTTGCTCGAAGCGTCGGAGAGGTTGTTGAAAGCGTCGGCGATGAGGGAGACAGAACCGGCGAGCAGACCCGCAATGCCCTTGGCCAGGCACAGGGTGATGTTGAGGCCAATGCAGATGAGGCTTGCGGCAAAGCCCGCGTTGGTGCGGCAAGATGCATTGACCGGCTCGCCCTCGCTGCCGTGAACAAGCGTATGTACCAGCCGATTTACAAATAGCATAGCGGTCGTCCTCACAATCATGTTTAAGGGGATAGTGTAGCTCGCGCGGGGGCGCCGTGCACCGATGCTCAGAAAATGCAGCAATAGTCTGCCGGTGCTAACGAGCGAGCCTTCTCGTCTGCCTGGGTGGTCCATTTTGGGCCACATGGGTATGGGCATGTGCCTGTTTGCTCGACATACTTAATGTCGACAGCCCCTGTGCAAAGGAGGACGTTTCCATGGACGAGATGTTTGCCATTAAATGTCAAAACTGCGGCGGCCCTATGTACTCGCACCAGGCTAAGCGCAGCTTTGAGTGCGCCTATTGCGGCGCGGTCATTCCATGGCAGGCGGACGCCGGAGAGCCCAAGAGCGCTTTGGGCATTCGCCGTACGCCGTTGACGGTGGTGGATGGACTGCTCAAGCTCACGCATGTGTCGCAACTCGAGCGCCCGGAGGACCCGGACTGGTATTTCTTCAATTTGCACTGGCGCAATCAGTCGGTCCTGGAACATCTGTTGTGGGAGGATCGCGGCACGGCGCAGGAGTTCCAAGAGGCCACGCATGTGAGCATTCCTTGCCCCTTCTGCGGAGCGTCCTTTGAGGGCGAGTCAACGCAGCGTGTGTTTGAGTGCCCGTCCTGCGGCAACAAGATCGGCATTGCCGACCTGCTCAAGCCGGGGACGTTTAGCAAGCGCCTGACCTTGGGCGTTGGTGCGGAGTATGTGCCGGAGCAGGGTATTCCCTGCGAAATTTCGCCGCAGCAGGCACGTGCCAACGCGCTGCAGCTGGTGCGCCAGTACCCGGATGCCTTTGCCGGGCACGACGTGGAAGACGCGATCCAAAACGACATGATGCTCTTCTATTTCCCCATGGCGCTGGCGGACCTGCGTATGATGGCGAGCTTCCCGGGCAAGGGCTTGAGCAAGGAAGCCCTGGTGTACTACGAGGTGCTCGACTGGGCGTATCCGCGGGCAAACTATCTGGATGTTCGCCTTATGGGCATTTTGGAGCCGTGGGACTTTGCCAAGGTTGGGCCGTTTGACCCGGCCATGCAGGAAGGTGACTTTCGCGTTGTCTCCGTCGATGCGTCTACCAAGGACCAGGTGGTCATTGATAAGTTGGCGCTCGACATTGCCGGCAACGATGCCGAGGCGGTGCTGGGGCTCAATAAAAAGAGCATCCGCACTTGGGCGCGCAAGGCCCGCAAGCATAAGGACGGCCTGGTGATGGTGCCGGTGTACTTTGTCGATCGTCCGGCGACGGACAGCCGCGATGGCGAGCAGGTGCGCATTGCCGTAAACGGCCAGACGGGCCGCGCGGCAGCGGTGGTGTTTAGCGACAAGCGCGAGACGCATGTGGTGGCGTCGCTCAATCCGAGTCTGCATCTGTCCGGCGAAAGTACCGTGCATGCCACGCCCATCGAGGTCAAATACGTTAAATCGCCCTTCCTATACCAGATCGTGCGCCGTGGAGGTGGCGAGCAACCGCGCCAGGTTGCAGCGGCAGCTGAGGGTTCCTACCGAGAAGAAAAGCCCAAACGCAAGGGATTGTTCGCTGCGATTTTTGGTAAGTAGGGGAGTGGTGCCGGGGCGTCGGGCTGCATCGCAAGGTCATGAGACGAACTTAAGACTGCTGGGAACGTGCTACCATTGCCGATAGCCTTAATCTTGTAAGAAGCGGAGGCCAGATTATGGGTTTTGCGGATCAGCAGCTTCAGCTTCAGGTACCGTATTCTCCTGACGACACGTTTAATGCCTTGAAGGCAGCTATGGAAAAGCTGCCTAAAGTAAAAGTTGATAGTGCATCGCCCACAACAAGAACAGTTGCAGCCGAGATTGGTATGAGCCTTTGGTCTTGGGGCGAAAATATCAGTATTTCGGTTGTTCCAGTTGAAGGCGGATCTGGCGTTACTGTCAAGTCGTCATCTAAGGTCAGGGCAAACGTATTAAACGGGGGCAAAAATGCAAAGAATATTGCCAAGATAGTCGATGCCCTATCGAAGGAGCTCGAGCGGTATCCGCAGGTTTCACAGACTATTGAGACGCTGGCGGATAGTGGTTGATGTAGTTGCAAGGCTTGAGAGGCTTGCAGCACTGCGTGAGAGTGGAGTACTTACCGAGGAAGAGTTTGCTGCAGAAAAGGCAAAAATCCTTTCGTAATCAGACACGATGGTTGGATTTGCATTCTATTATTGAACTTGTTTATACTAGGCTGAAAACATCGTGTGTAATAAAGGTGCGTAGTAGCCTCGTCTTGATTGGCGGATGTAAATAAACGGTGGAACGGCTGTAAAAGAGCCTTGCCACTGGGTAAAATCAGGATGTGCCGCGGAACCCGCTCCTCAGTCGGTCAACTTTGGAAGCGCGGGCAACGCAGGTACTATCGTCTAAAGGGCCGGGTGCGACCGGCCCTTTGCATGACTCCCTTCGCTATCCGTTACTGCTTATATTCCCGCCAGATCGAGTAGAGGTTCCGGACGATGCCGGTTACATACATCGAGAGGCGCAGGATTTCAAGAAACAAGTTCATAGGCTTCACCCCAATCGGAGATCGGAGCGTTGCCCGCAGGCGGATTCCGCGGCAGTCGTAATTCTACCTCACAGGCCGCGGCGGGAGACATCCTACCCGCCCCATGGCTTGGAGCAGTGTCGATCTAACGGGCAATCAAGCCTCTAGTTCTCTTTGAATTGAGCAAGCATCTGCCCGAAGAAGCTTAGTTCGGATGGCTCATAAATGATCGAACCGCCGTCCGCGGTCCTGTAGACCCCGCAGGGGAGGTAACGCCCGTCGGGGAGGACATAGAGGCTGGCTTCCTCCTTCAGTCCTACTGGAAATAGCGGAATCCCGTTTTCGTCCACTTGGAACTCGTCTATATTTGCGATCTTCCTCTCCATGATGCCTCCTGCCTTATTTCTTGAATGGCGCCTTAAAACAGGCAGCTCTCAATCAGCTCTTTGCCGCGCAGAGTGTCGATCCACTCCTGTGGGATGGCTTTGAGACCGTATGCCGTGCCGGCGAGGGCGCCGGCGACGGCTGCGGTGGTGGCGGTGTCGTCGCCTAGGTTGACGGCGGCAAGCACGCAATCTTCGTAGCTGTTAGTGTTGACGAAACACCAGGTGGCTGCCTTAAGCGTGTCGCGCACGAAGCCACCCGACCTGATCTCCTGCTCAGGCACGCCTTTCAGATGGAGCGCCCACGAGGGGGGCACGTCGTTCATCACATCCCTCATCAGCTCGACAAATATGATGCATGCGTCGGTCGACGTTCTGTGGGCGTGCGTAATCGCGGAGACCTTGCTGACCTCTTCGTCTGTCGCATCGGTGAACGCCAGGGGAGCGATGCGCATGAGCGATCCGTTGCCGTTGTCGCGCTCGCCGGAGCCTCCTTTGCCGGTGCGCAGGGCGCGGGCGGTCGTACCGCCGTAATCGAAAACGCCGTCGATCGTATACTCGCCACGGGCAATCCAGCTTACGAACTTGTCGCGCATGTCCGCGGTGTCGATGTGCCCGAGCTCCCTAATCGAGTCGCAGGTAGCAAGCGTCATAGATGTGTCGTCGCTCCAGGTGCCGGCGGGTTGCCCATGCGTGCCGTAGCCGATCATGTCCGTGCATTCGAACGTACCGCGGGGCCTGAACTCGTAGGGAACGCCCAGCGCGTCACCGACGGCAAGCCCATAGATGCAGTCGCGCAGTGTTGTTTTCGGTCTGTCTGTCATGGAAAGCTCCTCTTATCCCGGGTGATGTGGAGCGCCGTCGGGGGTATCGGTCGCAACGTGCCGCTACCCTTGCGCTTCGCCATTAGTCGCTTCGTTGATGGCGCGGTACTCGGCACTCAGCTCGCGCGCCAGCTCTTCCTTGCTTGGAAGATACGGCAGGTATTTGGCGGCAAACACTTGGTCGTTGTCTTCGGGCAGCGTGTACTCGACGATCGAATCGCTTTTGTCCGCGCAGAGCACGATGCCTATGGGCGGATTGTCGCCTTCGTTCATGAGCTCGCGCGTGTAGTAGTTCACATACATTTGCATCTGGCCCAGGTCCTGGTGCGTAAGATCGTCCGTCTTAAGGTCGATGAGCACGAAGCAGCGCATCAGATAGTTGTAAAACACAAGGTCAATATAGAAATGGCGCCCATCAAAGGTGATGCGCCTTTGGCGCGCCTCGAAAGCGAAACCACGGCCAAGCTCCAGCAGGAACTTCTGAAGATGCGTGATGAGCGCCTGCTCTAGATCGCTCTCGCGAAACGCAGTATCGTCCGAGAAACCTAAAAACTCCAGTACATATGGGTCGCGGATGATATCCTCGGGGCGACGAGCCGGGGCGCTCTTTTGGATTTCCTGGGTGACGGCCTCCTTGTCCTTGCTGGCAAGCAGGCGCTCGCGGAACATGGTGTTGATCTGGCGCTCGAGCTGACGCGTGCTCCAGCGAGAATCGGCACATTCGTTCATGTACCAGGCGCGAGTTTCGGGGTCAGGAATGCGCATTAACCTGCGGTAATGAGTCCAGCTCAATTCGCTACGCAGTGCGTCGCGAATTGGAAACGCAAGAAAGAACTGACGCATATTGCGAAGGTTTGCGATGCCAAAGCCTCTTCCGAAATCCGCGGTAAGCCTTCTGGAGAGGCCTGCAATCAATGCCTCTCCATATGCTGCGCGCTCCTCTCCGCCCTGCTCATCAACAATGCTCTTGCCGATCTCCCAATACGCCTCAACCATCGCAAAGTTAACGGCGGTATAGGCCTTGTCGCGAGCGGCGTTGAGAATCGAGGAGACCTGCTTGTAAATCGAGGAGACCTGCTTGTAAAAACCTTCGGGCACGATTGCCGATTCTCCACGGTTTACCAGTTCGCCCATCACTGTCGCCCCGCTTTCCTCTTGTGGAATGCATCTTTATCGCATTTAGTTTAAAGCCTCGTGCGGACACGGATTGCTGTGCTGTCTGGCACCTTCGCATGGGAGCTTTGCGGTGACTAAAATGTGGCCATAGAGGCAGCTTTAGCGAACCCCGCGGGAGTGACACGCATGGATAACAACACTTTGCTACTCCTTCATGTCAAAAATAGGGGCGCAGAACGGTATTCTGCGCCCCTGATTGAGCCGATGAGTCTGAAAGCCGGCTTGCCTATTCACTAGCGCCTTCGCTGTCTTCGCGGTCACTGGCAAGCATTGCCGCGCCGGCGACCGTTGTCGCCACGGCGGCAGCGGCGAGCCCGGCGGCAACGCCAGAGCCGTCGCCTGTGTCGGCGAGTTTTCCGCCCGAGCTCTTGCCCTTGCCGTTCTTGTCGGCGCCGCCTGCGTTGGAACCCGTGCCACCGTCGGTGCCGGTGCCGCCTGCACTGCTCGAGGCCGCTACGGTAAAGCTTGCGGCTCCGTCGCTGGCGAGCGTGTAGTTCTGCGCCGCGTCGCCCAAGAGACCGTTCACGCGCACCCAGTACGTTCCTGCGGCAAATGTTTCGCCCTCGACCATTGCCGTGCCCGGAGCGCCGTCCGCGTCGTGCACAAACTCGAGCTGGGCCGTGCAGGCATCGGTTTCGAGCTTGCCCTCGAGTGATGCCGCAATCTTGGCGCGCACGTCTTCGCCGGCCTTAAGGCCTTCGAGCCCCTCAAAATGGGGCGTCAGCGCGCGTGGATCGATATCGATGGACACATGACCCCGCAGCTCCGTAACGGTCTCGTTGCCCAAGGCGTCGACATCCACATATTCGATGGTAAACGTATGGCCCGAAGCCGCCACGTTGAGTACGTTGCTGCTGTCGACAAGGCGGAAATGGCCCTCGCCAACGGTCTTGCCATCCTGGAGCGAGGCATCGCTCAGCGAGTCGCCGTACGTCATGCGCATGCGGGTTGGGAGGTAGTACGAAGCCGTCTGCTTGTGCTGCGTATCGTAATTGCGCTGGTAGATGCTTCGCGCCAGCGCCGCATCAACAAAGTCGGATGCGATGATGCCAATGTGCTTGAGGTAATCTGACTTTGTATTCTCGATGCCGCTGGGATTGATGTACGGGCTCTTGTACAGATGCTCGTTGACCACTCGTGCTGCGGTAAAAGGATTACTTCCTTGCTTGTGATTCGTGCAGCTGGTGTAGTTGATAGACCAGCAGCGCTCCAGGACTTGCTCCTTGGCCCCGTTATCGTCCTCGACATCTACCTCGTTGCGGGTGAGCTTAGCCGTCTCCTGCAGGGCCATATCGACCCAGCTGATCTTGTCGGTTCCGGTGCATTCGTAATGGTCCTGGGCATATACCTTGGTGCAATAGGCTTTTTTGTCGCCTGTTTCCCCTGCGGCTTCAAAGCCTTGCGCGTTTTGGACGAGACACATAGAGGAGCTGCCGGGGTGTGTTGCGATTTTGTTGTCCCATTCGGTTAGGTCGAGGCCCCACGTGTGGCCGCTTACGCTGTCGCCGGCGAGTCCAAATCGGCGCAGCAGGACGATCTTTCCGCGCACCTCGTTCAGCGTGGGAACGCGGCTCGACGTATAGAACAGTTTGGGGTTGTCGTCCAAAACCTTGGCGAAAGCCGTCGTAAGGCTCTCGTCAGTAGCCTCGTTGTTGCCTCGGGATACAAGCATGATGAGCGCTTCTGACGGTTTTCCGTTCAAAAACTTTTTGAAGTAGCCAACGACATCGGAGAGATGCATGAAGTGCCCGTCTTTTTTGAGCAGGTAGCAACTTCCATGGTCGATGCCGGGGTCGTTGCCTTTTCCGAGTCGGATATCAAAATAGCGAATGCCTTCGAGCAACTGCGTGGGGATGTAGTCCTGCTGGCACTTTGCTTGCGAGGATTGGGGTTCGGTGTCGTTGTCCACGCTGCAAGTTCCCGAATCGTGCGTGCCCGGGATGCTCAGCTCGTCGAGGTACTTGTTGCCTTCGACGTGGCTCATCCAACATGGTCCGTCGACGTAGCTGCTATACGTGGTCCAGTCGATGCTGCTAACTGTGGCATTGGTCTTGTCCATGCTGTAGCCGACAAGCTCGAGCTCCCACGGAATGGAATATTTCTTTTGGCAAATCTTGTTGTTGTCTTGGTCTTTGCCTTTCGATTCTATGGCCAGGTAGTTAATACCGTTATTCGTGTATATGCGGTCTCGAATAATATAAGTTCCGTCGAACTGGCGGTCGAACGTATAGGCGCGGCTGTCCTTATGGTCGTACTCGCCACTCCATACGTGGATGACCTTTCCATCTTTGTCCGAGTCGCCATCGACCGACCAAATGCTGTAGCCCGTCTTCTTGTGCTCTTCGAAATTGAGCAGGGTGCGGATGGCATACCAGTTTGTGCCGTCCGCATCGGTCCCTACGTGCTCAAGGATGAGCTTGCTGGACGTGCCGTCATTAAACAGGTGGCAGACGTTGCCGATGACGTTGCCGTCTTCGTTGACGCTCGCGGTGCGAAAATAGCCCGCGGGGCGAAGGCGAATGACGAACTTGTCGAGGGTGGCCGCTGACTCGGCCGTGCCGTCCGCAAAGGCTGTCCGCGGACTAATGCCCAGCATGGCGGTTTCGGGCAGGCTTGCCAGAGGCGACAACGCTGCAAGTCCAAGGCCCAGCGTAAACGCTCGGCGACTGATGGCGTGGTGTTCGGTCATAACTCCTCCATTCTCAGGGTGCGGTTATGCGCTCGTTTTGGACACTATACTGCCCAGATGTTTAAAGGCGTCGGCTTAAATTGTCTGCATGGCGCTATTAATCGGCGGGCGGACGTGCTGAGGCGCTTGTCTATTGGTGCTACTGGCGCGCTTGGGATAGTTTTGGAGTCCGGCATCCTCGCGTTCGCCAGCTACCGGCATAAGAAAGGGGGGGGCCGGTGAGCCGACCCTCCCTTGGTACGAAGCGCTGGGTTACTGTCGCTTGCTTCACTGCGCTCGTGTTTCCCATTGCGCTCGCCAGTCGCTTAGCGCTTGATCTCGATATCGTCGAGCTTGACGTCCATGGCCTCGGTCTTGGCCTTGGCGATGTCGTCGGCAAACTCCAGAGACTTCATCATGGTCTCGACGGCGTCCTTGTGCTCCTCGACATTGTCGATGCGCACGTACACGCTGCCGCCGTCAACGTCGGTGAAGTACTCGGTCGTCACGCCGCCCGAGTGCGTAAAGTAGGCGCTGCGCCAGGTCTTGCCGTTGTACTTAACGGGATCGCTCTCGGTCCATCCAGAGCTGGCCTTCCACTTTGCCTCGTAGTCGAACAGCTCATCGGCGTTCTTGTCAGGATCGAAGACGGGGATGAAGCGGTCGCTGGCGTGCTCGCTCTCGGTGAACTTAAACTGGGCCCTGTCGGCAGTGTCGCCTGCGACGTCGGTGATCTCGACGCCCTCGGGGACCTCGACCTTAAACCAAATGAAGTCGGTCCTCATATCCACGGCTGGTTTTTCTGCTCCGCCGCCACCGCCGCTTCCGGTAGCGCCGCCGCTGCCACCGCAGCCCACCAGGGCAACTGCGGCAAAGAGACTCATGCAGAGGGTGAGAATCGCACAGGCCTTCTTTTTCATGGTCGTGTCCTCCTCGATCTGTAACCGCCCATGGATTACCTGTCTTTACTGTACGCGTGGACGGCTCACTAGGGTGGGCCATGTGTCCCATTCTGAGGGCCGGAATTGCGCCGTTAAGTGGCAATATGCGGGGTCCAAAAGAGGGGAGGGCCGGCCGATCCGATCCTCCCCTGGCTGGGCGTCCGATCATGTAATGACTGCGCATGCGATGCTGCGTGCGAGCCCCTAATGCTTGATCTCGATGCTCGAAATCTCGACTTCGCGTGCCTCGGCAACTGCCTTCGCCATGTCATCGGGGAACTCGATGGAGTTGAGGAGCGCCTCGGCTTCTTTCTTATGCAGATCGAAGTTCGAGATGAGGACGTAGACGCTTCCCGGTTCAACGTCGGTAAATAGGAGTGTTGAGACGCCGCTGTTGTCCTCGTACGTTCCGATGAGCCATGTCCTGCCGTTATACTCGACGGACCCGCCATCCTTCCACTGGAACGTATCACCTTTCTTTTCTGCCTGGTCGGCGTGGGATTCCTCTGCCGTCAGCGCTTTTTTCCAAACGGGGATAAAGCGATCGGCCGAGGCGTTCTCATCTTCGGGGAAGGTGAGCTGGACCCTGTCGGCATTCTTGCCAGCGGAGTCGCTTACGTCAACGCCCTCGGGCATCTCGACCTTAAACCAAATGAAGTCAGTCTTCTTGGCAACGGGGGCCTTTTCTTTGCTCTCGCTCTTAGCGGCGCTGCCGCCCCCGCCCGATGCGCTCCCGCCGCAGCCGACAAGGGCGAGTGCGGCAAAGAGGGCGATGCAAAGGGAAAGGATTGATAGGGTCTTTTTCTTCATGGTGGCGTCCTCCTTGTCTGTTAGGGGCATCGTGTGCAGCGGTTCGCCGGTCGGCGGTTGCGCATGCACATGATGGCTTTATTTGCTGTGCGGTGATTCCTCCGTTCTTTGTCCGGCGCCGTGGCAAGCGTTGCCCCAGCATGGGGCTCCTTATCTATATGTATGCCCCAGTTGCCGCCGTCCGAGAGTCCCGAAACGTGGGCCATCTGTCCCATGTTTGCGTCGCTGCCGCCTATCGTGTGTCATAGAAATCTGCGATGGCCAGGTGCGCTGACGCTCATGTGCTTATGGGCTAGACTTAGCACCATTACGTGTTTGACGCGGTTGGTCGGCGGTTGCCGCCTGACCGATGTATATGACTTGAAGGTGCGTGCGTATGAGCCAAGAGATGATGGATAAAACCTGTCGAGAGTTTGCCGAGGCACTTGCCGCACGCGAGCCGGTTCCCGGCGGTGGCAGCGCGAGCGCCTTTGTGGGCGCGCTGGGCGCCTCGCTGTGCGGAATGGTTGCCCGCTACGGTGCGACCAATCCCGCGCTTGCTGATCGTGCGGATGACCTGACGCGTGCGTTTGCCCATGCTGATGAGCTGGCCCAGGAGCTTGTCGAGTTGGTTGCCGAGGACGTTCGTGCCTATGGGCAGGTGTCCGCGGCATACGGTATTCCGCGTGACGATCCTGCTCGAGCGACCGCGATTCAGGATGCGCTGCATGTGGCCGCTATGCCGCCGTATCGCATTATGGATGCCTGCGGGCGCGCGCTGGCGCTGCTCGAGGACATGGCCGACAAGGGTTCGCGTCAGCTGCTGTCCGATGTGGCGTGCGGCGCCGTGTTCTGCCGTTCCGCTATGCAGGGCGCGAGCTTGACGCTCTTTGCGAACACCACGTCTATGAAGGATCGCGCTCGTGCTGAGGAGCTCGAGACGGCGTGTGATGAGTTGCTCGACATGTGGTTGCCGCGCGCCGATGCGCTGGCGCGCCGCGCCGCCGACGCCGCAAGGAAGAGGGGATAGCCATGGCTGAACTGCTGAAGGGTGCTCCCGTCGCCCGCGCGTTGACTGAGGAACTTGCTGCTCGCTGCGTGGCTTTGCGCGAGCGCGGCGTTGTTCCGACGTTGGCTATCGTGCGTGTGGGTGAACGCGAGGACGACCTATCCTACGAGCGCGGTGCGCTCAGGCGCTGCGAAAAGGTTGGCATTGAGGCTCGCCGCGTTTTGCTTCCCGCCGATGTTTCGCGGGACGAGCTGTTGGCGGCCATCGAGGACATCAATACTGATTCGTCTGTTCATGGCTGCCTGATGTTCCGCCCGCTGCCCGCCGGCCTTGACGAGGACGCGGTTGCCGCGGCACTCGATCCTGCCATGGACGTTGACTCCATGACGCCGGCTTCGCTGCTCACCACGCTTTCGGGGCGCGGCGAGGGTTTTGCCCCCTGCACAGCCGAAGCCGTGCTTGCTTTGCTGGATCATTACGGCGTTGAGCTGGATGGGGCCAAGGTCGCGGTGGTCGGGCGCTCGCTGGTGATCGGGCGTCCTGTTGCCGCCATGCTTACGGCGCGCAATTCGACCGTGACGACGTGCCATACGCATACGCGCGACCTTGCTGCCGAGTGCCGTGCTGCCGACATTGTGGTTGCCGCCGTTGGACGCGCGCGTACGATTGGCGTGGATGCGGTTCGCGAGGGCCAGACGATCATCGATGTTGGCATTAATTGGGACGAGGCCGCTGGCAAGCTGGTGGGTGACGTCGATTCTGATGCTGCGGAGCCGGTCGTTAACGCCATCACGCCCGTGCCGGGCGGCGTGGGCGCTGTGACGACGGCGATCCTCGCCAAACACGTGATCGAGGCGGCCGAGCGCGCATCGAAATAGGCGTTTTGGGCTGTTTGAGGGGTTAGCTCTATACCCCGTGGACAGAAAATGCCAAATATGAGTACTGTTGCCAAGATAGTCACATATATTTTAGGCCAAATAGGCTCTCTAACGATATTTATTATCGATAGAGAGCCTATTTTATTGGACCTATGAGGAATTACATCATCTAATTTTTGAACAAATGTAGACTTTCGACACCCATACGTAGCAAAATTGCTGTTACTAAATTGGTGACAGTACTCATATTTGGCATTTTTTGACCACAGGGGTTGCCAGCGCCGTGGTTTCGCCCTTTCTGCGCCGAAGCGATACACTGTTATCGTTTGATTTCTTCGCTTAAGGAGGATGCGCATGCCGTGCACAACGATTTTGGTTGGTAAGAACGCGAGCTACGACGGGTCGACGTTGGTCGCCCGCAACGAGGATTCGTCCAACGGGGTGTTTGAGCCCAAGCGTATGCGCGTGGTGCATCCCGACGAGCAGCCGCGCGTCTACACGAGCGTCCTGAGTCACCTAACCGTTGAGCTGTCCGACAATCCCATGCGCTACACGAGCGTCCCCGATGTTGTCCCGGGCCACGGCATCTGGGCCGAGGCCGGTTTCAACGAGCTCAATGTCGGCATGTCCGCAACCGAGACGCTCACCACCAACGAGCGCGTCCGCGGCGCCGACCCGCTTGTGGACTACCTGCCCGCCAAGGGCAACGAAGGCGAGGATGGATACGTTCCGGCGCAGCCCGGTGGCTTGGGCGAGGAGGACATGGTGACCCTGGTCCTGCCGTATGCCAAGTCCGCTCGCGACGGCGTTCGTATCCTGGGTGATCTGCTCGAGCGCTACGGCACCTACGAGAACAACGGCATCGCCTTTAGCGACGTGGACGAGATCTGGTGGCTCGAGACCATCGGCGGCCACCACTGGATCGCCAAGCGCGTGCCCGATGACGCCTATGTGACCATGCCCAACCAGCTGGGTATCGACTGCTTTGACCTGGACGACGCCGAGGGCGCCCAGACCGACCACATGTGCTCCGCCGACCTGCGCTCCTGGATGGCCGAGTGGCATCTGGACCTGACGCTGGGTGTCGAGGGCGACGGCCCGGCGACGGTCTTCAACCCGCGCGAGGCCTTTGGCTCGCACAGCGACAGCGATCATGTCTACAACACGCCGCGCGCGTGGTACATGCAGCGCTGCCTCAACCCCAGCGATGTGTGGGACGGCCCCGACGCCGACTACACGCCCGAGAGCGACGACATCCCCTGGAGCCGCGTGCCCGAGCGCAAGGTGACCATCGAGGACATCAAGTACGTGCTTTCGAGCCACTACCAGGGCACGGAGTACGACTGCTATGGCAGCAAGGGCACGCCCGCCACGCGCGGCGCCTATCGCCCCATCGGCATCAACCGCAACAGCCAGCTCGCCGTGTTGCAGCTGCGTCCCTATGCGCAGCCGGCCTATCGCGCCGTGCAGTGGATGGCGTTTGGCTCCAACTCGTTTAACGCGCTGGTTCCGCTGTACGCCAACGTCGAGACCATGCCCGTGTACTATGCCGACACGCAGGCTCGCGTGACGTCCGAAAACTTCTACTGGGCCAACCGCCTGATCGGCGCGCTGGCTGACGTCCGCTTCCATGAGTGCGGTCGCGCTGTGGAGGATTATCAGGAGAAGGTCGGTGGCATGGGCCACAAGCAGATCCATGACATCGACGCTGCCGTAGCCGTTCTGCCCGAGGCCGAAGTGCCTGCCGAGCTTGCACGCGCCAATGAGGCCTTTGCCGAGCGTGTTCGCGTGGAGACCGATGCTCTACTGGGCAAGGTGCTCTACACCACGAGCTGCGCCATGAAGAACTCTTTCGCGATGAACGACAACGTGAGGTAGGGATTTCCCGTCAATCGAATAGCGCTAAAACGCTTTGTCGCTTTCGCTCAATCTTGGGTACAAGAACGCCAATGCAGTTGTTTGTGATTGGAGACAACCATGGTTATGAAACTCGATCAGCTTGTTAACGGCGCCATTAACGTGGGCTTTGGCGCTGCCGCCGTTGCTGTCGAAGGCGGCAAGAAGGTCCTCGACGACCTTAACACCAAGGGCGAGCAGGTCCGCAAGGACACCGCCACCCCCGATATCGCCCGCAGTGTGTCCGACATGTTCGAGCAGGCCGGCGGTACCATCTCCGATCTGACCGAGCGCTTGGGCATGCAGGGCGAGACCGCGGCCCAGCGCGTGCTCGACGAGCTCATCCTTGCCCGCGTCCGCGTTATGACCGCCCCCGAGCGCACGGCTTTCCTGGCCCATGTGCGCGACATCGTCGATTCGGTCGAGGACAACGTGACCTCGGTGCCCGTCGAGTCCGTTGAGCCCGACGATGCGAAGGATACCGAAGAGGCCGAGTAGCAGCGCAGATGGCAGATTCCACCACCGATTACAACAATCTAGATCCCTTGGGTGACGAGGCGGCGGTTGTCGATGAGGTCGATGCCGTCGTCTCGGGCGCTCGCAAGAAGCCGCGCGCTGTCGATATGGTCCCCGAGGAGCCCGACGCGATGGCGCCGGACGAGGAATACCAGCTCACGCCGGCGGGTCGCCGCGAGCGCATCGGACAGATTGTTCGCCTGGTCAAAAAGTACCGCGTGTGGGATAACCTCACGCCGGTTCGTTTGCGCCGCCTGCTCGAGGAACTCGGCCCCATGTTCGTCAAGATGGGGCAGATTCTGGCCAACCGGTCCGAGATTCTGCCGCAACGCTTTTGCGACGAGCTGCGTCGTCTGCGTTCCGACGTGGAGCCGGTGCCGTACGAGGTCGTACTCAGTTGTCTGGAAGAAGAATACGGCCTGCGCCTGGGGGAGATGTTCGATGCGATCGACCCCAATCCGCTTGGTAGCGCATCGCTCGCGCAGGTGCACCGCGCTCGTCTGGTGACGGGCGAGGACGTGGCCGTCAAGGTGCAGCGCCCCGGTGCGCAGCAGGTTATGGCACAGGACATCGATATCATCCGCTCGGTGGTGCGTATCGTTTCCAAGTTCGTCAACACCGATCAATTTGTTGACCTGCACGGCGTAGTCGAGGAGTTGTGGACCTCGTTTCGCGAGGAGACCAACTTTTTGGCCGAGGCCAAAAACCTCAACGACTTCTACGAGTTCCATAAGAGCGTTCATGGCGTGACGTGCCCTAAATCCTATCTGGACCTGTGTACCGAGCACGTGGTGGTTATGGACTACGTCGACGGCATTTCGATCGCCGATCCTGAACGCTTGGTGGCCGAGGGCTATGACTTGGAAAAGATCGGTGCCGCAATCGTCGAGGACTACTCGACGCAGGTGCTCGATGACGGCTTTTTCCATGCGGACCCGCATGCGGGAAACATCATTCTCAAGGACGGCATCGTTTACTTTATCGACTTGGGCATGGTCGGACGCATGTCGAGCCACGATCGCGGTATCGTCAAGGACATGATTTTCGCCGTGGCCGAGGGTGACGTGCCCAAGCTCAAGGATTCGCTCATGCGCTTTGCCGTGACGCGTGGCGATTCGGCCGAGCTCGATCATTCGGCCTTTTTGTCCGATTTGGACTTTATCGTCGCAGACTTTGCGGGCCTTGACCTGAAGGATCTGGATATCGGCGAGTTTTTGACCTCGCTGTTAAACCTCGCGCGTAAGAATGATGTTGAGCTGCCGAGCGTGGTGACGATGTTCGCGCGCGGCATGGTGACGCTCGAGGGTTTGTTGACCGAGTACATGCCCAACGTCAACATGATCCAGATCATTCAGACGCATATCAAAAACGAAAAAAGCACTTATGCGCGCGTGCGCGACATGGGACGCGATCTTGCCGCGAGCAGCTATCGCGCGGCAAAAGGCTCGCTCGAGGCGGCCGAGTATCTGGGCTTGGCTTCGCGTATGCTCACGCGCGGCCAGCTTAAGGTGAACACGCAGATCATGAGCAGCGATAAGGCGCTGCGACAGCTGGGCGGAATTATCGACCGCATGTCGATGGCTATCGTGATCGCCGGTCTGTTTATCGGTTCGTCGGTGGTGTACTACGCGCGCATCGAGCCGGTTGTCCTCGGCATTCCGGTCATCGGCTTCTTTGGCTACGTGAGCGCGCTGGTGCTGGCGCTTATGCTGGGTCGCAATATCTGGCTCAACAGCCACGGCGGCAAGCACTAGAGGCTGCGGCCGTCACCGCATTCTCCTATCGCAAACAATAGCTTTTACCTTGGGCTTCGCCTGCGTGCGAGGCCCTTTTGCGTGATACCATACTGACGGTAATAATCGATGGCCTAGATGGTGGTGCGGAGACGCACGAATGCGCGGTTTTCCTGCGCGTTTGGGAGAATCGGGGTGCAAGTCCCCGGCTGTACCAGTAACCGTAATTCCTCTTGGCTCGGGATGTTCGCGTCGCAGATCGGACGGCGCGCCTGAGCCGTTAAGGTTAAGTCGGATCGCCTCCCATCTTGCATGCGGCTGCGGCGTATGCTGCCGGTGTGCATAGGGCTCTGGAGGGAAGAGAGATCCCGATGGGGGAACTCGAGCGCAACATGCGCGATGACGTGGGGCAGCCTCAAGGCAACGCTCCAAGTACAGACAATGGGGGACAAATGGATATGTTTGAGGACGAGCGCGAGTGCGCCTCGTTGCATCGCCGTGGCGCGATTGCACGCGGTGTAGCCAAGCGCGGCCTGGTGGCATTCCTGGCCTTCGCGATGGCCTTTGGCGCCACGCCGGCTCAGTTGTGGGCCGAGGGCGCCGAGGGCATTGCCGAGGCCGTGGCTCAGGCTGCGACGTCGGGCGAGGACGCAGCGCTTGCGGGCGGTACCGCTGAGCAGAGCGGCGCCGAGGTTTCGGATTCCGAGGACGCGCCTGCAGCTAGTGCAGCCATAACAGAGGCAGCAACTGGCGACGAAGGCCCGGCGACGGGGGAGAGCCCTGCTACGAGCGAGCAGTCTTCGACGGCATCCGCTGGCCAAGCAGGATCTGCCGCCGCGGCTGCCGTTCAGACGGAGAACCCGACAGAAACTGGCGATGTCGCCAAGAAGCAAGTCGAGGTCTCGTTCTCGATTATCGGCACCGATGCCGACGGCAAGGCTCAGACCTGGGTGGCACCTACGCAGCTTAAGCTCGACGAGGGCTCGACGGCTGCGGACGCCTTCGTTAAGCTGCAGGAGAAGACGGGCTTTAAGGCGAAATACGATCCGAACACGGCATACGGTTTCTACCTCGAAAGCATCACGTCCCCGAGCGATGGCCGCACGCTTGCCTTCGATTCGGCGACTTATGCCTACTGGCAGCTGTTTGTCGACGGCGCGTCTTCCTCGGTTGGCGCGAGCGGCGTCAAGCTCGCCCAGGGGCAGAAGATTGAGTTTGCCTATACGGCTGGTAGCTCGTCCCCTGTCGTTAAGGACCAGGTTGCCGCAAATGTGACCGTCATTGGTCGCGATGCCCAGGGCAAGACTCAGACTTGGGTCGATAACGCGCAGTATGTGGTGACGTCCGGCTCGAACGCACTTGACCTTACGAAGGTCGCGCTCGAGGCGAATGATATTGACGCCGTTGTTGCGGGCTCCTTCATTCTGAGCCTTAAGTACAACGGCGTTGAGCTGGGTACGCCGCTCGATTATTCGACCTCTTGGCAGCTGTTCATCAACGGCAAGTCGAGCGACTACACGGCGGACAATGTCACCATTCATGCCGGCGATACCGTTACGTGGTTCTACGGTGGCTGGGGCGACCAGTTGCCCTCTGATTCCGTCCATGCTTCCGTTCAGGTGCTTGGCAAGGACAAGGACGGCAAGCAGCAGGTGTGGGCCTCGACGGGCCAGACGAGTCTCAAGGCGGGCTCTACTGCCAAGGACCTGTTGGAGCAGACTGGTCTTGATCTCGTTACTAGTGAAGAGTCTTGGGGCTGGTACCTCAGCGGCATTAAATCGCCGCTTGACGGTAAGACCTATAAGTCTGATCCTGCGACCCGCAGTTATTGGCAATTCTATGTAAATGGCAAGTCCGCCACGGTCGGTGCCGGCAACTACGAACTCCAAGATGGCGACGCCGTCACCTTTATGTATGCTGGCGACAGCGATGCCCTTCCTGGTCAGGTTCTTGGGTCTGTCGATGTTATCGGTCCCGATGTCAACGGCAACAATACTTGCTGGGGCTCGGCAAGCAGTGTTTCTTTGCCCGAAGGCTCTACTGCCCAGAACCTTATTGAGGCATTTCTGAAGGCCAAGAGCGTTGCGTATAACGGCTCCCAGAGTGGTGAGTACTGGCTCCTTAATTCCATTACTTCGCCGTTCGATCACAAGCCGTATGGCTGGGATGGTGCGACCAATAGATATTGGCATCTGTATATCAACGGAGAGCTCACATCTCTCTGCGCCAACCAGGTCACGCTCAAGAGCGGCGACAAGGTTACGTTTGCCTACACCACCGATAATTCGCCCATGCCCGATCCCGACAAGATTGTCGTGGACCCGAGCGCGACGGCTCCTGATTGGGATGCCGAGTGGGCCGGCTACGGCAACAGTGGCAACGGTTCGACCGTAACGGATGCCAAGACGCCTGCGCAGGCTGCTGGTCTTAAGTGGGCCTTCGATTGGAAGGCCGAGTCTGGTCAGCAGTATGCCAACTGCAGCGAACCTGTCATCGCTAACGGCTTTGTGTACATCGCGACCGAGAACGAGCTCATTAAGATCGATTCGTCCACGGGCAAAAAGGTTGCCTCTGCGCCGCTTGCCTCCAAGGTGAGCTATACCTCTCGTCCGATCTATACCAATGGTCTTATCATCGTTCCGCTCAACGGCGGTGCGGTCCAGGCGATTACTGCAGACAAGCTGATCTGCAAGTGGTTGACGCCTGGTTTGACGGACTTGACGCAGAGCTCCTGCACCGTCGTTTCGGACGGCGAGTACGTCTATGTTGGTACGGTCGATATTTCGTATGACGAGAACTACAACGCGACCTACGGCAACGGCTCCCTGAAGCGTATCAAGATTGCCACGGGCGAAGTCTCTTGGCAGAACATTGACCCTTCCGAGGGCTATTATTGGACTGGTGCTGCGCTGACGGATAAGTACGCCATTGTTCCTACGAGCGCGGGCACGCTTAAGTGCATTGATAAGACGACGGGCGATGTCGTTTCGACTATGAAGCTCGGTGCTCTCGCGAACGCCGACTGTGTCGCCGATCCGTCCAATGGTTCGACCTTCTATCAGATGACGCACGATGGAAAGCTCCATGTGATTTCGCTTTCGGCGAAGGGCGTACTAAGCGAGCAGAAGACGGTCGACCTGGGTCTTACTAATAACATGAGCGCACCGGCGGTGGCTGGCGAAAACTTGATTGTCGGCGGACAGACGGCTACTGGCTCTGCTCTGGCTCTCTATAATCTGAAGACCGGTAATACCACGATGGTCACCGCTGCTGACGGTAAAGAACTGCCGGCCGGATTTAACGGTATTGCTGCTACTCCGCTGGTGAGTGTTCAGGGCGGCAAGACCTATGTGTACTTCACCGTTAACAGCGCGGATAGCAAGGATTACGTCAACTACTCTGCTGGTGGTGGCGTGTATCGCTATACGCTCGGCGATGCAGAGGCGACGCAGATTTATGATGCGGCTGGCCATTACCAGCACTGCGACTCTCCGGTCATTGCCGATGCTTCTGGCAACCTCTACTACATCAATGATTCGGGTACGCTGTTCAAGCTGGGGGCTGTCGAGTCTTGGACGGTTGCCTTTAATTCCAACGGCGGGTCTGCTTGCGACACTAAGTTCGTTGCTACGGCCGACGGTAAGCTGGTCAAGCCGGCCGATCCGACGCGCGATGGCTACACTTTCGGCGGTTGGTTCACCGATGAGGCTTGCACGCAGGCGTATGACTTCAGTACGCCGGTGACGGCCGATCTGACGCTGTATGCCAAGTGGACCAAGAATGCTGTTAACCCTGGCGGCAATGGCGGCTCTGGCTCCAATGGCGGCAATGGTGGCGCTGGTAACGGTTCCGGTGCTGGTGCCGGCACTGGCACGGGTTCTGGCTCCGGCACGAAGGGCCAGCAGGCCGGTGGCGCTATCGCCCCGGGTCAGAAGCCGGTGACCAAGACGACAGTGTCAACCAAGACCGAGACCAAGGAAAACAAGTCCGACAAGAAGGACACCGATAAGTCCGAGAAGAAGTCTGACAAGAAGTCTGACAAGAAGGACAGCAAGTCCGACAAGAAGTCCGATTCCAAGTCCGATACGCGTGCTGCTTCCACGACCACTGCTAAGAAGTCCTCTAGTGCCTCCGGGCAGGAGGCTGGCACCAACCCGCTCGCCATTGTTGGCGTTGCCGCCGGCGTCATCGGTCTCGCCATCGTCGGCGTGTTCGTGTTCACCAAACGTCGGTAGGTGAGGGCTGTGTCCAATAAATCCAAGGACGCTGACCCCAAGCAACCAGATTCCTCGTTCATTCAGTTCGACGATGCAAAGCAACAGGGCGCCGCTTCGGCGGCGTCCGCCCCTCGTCGCAAGGCGCTCCTTGGCGTTTTGACTGCCGCGTGCACCATTCTGATCGTCGTCTCGCTGGGCTTCGTCCATCCTTCCGAGAGCGGCGCCTGGTCCATCGACTGGATCATTCAGGCCGTGACGGGGGAGAGCGTCGTCACCAAGGACACCAAGGCGTCTGGCTCGACTATGGCTTCGGGCGAGGCCAGTTCCGAGGACTCCAAGTCATCGAATGACGCAAAAGATGAGTCCAAGTCCAAGGACGATTCCGAGTCTTCAAACAAGGAATCGGACAAGAACTCGGATAACAAGAAGTCCGAGGACCAGGACGGCAAGAAGTTTGGCGATAAATCCGCTGCCCAAAATACGGGAGCCGGTGATACTTCCAATGCGTCTGGCGGTGGCCAGTCGTCTGATGGAGCCTCATCCTCTAATGGTGGAAACGCCTCCTCGGGCGGCCAGAGCGGCTCGCAGGAGTCCAGCTACGTAACAGTGACGGTTTCGGTCACATCGAGCGCTGTGGGCAATCCTGTGTCTTCTGGTGGTACCTTTACCTTTAACGAAGGCGTTACCGTCTACGATGCCCTGTGCGCGCTGGGTCTTTCTGTCAACGCACATGGCTCGTCGTACGGCACATATGTCTCCGCGATTGGTGGTTTGGCCGAGAAACAGTACGGCGGCACGAGCGGCTGGATGTACTCCGTCAACGGCACAACGCCTATGACGGCCTGCAGCAACTACGTTCTCTCCAACGGCGACAACGTGGTCTGGTATTACGTTACAGGCTAGAGGCCTCGACATAGCGCGCCAGACGGGCGGTTCGGACAGACATCCGGGCCGCCTGTTTTTCATGCGAATGGGACTGGGTCGCCGGGTCTTTCGGCAAACAAAAAAACCGGTTGGAATGGGAATTCCAACCGGTTATACATTCAAGCAAATAGCGAATCGACTACGACCGTGCGCCCTCGAGAAAGAAGCGACGGCTGAAGTAGTTGTACCAGGTGACGAGGAACGTGGCGATGGCCTTCATGGCTTGGTAGCCGATGCTCAAAAACGTGACGCCCACAAACATGTATAGGTCGTTGAGGCCCAGGCCGATCACCGACAGGATGGTGAAGATCGTGAACTCGCGCTTGCGGCTCATGCCCTCGCGGTGGTCGAACACGTACTTCATGCTGAGCCAGTAGTTGACCACGACGGACGTGGTAAACGAGACCGTGGTACTCATCAAAAAGTCGAGGTGAAACAGCTCGACAAGCGCAATGAGCATACCCCAGTCGATGCCAAAGGAGATAAGACCCACGACAGCGAACTTGAGGAACTGCTTGGTATGAGGTTGTGCCAGTGCCTTGCGCACGTAATCACATCCAATGCGTTGATGAATCGAGCAGAGGATACTTTAGAGCTTTTGCAAGGGAAACGTAAGGTCTTTGCCAAGAACTATACGAACTTGCCAAATTTTCAAGAGCTAATCCGCAAACGTTGAAAATTTGCCCGTAAACGAGCAAAGCCCACGAACAACATAGCGCTCGACGCGCGTCATCCGTGGGCATCGTAAAGCTGTAAGGTTGCAAGTTACTTGGTCTCGTCGCCTTCCAGGAAGATCTTTCGGGTCACAAAGTTGTAGACCATGACAAGCGCGGTGGCGCAAATCTTGGCGATATTGGCCTCGAGTCCCAGGCCGGCGTTGAGTGTCAACACGATACCGTCGTTGAGTGCCAGGCCGATCACGGACAGCACGACAAAGATAATGAACTCGCGGCGGCGGCTCATGCCCTCCTTGTGCGCAAACACGTACTTCATGCTGGCGAGGTAGTTAAAGATGAGTGAGATGATAAAGCCGCTGGTGTTGGCGATTAGGATGTTGAGGCCCAGACCGTAGTGGAGCAGATTCATAATGCCAAAGTCGATGACCGTGGCAATGACGCCGACGACGCCAAACTTCATGATCTGCGCGAGGAGCTTTTGCATGGTACCTGCCTTAAGGTGGCGCCGAAGCGCCGCGGGGATGACAAACTCAGCAAGTTTAGCCAATCCCCGCGGGTGGTGCTAGGCGCGCTCCTCGATAGCACCGTTTCTATATGCATCGAGCAGTTGACGCAGGTCCTGGATTTGGCTGCGGATCTTGGCGCCAGTATCGGTGTCGCTCACCATGCGGCGACGGTCTGCTTGGTCAAAGCGGTTAGTCTCGCTCTCGATGTCGACATTGCGGGTAAGCGCCTCGGCAACCGTGGTAAAGGCTTGGTGCGACTTAAGGCGGCATCCGCGCGAACTCGAGATAAGTGTGTAGCCGGCGATGCCCGTTTTGGGGTGGTAGGCGCGGCAGAAACCGCCATCGATGACCAGCAGCTTGCCGTTGGCGCGGATGGGCTGCTCGCCCTTGGTGGTCTTGACGGGCGTATGGCCGTTGATGATGTGGCCCGTCGGCGAGCAGGCCATGGCAGCGACGTTGAACTCGCGCATGATATCGTCGCAAACGGACGAGGACGTGGTGAGCGTGTAGTACGGGTCCATCGGCTCGACCCAGGTGCTCTTATCGGCGATATAGGCGCGCTCAAAGGTGCGCACCAGGCGTCCGCTGGCGGGTGAGTTAAAGCCAATCCACAGGTACCACATCCAGTCGAGAGCGTCGCGGTCGCCCACGCGCCAGGCGCGGCGGGCGATGTGGTCGCAAAAATCGAGATAATCGCGGCCAGCGTGCCAGGTGCCCAGGCATTTCATGCTGCTAAAGGTGCCGTCTTCGTTGAGTGGCACGCAGCCATGGAACAGCAGGTTGCCGTTGGCGACCTTGTACATCGAGCCGTGGGAATAGAGGAAATCGATATGGCGATGCAGGTGATCGGCGGTGATAAACTCGGACACGAGCTTGTCGATGATGTGCTGCTCCTCGGGCGTGAGCGTATAGGGGTCCGTCGGGTCGACGGTGGGGAAGTCGTTGGTCGTGAGCGGCCACACGCTGCCGTCGGCGAGCGTGACCGTGCCGGCGTCGTGGTCGATCTTGTCGAGTAGCAGGCGGTCGGTCATGTCGAACTCGGGGTGGCGCTGGATAATCTGACCCTCGAGCTTAAAGAGCAGCACGTTGATGGCCTTGATCAGCGGGGTGATGGACTCACCGGCGGTGTAGGTGGCATCGGCAAAGGCGACAAGCTCACGCAGCGAGATGCCGTAGTCGTTCTCCAGGATCTCGTAGTTGTCGTAGCGTAGGTTGTTGCGCAGCACCGTGGCGATGCAGGCGGGCTCACCGGCCGCAGCGCCCATCCACAGCAGGTCGTGGTTGCCCCACTGGATGTCGAGTGAATGGTAGGTGAGCAGGCGGTCCATAATCTTGGCCGCGCCGCCACCGCGGTCGAAGATGTCGCCCACCAGGTGCAGGTGGTCGACGGCCAGGCGCTTGATGAGCGAGGCAAGCGACTCGATAAAGTCGTCGGCGCTTGCGGTCTCCAGGATGGACTCCACGATGCGCTCGTGATAGCGCACGCGATAGTTGTTCTCGTCCGGGTGCGTGTGCAACAACTCGTCGATGATATAGGCGTAATCGCGCGGGATGGCCTTACGCACCTTGGAGCGCGTATAGCGGCTCGAAAGCGACCGGGCAACCATGATGAGCTGGTCAAGTATCGTCTTGTACCAGGTGGGCGAGTCCTCGCGCTGGCTGCGGACCAGCTCGATCTTCTCGTGCGGGTAGTAGATGAGCGTGCACAGCTCGCCCTTCTCGTCAAAGGTGAGCGTGTCGCCAAAAATCTCGTCGACATGCTCGCGCACGACGCCCGAGCAGTTGTTGAGGATGTGCATAAAGGCTTCGTACTCGCCATGCACGTCGCTCATAAAATGCTCAGTGCCTTTGGGCAGGTTGAGGATGGCCGAGAGATTGATGATCTCGGTAAACGCGGATTGCTCGGTGGGAAATTGTTTCGACAGCAGACGCAGATACTTGAAGTCTTGCGGATTGCGATCGAATGCGACCATGAAACACCTTCCGATGGGGTTGGTAAAACTGATAAACAGCATCAAACGTTTATCAGTATGCGCCGCTTTTGTTTCGATTGGGGGTGGGAGGTCGAATTGTTGGCCGAACGGTTTGGTAAATCGATTTAGTTGAGGTAGATATGGCGGTTGGGTGGAGACGACAGAAGGTGTTTTCTCAGATATTTATGCGTGGGGTCGGTGGAGACGATGGTGGTAAAGATGTTCGCTATTATTGGTTCGATTTGGTAAATAGTGGACATATGTACCGTATATAGGCTCACTGTGCGATAATTTGCGCAGCAATGAGTAAGGAGCCTCATATGAGTGATTTTGTCCTGACCTGTGAATCCGCCGCCGATCGAACTCGGGAGTTCTTTGAATCGCGCAATATCCCTGTCGTGTGTTTTCATTACGAGATCGACGATGTTGTCTATACGGACGATCTGTATCAGTCGATTACGCCGGACGAGTTTTTTGCCCAGATATCCGCGGGCGCCATGCCCAAGACGTCTCAGGTGAGCGTGGGTGAGTACGAGGAGTTTTGGGAGCCGCTTGTTGCCGAGGGTAAAGACGTGCTGCACCTGACGTTGTCGTCGGGTATTTCGGGTACGTATGGCTCGGCTTGCGTTGCGGCGCAGATGCTCGCCGATCGCTATCCCCAGGGCGGCAAGGTGCGCGTCATCGATTCGCTGGCGGCGTCTTCGGGCTTTGGCCTGCTGGCGGAATGTGCCGCCGACGTGCGCGATAGCGGGGCTTCACTCGACGAGACGGCCGCCTGGATCGAGGAGCACAATCTCAACCTGCACCACTGGTTCTTCTCGACCGATCTGTCGAGCTACCTGCGCGGCGGTCGCATTTCGGCTGCGAGCGCGATCATCGGCACGGCGCTTAAGATTTGCCCGCTTATGACGGTCGATTGCGAAGGTGGGCTGTCGCCACGTGAGAAGATTCGCACTAAGAAGCGCGCGATTTCCGAGATGGCTAAGACCATGATGGCACACGTGCAGGACGGTGCGGATTATTCGGGTAAGTGCATCATGTCGCACTCGGCGTGCCGCGAGGATGCCGAAGCAGTTGCGGCGCTGATCGAGGAACAGATTCCGCAGCTTAAAGGCAAGATTGAGATCAATAACATCGGTACTCTGATTGGCTCGCATACCGGACCTGGTACGGTGGCGCTCTTCTTTATGGGCGACAAGCGCGTGGATTAGTTTGCCCCATCACATCGCTGCATGATTGCTCAAACGAAAACGGCCCGCCTCACGTTTGTGGGGCGGGCCTTGCTGTTGGGGGTTAGCGTTTCTTTCCGCGGAAGAAGAAGCCGTGCAGTGACGGCTTGAGGCCGCGGTTGGCGCGATGCTCCTCGACGCGCTCGTGGATCGAAGCGACGCGCTCGATGACTTCGTCGGGAATCGGCACGTCGGGATTCATGTTCTCGACTTGGCTGACCTCGGCGGCGGCGACCTGGTCGATAATGGGCACATCGTCGTGCGAGATGACAGGTGTGGCGTCTTCCTTCATCTTGCGATAACGCTGCATCATGTCGGTCTGTAGCTGCTGGGCCGAAGGCGGCGTCCAGATGATGGCGTTGGCGCCAGCGGCGATGGTTTCACAGATGCTCTCTGGCGTCTTGCCGCCCGGCGCGATGAGCGGCAGGTTGGGATAGTGCTTGCGCAGCTCGCGTAGGACCTGGGGCGTGTTCTTGCCGGCGGCGATGTTGAGAATCTTGGCTCCAGCGCGCACCTTGGCGTGGGCATCGTCGTCGCAGCGAACGACCGTAGCGATGACGGGGATGTCGGCGATGTTGGTGATGTGCTCGACCATCTCGGCGGTGGCGGGGGAGTTGACCACGCATCCCGCCGCGCCCTGCATCTCGGAGACGGCTGCCATCTGCACGGAGCGCTTACCAGTGGTGGTGCCACCGCCCACACCTACAAAGACCGGGCACTCGGCGACGGTCAGCAGCGCTTGCGTAATGGCGGGCTGCGGCGTGAAAGGGTAGACCGCAAAGACGGCATCGGCGTTGGAGTTGCGGATAACCGCGACATCGGTGGTGTAAATGAGCGACTTGATGCGGCGGCCAAAGAGCGTGAAGCCGCTGGCCTCCTCAATCTCGTCAGGCATGCGAAGGGCCGCCTTGCGCAAACGCCCGTCGATGGGCAGCGGCTCCATGGGGAGCAGTCCGTTGGGGGTCACGGCTACCTGGGGCTCGGTGAACTCGTCTGCGAGCTCGACCTCGGAGAAATCGACCGAGGCGACGATGTCCTCGTGAACCTCGGCGGGCACATCGATGGGGGCTTGGTCGTTTGCCGCGGCAGGCGTGTCGAAGGAGCTGGTGCCGACGAAGGCGTCGACGCGCTCATTTAGATCGTTGAGGGTATCCATGGAAGCTCGATTCTATGCGATGACGGCCGGCGCGATGCAGCCGGAATTGCGAATGCTAAATCGTTTGACGAGTTGATTTTTCCCCGCCACGCAATTCGTTAGACCGAAGGGCCGGCGAACGTGAAGGAGCTGTGGTGGCGGGGATCGAGGTGCTATCTTGAAAGTCCCGTTTAAAAGAGAGGTGACGCGGTATGGAATTTTCGGCAATGTTGGGCTCGATTGGCCTATGCGTGGGCGCAATCGTAGCCGCCGCGGTCATCTACTTTGTGGTCACGGCCATTAAGGGCAAAAGGGCCGAACGCAAGGAGCGCACGATGCTTAAACAGCATCGCGACCAGCAGGGCAAACGCGCACGGAGATAGCTTGTTGAGTTTTGGATCCGTGCGCTAGCTGCGTTTTCGGATCAGGGCAATGTAGAAGCCCTCAAATTCGCGGCTGGGCGGAATGGTGAGCGTGCCGGGCAGGCCGTTGGCGATGGCCGATACCTGACCCGCGGCAATGGCCTCGGTCAGGGCGTTGGACTCGATGCGCGGCTCCTCACCAGCTTCCTGGGCACGGCGTGCCTCACTTTCGCTTGGCGTGCCGTCGAGGGGGATGAGCTCGCAGTCCATATGCTTGTCGAGGGCCTCTTGCAGGGCGTCCTCGTTTTCCTGCGGCAAGATCGAACAAGTCGAATAGACGAGCGTGCCGCCCGGTTTGAGGGCTCCCATGGCGCGGTCCAGAAGTGCTCGCTGCGAGCGGGCACACTTGCCGAGCAACTGCTCGGTGAGGCCGCGCAGGCTCTTCTCGTTGCCGCTGACGACGGTGCCCGTGCCGGTGCAGGGAGCGTCGAGCAGGATACGGTCAAAGCGGAAGAACTCGTCGAGCTCGCGTGCGTCGATGCGCATGACGGGCACGTTTTTTGCGCCTTGGCGGTGGAGGTTGGCTTCGAGCTTCTCGGCGCGGGGAATGCTCATCTCGCAGGCGGTAAGGTGCGCCTGCCCCTGCGTGAGGGCGGCGATCTGCGTCGTCTTGCCGCCGGGGGCCGCGCACATGTCCAGGATGTCCTCGCCGGCCTGGGCGCCCAAGACCAACGGCGGCATCATGGACGACAGACTTTGCAAGTAGATCTTGCCGTCACGGTAGATGTCGAGGTCCCACAGGTCGGAAACCTGGGCCTCGGGCAGGATGAAAGCGTCCGGGTACCAGGCGACGGTTTGGTGGGCGATGCCGGCTGCATCGAGTGCCGCAACGATGTCCTCGGCGGTTGCCTTGAGCGTGTTGGCACGCAGCGTGACCGGGCGTGTGACCGCGGCGCCGAAGCCCTCGATCATAAGCTCGGCATCGGTGGGCGCATAGGCGCCGGCGACCGTGTCGACCATAAAGCGCGGAAGGTCGGCGGCGGAGGGTTGGGCGGCAAGCTGGTCAGAAAGCTCGGTAGCAGCAAATTGCCTAAGCTTGAGCTCGGGCTTAACCTGCTTTTTCTGCTTACGACGACGCGGCTTGGACATCCGTCTTTCCTTTCTATTCCACCTAGGCCCTGCCGGTTGCCTAGTACTGGCTCTCGTGCTTGCTGAAGAAGTCGAAGCGCGGGGGCAGCGGCTTCACGCGGTGCTCGCCGGGCTTCTCGCCCAAGCTCTCCACAAACTCATCCGTGGAGGCGAAGATGTTATCCCAGCTAAAGAAGGCGACCGGGTCAACGTCGAAGTACTTGCAGATGAGCTCGCAGCCGGCCGGCACAATACCGTGCATGAGCACGGTCGCCACGCGCAGCTCGGTAAAGGCGTCGACGAGCGCTTGCGTCATTGCGGCGTTTGCCTCGTTACCCTCGAGCTTGTTGGCGGCCTTGGAGGCGTCGCTCCAGCGCTTGTTGGCGGCGCGCAGGTAGTCGTCGCACACGGCAAGCGCGCGGTGCGTCTCGAACTTGTACATGGCCTGCTCAAAGGCGAGGGCTGCCTGCTCGGCGGCCTCGACCACGGTGTCAGAAGCTGCGCCGGCGGGGATGCAGCCGTTGCGATAGGGGCTCTCGTCGCCCTCCTTGACGGCGACGCCGTAGAAGCAGCTGCGGGCCAGGCGGTTGAACACGCCGGTCAAAAGGGCGCTCTCCTTAAGGGCCGGATCGATGACGCGCTTGTCGTCGCAGGCGCGCACCTCGTTGCCGTTCTTGTCCTTGCCGGTCACGCGGGTGTCGTATGCCTTGGGGCTAAAGCTCACCGGCTTTTCGGACAGGCCGAGCGACAGCCAGTGCGCGCGCATCTGCTCGCAGGTGTAGTGGTTGAGCAGGTCGTCTGCCGGCGGGGGAGGCGTCTGCGAGGACGAGCTGGCCTTTTTGCCCATGTAGAGCAGGTGGTAGCAGGCGCTGACGGTGCTCTGCGTGAGGTCCCAGCCCAGGGCCTCCCACATGGCGGTCTGCGCGATGCAGTAGAAGTAGATGTTGTCCTGACCGATAAACTGGTAGATCTGTGCGTCGTCCGAGCACCACCAGTCGCGCCAGTCGAGCGAGCTGTGCTGGTAGGTGGGCGCGGGTACCTGCGTGGAGTCGGCAGCGGGTTCGCCCATGAGGGCGGCGTCCCGGGCGGCGACGCCCTCGGTCACGCCGGCGGCCTTGGCATCGCGCGCGAGCACGGTGCGCGTATAGCTGATGGGCGCCCACAAGCTCTCGGGCCAGCACCAGCAGGTGACGTCGGAGACGCCATCGACCTCGGGCACCGGAACGCCCCAGTCGATGTTGCCGGTGATGCGGAAGGGCACGAGCGCCTTGCCGCTGCGGAAGCGCACGCCGCCGTTGGCGAGCACCGCGTGGGCGTCGTCGCGCTCCTTCCAGCTGGGGAAGGTGACGGTAAAGCTGCTCTTGTTGCCCTCGGGCTCCAGCACGGTGTGCTCGGGGAGCTGGTCCTCGACGGCATCGAAGGCCTCGCGGAACTTGTTCTGGATGTAGAGCTGAGCCGGCAGCAGCCACTCCTCCATGGTCTTGGAGACCACGGAGCGAACCTGCGGGTTCTGGGCGAGCTTGGCGGTATAGGTCTTCATAAAGTCGAGGTAGGCCGGCAGATCAAAGTAGAGATTGTCGACTGGGCGCAGCTCGGGCACCTCGCCGGTGAGCTGGCTCTTGGGCGCGATGAGCTCCTCGGGCTCAAACTGGTGACCCAGGTCGCACTCGTCGGCGTAGGCTTTCTCGGACTTGCAGCCCTGGATGGGGCAGCGGCCGATCACCTGGCGGCCGTTGAGGAACGTGCCAGCCTTGGCATCGTAGAACTGCAGCGTGGAGCGCTTGGAGATGGTGCCCTGCTCGTGCAGGCGCTTGATAATCTCGCCGGTTACCTCGTTGTGAATCTGCGCAGCCGGCTCAAGGCCCGAGCCGCCGTAGATATCGCAGCTGATGTTGTAGTTGTTGAGGGTCGCGGCCTGGCGGGAGTGATTGGACTCGACATACTCGCCGATGGACTTATCGTAGCCCTCGTTCTCCTTGAGCTTGCGGTAGCTCTCCATGATGGGCGAGCCGTAGCAGTCGGTGCCCGAGGTGAAGATGACGTTCTCGCGGCCCAGGCGGTCGCGAAGGAAGCGGGCGAAGAAGTCGGCCGGGACAAAGACGCCGCCGACGTGGCCAAAGTGCAGGCCCTTGTTGCCGTAGGGCTCGCCGGCGGTAACGATGGCGCGGCGCGGCCAGCTGGGACGGTCGTTCATGGAATATTTGGATGCCATGGGACTCCTTCGCATATGGTGGGAGCGCGGCCGGGCGCAAGGCCTGGCGACGCGGTGGTCAATTCGTGCATATAGTTCGACATTATCGCACATGCGGACGGGTACGTGGCAGGGGCGCTATCCTAAGATGCTATGAATGAGATTTCCAACATACATGCGTTTGAGGACGAGGATTTTCTGCACGCCTGCTTTGTGTGGGGGATGGTCGTAGTCGGCGTGTTTGCCGTGTGCCTGGTGCCGGTGTTTATGCTGCTGGGCGGGCCTGCGGACTTGGACGCGGCTGAGGCGGGCGGCTGGACCACCGTCGTGGGCTGGATGGTCGGTGTGGCTGCGGTTTCTGCAGCGTCGTTTGCCGTGCACGAGCTGGTGCATGCGGTGTTTTTTAAGCTGCTGGCGCCTGCGGGCGCGCATGTGACCTTTGGCGCGAATCGTGAGACGGCGATGATCTATGCCTGCGCCGAGGGCGTTGTGTATTCGCGTCGGCGGTACATGGCCATTTGCCTGGCGCCCACGGTTGTTTTGACGGTGGCGTTTGCCCTGGGCTTTGCGCTCTCGGGCTATCCGCTGCTGTGTTACCTGGCGGCTGGCTTGCATTTGTCGGGCTGTGTGGGCGACTGGTATTACGTGCGGGCCATTTTGCGCGACCGCCGCATCGCTGCCTGCGAGGACACGTCCTTTGGCGTGCGCTTTTTCGCAAAGTAGTCTTTTTGGGACGGGGCTATTTTAGCTGCCATGATGTCGGGGTGAGTTTTCTGGGACGGGGATGTTGATGAAGTCGTTGTTGCTGCATGCGTGCTGTGCACCATGCTCGCTTGAGCCGGTTCGCCTGCTGCGCGAGGAGGGGTTTGAACCCACGATCTGCTGGACCAACCCCAATATTCAGCCGCACAATGAATGGCAGCGTCGCCTGGACGAGCTGCGCCGGTGGTGTGCCGACGGCGACATCGAGCTCATCGAGGCCGGGGAGGATCGCGAGCGCTGGGAGGCCGGCGTGGCCCCGCTGGGTGCCGATCGGCCCCGTCGCTGTCGCGCGTGCTATGCCCTGCGTCTGGCCGAGGCGTGCCGCGTGGCTCGGGAGCGCGGGTTTGAATACGTGGGCACGACGCTCGCCGTCTCGCCGTACCAGCTGTTCGATACCTGCAATGACGTGCTTGAGCGCTTGGCGGCGGCACACGGGCTCACCCCGGTGATTCGCGATTTTCGCCCGTATTACCCCGAGGCGACACGCCGTTCGCGCGAGCTTGGCATGTATCGGCAGAACTACTGTGGTTGCCGCTTCTCGGCTGTCGAGGCGGCCATGGACCGCGCCCGCATCCGCGACGAGCGCAAAGCCGCCAAAAAGTAGTTCACTTGGGACGTCAGCCTGCTAGGATGTAGAGCGGACTTTAGCTATATAAGGAGAATCCGACGTGTCTATGCGTACCGATGATTTTGACTATAACCTGCCCGAAGAGCTCATCGCCCAGGCGCCTGCCGAGCCGCGCGACTCCTGCCGCCTGCTGGTGGTTGATCGCAAAGGCTCCGAGACAGGAACGCCGCTAGAGCACGGCGGTACCGTTGAGCACCGCATCTTCCGCGACATCATCGACTATATCGAGCCGGGCGACGTGCTCGTCATCAACCAGACGCGCGTGATGCCGGCCCGTCTTATCGGTCGCAAGGCAGGCTCGGGCGGTGTGGTCGAGACGCTGCTGCTCAAGCGCCGCGAGGATGTTGATCCGCTGGGTCACGTTTGGGAGTGCCTGGTCAAGCCGGGCAAGCGTCTGAAGCCCGGTGCTCAGATTGAGTATCGCGCCGGCGGCGCCCCTGCACCCGAGGGCGCGCCCGTGGTGCTGACGGCCGAGGTCGTCGACTTTGTCACCGATAGCCGCGGCGGCCGACTGGTGCGCTTTGAGCCGGCCGGTTGCAATGCCGCTGGAGAGCCGCGCACGCTCGACGAGGCCATTCATGCTGCCGGTCACGTTCCGCTGCCGCCCTACATTACCGATTACGAGGGCGATCCCGAGAAGTACCAGACCGTCTACGCCATGAAGGAGGAGCACTCGGCTGCCGCTCCTACGGCGGGTCTGCACTTTACTCCCGAGCTCATGGCCGCTATCGAGGCCAAGGGCGCGAAGTTTGCCGCCGTCGAGCTCGAGGTGGGTATTGATACCTTCCGTCTGGTGGAGGAGGACGACCCCACGCAGCACGTCATGCACACCGAGCGTTACCACGTGTCGCAGGAGGTTGTCGACGCCGTGCATAAGGCGAAGGCCGAGGGGCACCGCGTGATCGCCGTCGGCACTACCGCAGTACGCTCGCTCGAAAGCGCGTTTGACGCCGATGCTCCGGTGTCCGATCCGGCTGTGACGGCGCGCTATTTTGAGGGCCGCGAGGACGGGGCCGATACGCTCGGCCGCGGCGACATCGTGGTGCGCGAGAACGCGACGACGCAGCTCTACCTCATGCCCGGCTCGACCTATCACGTGGTCGACGCGCTGATCACAAACTTCCACGTGCCGCGCTCCACGCTCATGATGCTCGTGAGCGCACTTGCCACCCGCGACCAGATCATGGATGCCTACGCCGCCGCCATCGAGGAGCGCTACCGCTTCTTCAGCTTTGGTGACGCGATGCTCATTTGTTAGTTACGCGGTTCTACGAACCGCGTAACGGCTCGACGCTGCAAACCCGCCAGAGCGGCAATCTGCCTTTCAA
>CAUHFS010000018.1 GCA_959605475.1 uncultured Collinsella sp. | reverse complement strand
CGAACGATTGCTCGTGCTACACTTGCAATTGCTGTTTCAGGGCGGGGTGCAATTCCCCACTGGCGGTAAATCGGGCGGTGTCAAAGGGGCGCCGTGGCGCAGGCGAGATGCCTGTGACCGAGCCGATGAGTCCGCGACCCGTGCGTGCGTTGGTTCGCATGCCGGCTGAACTGGTGAAATCCCAGTACCAACGGTTAGAGTCCGGATGAAAGAGGCAGGTGATCTTATGTCTGAACAGTCGCAGCATATCCATTTTGAGAACACGAATAGGTGGAGCACCAAACAGCTCGTTACTATGGCGTTGATGTGCGCCTTGGGAGCGCTGTTTATGTATGTGCAGCTGCCCATCCTTCCCTCGGCGCCGTTTTTGACGTATGACCCGTCGCTGGTGCCGGCGATGGTGTGTGGATTTGCGTATGGCCCTGGTGCCGGCACTGCCGTTGCCGCCATGGCGATCGTTATCCATGCGCTCACTACGGGTGACTGGGTCGGCGCGCTTATGAACCTGGTTGCCACGCTGGGCTACATTCTGCCTGCGGCTATCGTCTACCAAAAGATGCACACCTACAAGGGTGCCGTGATTGGCCTGGCGCTCGGCGTCATTGCCGCTACGGCGCTGTCCATGGTCGCGAACCTGACCATCGGCGTTTGGTTCTGGTATGGCTCGGTTGATGTGATCGCCCCGCTCATGCTTCCCGCCGTTTTGCCGTTTAACCTTATCAAGACCGTGCTCAACTCGGTGTTGACGCTGGCGGTGTACAAGGCGGTCTCTAATCTCATCACGCCCAAGAAGGACCAGGTCAAAGGCCGCGCATGATTGAGTGTCGGGGCGTTTCCTTTAGCTATGACGGTGCCACACCGGCACTCGACGGCATCGATCTGAACATCGAGGATGGCGAGTTTTTCTGCATCCTCGGCGGCAACGGGTCGGGCAAGTCGACGTTCGCCAAGCATTTGAACGCGCTGCTGCAGCCCGATACGGGAACGGTGCGCGTCAACGGCATGGACGCGTCCGATCCCGAGCTGGTCTACGACATTCGCTCGACCGCGGGCATGGTATTCCAGAACCCGGATGATCAGCTGGTGGCGACGCTTGTCGAGGACGATGTTGCCTTTGGTCCCGAAAACCTTGGGGTGGAATCGGCCCAGATCGCGCAGCGCGTACGCGAGGCACTGAAGGGCGTGGGTTTGGTGGGCTTCGAGCGCCACGAGACCCATGCACTTTCGGGCGGACAAAAGCAGCGCGTGGCGCTTGCCGGCGTGCTCGCCATGGAACCGCGCGTGCTCATTTTGGACGAGGCGTCCTCGATGCTCGATCCGCGCGGGCGCAAGGGCCTTATGAAGGCCTGTCACGCGCTGCACGAACGCGGCATGACCATCGTGATGATTACGCACTTTATGGAAGAGGCAGCCGAGGCCGATCGCGTCGCGGTGTTTCAGGCGGGGCGCGTTGCCATGCTCGGTACGCCCGAGGAGATTCTGACGCGGGCAGATGAGCTTGCGCAGTTGAACTTGGATATGCCGGAGTCGTGCCGTTTGGGCATGGCACTTCGTGCGAAGGGCGTACCCGTTCACGCGCAGGTGCGCGAGGCGGATATGGTTGCCCAGGTTGCACAGGCCTATACCGAGCGAAGTGAGGCGGGCACCGCGGGGCAGCCTTCCGCATCTCAGTTGGAAATCGCTGACGGCACTGTTCCGGCAGACAACAAGGACAACGCGTCGGAGCCCGTCATCGAGCTATCCCATGTTTCGTACAGCTATTCGCTCAGTCCGCGCGAGCGCCGTCGCTGGCATAAGCGCTCGGCCACTGCGAGCGCATCGAACAAACAGGCTCTCTGGGGAAACGACCCGAGCAGTCCGTGGGCACTGCGCGACGTGTCTTTGACGATGCGTCGCGGCGAGTTCCTGGGGCTAGCAGGCCATACCGGTTCGGGTAAATCCACACTGGTCCAGCACCTCAACGGATTAATCCGCCCGCAGGAGGGGAGCGTTTGCGCGCTGGGGCTCGACCTGTCGCAAAAGAAAGACGCCGCCGCGGTTAAGGCTAAGGTCGGCGTGGTGTTTCAGTATCCCGAGCGCCAGCTGTTTGCCGAGTCCGTGGCGCAGGACGTGGCGTTTGGTCCGCGCAATCTTGGCCTGTCACAAGACGAGGTTGCGCGCCGTGTCGCATCATCGCTTGCGCGCGTGGGCCTCGACCTTGCCGTGATAGGCGACAAGAGTCCTTTTGAGCTTTCGGGTGGCCAACAGCGGCGCGTGGCGTTTGCCGGCGTGCTTGCCATGGAACCCGAGGTCCTGGTGCTCGACGAGCCCATGGCGGGGCTCGATCCGGCGGCGCGCAGTGATTTCCTGGAGCTTATCGATCGACTTCACCATGGGGGCCTGACCGTCGTCATGGTCTCACACAGTATGGATGACCTTGCCAATTGCTGCGACCGTATTGTCGTGATGAATGAGGGCGCGGTGTTTGCCGAGGGCACGCCCGCTCAGGTTTTTGCGCGTGCGGATGAGCTTAAATCAATCGGCTTGGGTGTTCCCGCTGCCCAGCGCATGGCGCTGGCGCTTGCGGAAGCGGGCGTGCCGCTGCGTTGCGGCGGGCTCTATACGGTTGAGTCGTTGGCCGACGAGTTGGCAGATTTGCTGATCGGTCGCTCAGACGGTTCTTCTAACGTCACGGACATTGCTAAATCCAAGACGGTCGCGCGAGAGGAGGGCTGCTAATGGAGGCGTTTTCGTTTGGCAGCTACTATCCCGGCGATAGTGCAATCCACCGCCTGGACCCGCGAACTAAGTTGCTCTTGGGCTTTGTGTTTCTGATCACGACGCTCACGGTCGGCAGCTTCCGCGGGCTGGCCCCGGTCGCAATCTTCGTTGTCCTGATCTATACCGTGTCCCGGGTGCCGGCTCGTCGCGTCCTGTCATCGATGGCGCCACTGCTGGCGATCGTCGCGGTGGTCGCGGTGCTCAACCTGTTTTCCGACCAAAGCGGGCGCATTCTGTGGCAGCTCGGCCTTTTGCAGATAAGCGAGGGCTCGCTGCATTCCGCCGCCTTTATGGCGTGCCGCCTGACCTTGATGATGGCCGGCATGAGCGCCATTACGCTCACCACACCGACGCTCGACCTCACCGCGGGCTTTGAGCGCCTGCTCGCGCCGTTTGCGCGTGTGGGACTTCCTGCGCACGAGCTCGGCATGATTATGGGTATCGCGCTGCGCTTTATGCCGCAGTTTGCCACCGAGATGAAGCAGACGGCCGATGCGCAGGCGAGCCGCGGCGCGCGCGTGACGGGAGGCCCGCTCGGCGGCGTTCGTATGCTTGGCAGTGTGGCGATTCCGCTGTTCACGGGTGTGTTCCGTCATGCCGAGACGTTGTCTGCCGCCATGGATGCCCGTTGCTATCATGGCGAGCAGGGCCGCACACGTCTGCATACGCTTGCGTTTGGCCGTGGCGATGCGTTGGCGGCGGTGGTGACGACGTTGCTGCTCATCTGCGTCATCGTCATCAATCTTCAACTTGTTTAGGCGCGATTCGAGCGCAAGAAAGGGGTCCCTATGACCGACAACGACCGCACGGCTCAGCTTGAGCGCGCCTGTTCGTATCTCAGGCGCATTCCGGCGTGGTATCTGGCCACGACCGATGTGGCCGACGGGCATCAGCCTCGCGTGAGGCCGTTTTCGTTTGCCATGGTCGATGACGGTAAGTTGTGGTTTTGCACGTCGCGCGACAAGGACGTGTGGGCGGAGCTGAGTGCGAATCCCAAGTTTGAGCTCTCGGGCTGGAAGCCGGGGGAATGTTGGATCGTATTGACCGGCGAGGCCGCGCTCGAGGACGACGCGGTTGCGAGCGACAAGGTGCGTCAAGCGGGTTTTAAGCACATGGTGGGCATCGGCGAGGAACACGAGAGTGCCAATGACGGCCGCCTTGCGTTTTTCTCGGTCCGCAATATCGTCGCCCGCTTCTGCGATATCGACGGCAGCGAGGAGCGCCTGGAGCTTTAACGCTCACCAATCAGTATTCCGGGGCAGTTAATTTGGGACGGGGCTATTTTAGCTACCCCCATATGCCAGCTGACAATTATCCTGGTCCAAATAATTCATTGGCAGTTAAGGGGTAGCTAAAATAGCCCCGTCCCAAATTAACTGCCCATTCCAAATTAGCGAGCGTCAGGAGGACACATGGACGGATTGAATACAGTGTTGGAGTATCTGACGTCGGTGCCGGCATGGTATTTGGCGACGAGCGTTGACGGGCAGCCGCATGTGCGTCCGTTTTCGTTTGCGCAGATCCAGGACGGCAAGCTGTGGTTTGTAACGGCGCGCGCCAAAGACGTGTGGCAAGAGCTGCTGCAAAATCAACGCTTCGAGGCTACGAGTTGGTGGCCGGGCCATGGCTGGCTCATCTTGCGCGGGCATGCGGGTCTGGATGACCAGGCCGCTCCCGATATGCGCGAGGCAGGCTGGAAGCACCTGGAGCGCCTAGGCGAGCACTACGAGGGCGCAGACGATCCCACGCTCGTCTTCTTTAGCGTGGAGGAACCCGAGGCCTTTATCTGCAACCATGACGAATGGGTGCCGGTCGAGTTCTAAACGAGTCTCTCAGCAAGCTTCGGCAATTCAAATTCTCGCATGTAGCGGGCCCCACATTGCAACGTCACCGTAAGGTGCACTCGGCAATATGGGGCCCGTGTTTATTTGTCAATTCCTTCAAGCGAATGTGTCGGGAATGTTTCAATGCATGAATATGCAAGCCATTTACGTATTCATGCATCTTTTGGTGCTAAAGTTTCAATCCACCTCATAACGACGGCTGCGGGATGCGCATTGGTGCATAAACTGCAGACAAGGAGTCTGATATGTCTTTGAAGGTTGGAATCGTCGGTGCGGCTGGATATGCCGGCGCCGAGCTCATTCACCTCGTCCTCGGTCATCCCGAGTTTGAACTTGTTGCCATTACGTCCAACGCCGATGCCGGCCAGCCGCTGTTTGCGGTGTACCCGAGCTTTGCCGGCGTGAGCGATCTGAAATTTACCACGCATGATGCCCCCGAGCTCAAGACCTGCGACGCTGTCTTTTTGGCCGTGCCGCACACTGCCGCCATGGCGCAGGTGCCCACCCTGCTTGCCGCGGGCGTTTCCTGCTTTGACCTTTCGGCCGATTATCGCCTGAGCGATCCGGCCGTGTTCGAGGCGTGGTATGCCGCCGAGCACACGAGCCCCGAGCTGCTCAAGACGCGCGCTTTTGGCCTGCCCGAGCTGTTCTGTCGGGACTTGGAGACCGCTGCATCCGACCACGCCGACGGCAAGCCCGTACTGGTCGCCTGCGCCGGTTGCTATCCCACCGCAACGAGCCTTGCCGCCGCGCCTGCCGTGCGCGCCGGCTGGGTTGCCCAGAGCGGACCCGTGATCGTTGACGCTATCAGCGGTGTAACGGGTGCCGGTAAGTCCTGCAACGCCCGTACGCATTTTTGCAGCACGGACGAAAACCTGGAGGCCTATGGCGTGGGCAAGCATCGTCACACGCCCGAAATCGAGCAGATCTTGGGCCTAACCGATCGTGTCGTCTTTACCCCGCATCTGGCACCGCTCAAGCGCGGTCTGCTCTCTACGGTGACGATGCCGCTTACGCCGCAGGCTATCGATACCTTGACCCTTGAGGACGTTGTCGACCATTACAAGCAGTTCTACGCCGGTCGCACCTTCGTGTGCGTACTCGATGCCGGCCAGCAGCCCAAGACGGCTTCGGTCGTCGGTACCAACGCCGCCCAGATCGGCCTCGCGCTCAACAAGCGCGCGGGCGTTCTGGTGGCTACGGGCGCCATCGACAATCTGTGCAAGGGTGCAGCAGGCCAGGCGGTCCAGTGCGCCAACGTCGTCTTTGGTTTTGACGAGCGACGAGGCTTGCCCACAGTGGCGTGCCCGGTGTAGCACATTCGATTGTTAACGATTTGGTAGTCGGGCATCGAGTGGGGCGCCACTCTTAAGCTGGTCTCATGATTGTGGCTGGCATGGCGCACCAACCGATGTCCATTTTTTGTTTGACATAAGGAGTCGTAAAGACGATGAATGCTGAGCAGTTCGACATCAAGATTCGTGCCGTAGAGGGCGGCGTAACGGCGGCAGCCGGCTTTAAGGCGGCGGGCATCCATGCCGGATTCCGCAAGAATCCCGAGCGCCTGGATTACGCGCTCGTCGTCCCCGATAAACCCTGTCCCGGTGCCGGCGTGTTTACGACTAACCGCTTTTGTGCGGCGCCCGTGCAGGTGAGCCGTGCCAACTTGGGCGGCGCCGACAAGGGCTACGGCGTCATTGCCGGCGTTTCGGTCAACTCCGGCAACGCCAACGCCGCCACGGGTGAGACCGGTCTTGCCTGCGCGCTCGAGACCTGCAACATCGCCTCGCAGGTCATCGGCTGCGAGCCCCAGCAGATTCTGGTCGCCTCCACGGGCGTAATTGGTCAGATTCTGCCGATCGACACGTTTGAGACTGCCGTTCCTGCCGCCTACGAGGCGCTCTCCGCCCACGGTGGCGCCGATGCCGCTCGCGCCATCATGACGACCGACACACATTCCAAGGAGTATGCCGTGTGTTACCGCAGCGAGGCCGCGGGGCACGCAGGCAATGCCTATACGGTGGGCGGTATGTGCAAGGGCTCGGGCATGATCATGCCCAACATGGCAACCATGATCGCGGTCATCACTACCGATGCCCCCGTCGAGCCGGCGGCGCTCCACGCCCTGTTGCTCTCAACCGTCAAGCAGACCTTTAATAAGGTAACGGTCGACTCCGATACTTCGACCAACGACACCTGCATCATGCTTGCTTCCGGCGCTGCCGCAGATGCCGAGCCTATTGTCGAGGGCTCTGACGCCTTCGACGAGCTGGCCTTTGCCGTGCATGAGGTGTGCGAGAGCCTGGCGCGTAACATCGCCGCAGATGGCGAGGGCGCATCCAAGCTCGTGACGGTTAACGTCACCGGCGCCGTGAACGACGAGGAGGCCGATATCGCCGCCCGTGCTGTCGCCAACTCGCCGCTCGTCAAGACCTGCATCGCCGGCCACGACTGCAACTGGGGCCGCGTTGCCATGGCGCTTGGCAAGTGCGGCGTGCAGTTTAACCAAGAAGATATGTCCATCGATATGATGGGCATGCCCGTCTGCCGTGATGGCCTGACCGTTCCCTTTGACGAGGACGAGGCGCTGCGTCGCTTTGAGGCGCCCGAGATTGTGATCTCGGCAGACCTGGGCGCGGGGGACGCGGCGACCACCGTGTGGACTTGCGACCTCACGCACGAGTACATTTCCATTAACGGCGACTACCGTTCCTAGACTCCCGATGTGCCGCGCGTCCCGCTGCAATCGCGGGCAACGAGGTACGGCGCGATAGCTACACGAAAGACGAGGCAGACTATGAAGTTCGCACGCGATTGTCGCTCGAGCGAATCCAACGAAGTTACCGCGCAGCTGCTGTTCGAGGCGCTGCCGTGGATTAAGAACCTGACCGGTAAGACGGTCGTTATCAAGTACGGCGGTGCCGCCATGGTCGACGAGCAGCTGCGTCGTGACGTGATGAGCGACATCGTCCTGCTCAAGATTATCGGCATGCGCCCTGTTATCGTGCACGGTGGCGGCAAGGCCATCAACGAGGCGCTCAGCCACTACGACATCCCCGTCGAGTTTAAGAACGGCCAGCGCGTGACCACGCCTGCCACCATGGATATCGTGCGCGAGGTACTGGGCGGCAAGGTCAATCAGGAGCTGGTCGCGGCGCTCAACCACCACGGCAACCTGGCCGTGGGCGTGTCCGGCAGCGACGCCGGTACCCTAATCGCCGAGCCACTCGACCCAGAACTCGGCCGCGTGGGCAAAGTGACGCACGTCAACACCGACTATATCGAGCGCCTGCTCGATAGCGAGTACATCCCCGTCATCGCTACCGTCGCGGCGGGGGAGGACGGCGGTTTCTTCAACATCAATGCCGACACCGCCGCCGGCGCCGTCGCGGCGGCGCTTCATGCGCACAAGGCGATTTTCTTGACCGATGTCGACGGTCTGTACAAGGATTTTAGCGACAAGGATTCGCTTATCTCCAACCTGACGCTCGACGAGGTCAATGAGATGCTCTACGGCGGCGAGGTCGACAAGGGCATGATCCCCAAGCTGCGCGCCGCCGTCGATGCGCTTACCGCTGGCGTGTTCCGAGCCCACATCATCAACGGCACGACGCCGCACTCGCTGCTGCTGGAGCTGCTGACCGATGCTGGCGTCGGTACCGTGATCCACTCCACCGAGACGGCCTACGAGTTCGATACGCATCCGCACCCGCTTTCGACCTTTGCAGCGCGCCTGACCGAGAACCTCGACGAGGTCGAGAAGCTCCAGACGGTCTAGCTGACCCGCGGTCGTCGCGCCCCTGCACCTATAGCCCTGCGCCGTACGGCGCCCAACGAAAGGCATCCCATGTCACTTGCAACTCAACAATCGCTCGAATCCCATTACGTTATGCATACCTTTGGCCGCTCTCCGGTCGAGTTTGTCGAGGGCCACGGCATGAAACTCACCGGCGACGATGGCCGTGAGTACCTCGACTTTCTTGCCGGCATCGGCGTGTGCAGCCTGGGTCATGGCGACCCGGCTGTGCTCTCGGCGCTCGAGGCACAGACCAAAAAGCTCATGCATGTCTCCAATTACTTCTACATCGAGCAGCGTGGACAGGTCGCGGCGCTGCTGTCCAAGCTTGCCAACGACGACGTAGATGGTGCACGCGTGCTTGCCGATGCCATTGCCGCCGGCGATGAGACCACGGCAGCTGCTCTTGGTGCCCCGGCTGCGGATGAGCAGGTGTGGGAGACCTTCTTTGCCAACTCCGGCGCCGAGGCCAACGAGGGCTCGATGAAGCTCGCACGCCTGTACGCCAAGCGTGCCGGTAACGGCGGCAACACTATCGTGTGCATGCGCGGCGGCTTCCACGGCCGTACGCTCGAGACCATTGCCGCCACCATGCAGGATTGGCTGCAGGATAGTTTCCGCCCGCTGCCGGGTGGCTTTGTGGCCTGCACGCCCAACGATATCGATGAACTGCGTGCGATCTTTAAGCAGCTGGGGAGCGAAATTTGCGCCGTGATGCTCGAGCCGATCCAGGGTGAGAGTGGCGTGCACCCCATGACCGAGGAGTTTATGGCGGCAGCGCGCGACCTGGCACACGAAGTGGGCGCCGTGCTTATCGCCGACGAGGTCCAGTGCGGCATCTTCCGCTCCGGCAAGCCGTTCGCATTCCAAACCTATGGCGTGGAGCCCGACATCATGAGCCTTGCCAAGGGCATTGCTGATGGCGTGCCCATGGGCGCCGTGGTGGCAAAGAAGGAGATTGCCGACGTGTTTAAGCCGGGCGACCACGGCTCGACCTTTGGCGGTAGCTGCTTGGCCGTCGCGGCGTGCGCCGCGACGCTCTCCGCGCTCGTGCGCGGCGATTATGCCGACCACGCTGCTAAGGTAGGCGCCTATATGGAGCAGGCGCTGGCTAAGCTTCCGCATGTGGTAGAGGTGCGTGGCCGTGGCCTGATGCTCGGCTGCGACCTGGATGACGCTGCGGGCGATGCGCATGACATTGTTGCCCGAGCGTTGGCCGCCGGTGCTGTGATTAACGCTACGGGCGCACATACGCTGCGTTTCCTGCCGCCGCTCGTGTGCGAAGAGGCCGATGTGGACAGCCTAATTGAGATCCTGGCGGGTGTTTTGGGCTAACACGGCGCAATAACTCAATTTGGACCGGGTTCCGGACTGCGGACGTGCCATATGCGGCATGATTTAGCGGTCTGGAGCCCTTTTTGCCTTAGATTTGCTAAGGCAGGGAGACCTGCTGGTCAAAAAACATCAAATATGAGTACTGCTACTGATTTGATAGCAGCAATTTTGGACTAATCAGACCAAATAGCAAGTCGAAATGGCGATGAATGCACGATTCTGGTCCAACTGTTAGTCCTTATAATGGACATATGTTGCGGAACTTAAGCAAATACTATCTTTTTATATGTTGTAACCAAGGTAGCAGTACTCATTTTTGCCATTTTCTGGCCACGGCCTTTGTGACAGACGTGCTGGTGGGTTCGAATCCCTCTGCGATGGGCCCAAACAAAAACGGTCCCCTTTCGAGGACCGTTTCCAATTCGGTGGTGGGCGATGAGGGGTGTCGCGTGCGGCTTCGCCGCCCGCTTCCGCTTCGGGCCTGCGGCCCTCGCGTGCTGCGCTGGAAAACGCTTCGCGTTTCCTCAGCTCCGCACCCTGTCGGGTTCGAATCCCATGAAATGGGCCCAAACAAAAACGGTCCCCTTTCGAGGACCGTTTCCAAATCAGTGGTGGGCGATGAGGGATTCGAACCCCCAGCCTTGTGCGTGTAAAGCACCTGCGCTAACCGTTGCGCCAATCGCCCGTGCGGAGAGAGTATAGCAAAACAATCGCCCCATTCACCTCATATCCATTAAAGGTAACCGGTGCGTGTCGGCGCGGAGCTGATTCAGTTGAGATTGCCTGAACATTCCGCCCCTCTTTACGCCCTCGGGTATACTCAAAAGCTACTGATTCGATTTGATGCCCAGCAACAGCAGAGGGGATAGTATATGTGCGGTTTTGTCGGTTTTGTCGGTGGGACGGATAACCAATCCGAGGTGCTCACCAAGATGATGGACCGTATCGTCCACCGCGGCCCCGACATGGGCGGCCAGTTTATCGATGGCCGTGTCGCCCTCGGCTTCCGCCGCCTGTCGATCCTCGATCTGACCGAGGCTGGCGCCCAACCCATGGCTAATGAGGACGGCAGCGTCGTTATCGTCTTTAACGGCGAGATCTACAACTTCCAGGAGCTTCGCTCCGAGCTCGAGGCCAAGGGCTATAAGTTCCACTGCGGCGCCGACACCGAGAGCCTCCTGCACGGCTACGAGGAGTGGGGTGAGGCCGTACTCGATCGCCTGCGCGGTATGTACGCCTTCGTCATCTGGGACAAGAAGAAGAACAAGCTTTTTGGCGCCCGCGACATCTTTGGCATCAAGCCGCTCTACTACTATCCCATGGTCGATGCGGGCGACGGTGCGCCGGGTGTGCTCTTTGGTTCCGAGATCAAGAGCTTCCTGGACTACCCGCACTTCCACAAGGCGGTCAACAAAAAGGCCCTGCGTCCGTACATGACGCTGCAGTATTCGGCAACCGAGGAGACCTTCTTCGAGGGTGTCTACAAGCTGCCGCCGGCGCACTACTTTACCGTCGATATCCCGACCGGCAAGATGAACATCGAGCGCTACTGGGATTGCGATTACTCTGCCGTCGAGAAGCCGTTCGAAGAGTATGTTGATGAGCTGGACGAGGTCGTGCACGAGAGCGTCGAGGCTCATCGCATCGCCGACGTTAAGGTCGCATCGTTCCTCTCCGGTGGCGTCGACTCCAGCTACATCGCTGCCTGCCTCATGCCCGACAAGACCTTCTCGGTGGGCTTTGACTACAAGAACTTCAACGAGACCAACTACGCTAAGGAGCTTTCCGACAAGCTCGGCGTCGAGAATGTCCGCAAGATGATCACCGCCGACGAGTTCTTCGGCGCGCTCGAGGACATCCAGTATCACATGGACGAGCCGCAGTCCAACCTGTCGTCCGTGCCGCTGTGGTTCCTGGCTGAGATGGCGCGCAAAGACGTCACTGTTGTGCTTTCGGGCGAGGGCGCCGACGAGCTCTTTGGCGGCTACGCCTACTACGAGGACACGGTTCCGGTGCGCAAGTACAAAAAGATGGTGCCACTGCCCATTCGCCGCGCGCTCGGTAACCTGGCGCTGCATATGCCGTACTTCAAGGGCCACAACTTCTTGGTCAAGGGTGCCGAGATTCCCGAGAAGTCGTTCCTGGGACAGGCTCTGGTGTGGCCGGAGCGCGAGGTCGATAGCGTGCTCAAGCCCGAGTACAACACCGGCGACGGCGCCTTCGAACTCGCCGCTCCCATCTATGCGCGTGTGAAGGGCCAGCCCGAGCTGGTCAAGAAGCAGTACCTGGACATGAACATGTGGCTTCCGGGCGACATTCTGCTTAAGGCCGACAAGATGTGCATGGCGCACTCCCTGGAGCTGCGCGTGCCCTTCCTGGACCGCAAAGTCATGGAGTTTGCCGAGCACATTCCCGATCGCTATCGCATCAACGAGAACGGTAACAAACAGGTGCTCCGCCACGCCGCCAACAAGTCACTGCCCGACGAGTGGGCCACCCGTCCCAAGGTGGGTTTCCCGGTGCCGATCGTCTACTGGCTGCGCGAGCAAAAGTGGTACGACTACGTCAAGGAGTACTTCACCGCTCCGTGGGCGAGCGAGTTCTTCGACACCGACGAGCTTATGCAGCTGCTCGATCTACACTTTGCGGGCAAGGGAAATTACCAGCGCAAGATCTATACGCCGCTCGTGTTCCTGGTGTGGTATAAGCGCTTCTTTATCGATGAGGATCAGCCTTCTGTTCAGGCTGCCTAGCTTCGACTTGCGAACGCCTACGCGTAACGGCTCCTCCGGGAGCCGTTTTTGCATGGCGCGTTTCAGTTACTATAAAAGCCGTCCCTGCCAATGGCTGAGAAAGGTGAAAGATGCACCATTCGGATTCCGCAACCGTGACCACGGTCGATACGCTCGCCAAGCTACTCGATGCGTGCGGCGAGCTGCGCGCATCGGAGCAGGTTGACGAGCGCGCCGTGACCGGTTGCTCATTTGATTCGCGTACGGTCTCGGCGGGCGATGTGTTCTTTTGCAAAGGCGCTGCCTTTAAGCCTGCGTTTTTGAGTATGGCGCTCGATGCGGGCGCTGTCGCATTTGTGTGCGAAGAATCGCTGGCCGAGTCTCTGGAGCCGCTGGCAAAAGAGAGCGGAGCCGCGATGCTGGTTGTCGGCAGCGTTCGCACTGCCATGGCTCTGTTGCCGCCGGAGGTCTACGACCGTCCCGATCGCGACGTTAGGATCGTGGGCATTACCGGCACCAAGGGCAAGACCACGGCGGCCTTCATGCTCCAGTCCATCATCAAGGCGGCAGGCAAATCTTGCGGCATGATTGGCTCGGTGAGCACCGACGATGGTATCGAGTGCTACGAGAGTACCAACACCACGCCCGAGGCCCCCGAGGTCTGGCGTCATATCGCCAACTGTCGCGCGTCTGGTCGCCAGTCCATGGTCATGGAGGTCTCGAGCCAAGCGCTCAAGTACCAGCGCGTCGAGAACCTGCCGTTTGACGTGGCGTGCTTCCTCAACATCGGGCGTGATCACATTTCACCGATCGAGCACCCGACCTTCGAGGATTATTTTGAGAGCAAGCTCAGGATCTTTGATCAGGCTAAGACCGCCGTGGTGAATCTGGGCACCGCTGAAGTCGAACGCGTGCTGGAGGCCGCGTCGACGGCCGAGCGCTTGGTGACCGTTGGCGTCGAGCATCCCGAGGCGAGCCTGTGGGCAAGCGATGTCCGCATGGTCGGCTTTAGCATCGAGTTCAACTTGCATGGCCTGTGTGCCGACGAGTCCGAGGCGGGGGAGAAGGTCCTGCTGGGCATCGCGGGCGACTTTAACGTGGAGAACGCGCTGGTCGCTATCGCCGCCGCGCGCGAGATCGGCATCGGTATCGAGGCTATCAAGAAGGGCCTCTCCAAACTGCGTGTGCCGGGCCGTATGGAGGTTGTGGAGTCGAAGGACGGTCGTGTGGTCTGCGTCGTGGACTACGCGCACAACCAGCTTTCATTCCGTTCGCTGTTCTCGTCGGTCAAACGTGCGTTTCCTGCCAGCCCCGTCATTGCGCTGTTTGGCGCCGCCGGCGGCAAGGCCCAGGAGCGCCGCGAGCAATTGCCGCGCGAGGCCGCACCATATTCCGACCTGATGATCTTTGCCAACGAGGACCCGGCTCACGAGGACCCGATGAAGGTCTGTCGCGAGCTTGCCGAACATGTTCCCGACGATACGCCGAACAGGATCATCCTCGATCGCGAAGCCGCTGTGCATGCGGCGTTCAAGGCGGCGCGCGAGGAGTACGTTAACCCCGATGCCCCCACCATTGTCTTGCTGCTGGCAAAGGGTGACGAGGAACTCATGCACGTGGGCGACGAGTTCGTGCCCATCGAGAGCGATCTTTCGTTGGCCAATCGCCTGATCGATGTTACCCAGTTTGACTAATGAACCATGATGGCGGCGGCGCCCTGAGCGCGCTGCCGTTGCAAGCGCGTTTCCCCTCAAGCGAGGCGCGCCGCCTAAGACCAGAAGCCCCTTCTACGTAATGGAGTGACCATGTCCCACAATACCCTGCCGACCGTCGCTGAGCTTTCGGGCGAGATGCGCGAGCGCCTTGCCAAGGTTAAGTATGTCTTTACCGACCTGGACGCCACCATGCTCGCGCCCGGCTCGTGCGTGCTGCGCGACAACGACGGCAATCCCTCGACCAAGCTCGTCGAGGCTGTCGTGGCACTTGCCCACGCCGGCATCCAGGTGGTCCCCACCTCGGGCCGCAACCGCACCATGATCCACGAGGACGCGCGCGTGCTTGGCCTCAACTCCTACATCGGCGAGATGGGCGGTCTGGTCATGTACGATCTCAAGGCCAACGATTGGGAGTATCTGACCGGCGATATGCCCTACGACCCCGCCTGCGGCCTCACGCCGCATCAGGTGATCGAGCAGACCGGCGTGTGCGAGAAGATTCTCGCTCGCTGGCCGCATAAGATCGAGTACCACAACGACATGTCGACCGGCTATAAGTACCGCGAGGTCACCGTCGGCATGCGCGGCGATGTGCCCGACGATGAGGTCCAGGCCATCCTGGACGAGGCCGGCTGCGGTCTGATCTGGGCTTGCAACGGCCATCTGACTCACCTGTCCAAGCCGACGACGCTCGAGCTCGATCGCTTAGAGGACGGCCGCGCCTTCAACATCAATCCGGCGGGTCTCAACAAAGGCGTCGCCATTGCGCGCTTCTGCGAGCACCTGGGGATCGAGCGCGAGGAGACGTTGGCGCTCGGCGATTCCGAGTCCGACTTCTACATGGCCGATCACGTGGGCACGTTCTGCCTGGTCGAGAATGGCCTGACGAGCGCCGGCGCGCCCGAGTTCCTGGATGCCTGCGATAACGCCTACGTCACGCGCGGCAAGATTGTCGACGGCTGGGCGGCAACGGCAGAGCTGCTCGTCGCGGCGCATTCGTAGCGCGGCGTCGTCGCACTTGGACTTGTCTTTTCGAGAGAGACTGGTGAGGTAATGTCCGATATCGAGAATCTGGCCGGGGACACGCGCCCGATTGGCGTGTTCGACTCGGGTCTGGGCGGTCTGACGGTTGCGCGCGCGATTGCGACGGCGTTGCCGCACGAGTCCGTCTACTACTTTGGTGACACCAAGCGCTGCCCCTACGGCACGCGCACCGAGGATGAGGTGCGCTCGTTTGCGTTGCAGGCGGGTCGTTGGCTTTCGAAGCACGACGTTAAGATTATGGTCATCGCCTGCAACACGGCGACCGCTGCGGCCTTGCGTTTGGCCCAGCAGGTGCTCGACGTCCCCGTCATCGGTGTGATCGCACCGGGCGCACGCGCGGCAATCAACAGCACCCGCACACGCCGGGTGGGCGTGCTCGCCACCAACCTCACCATTCGCTCAGGCGCTTACACGCGTGCCATTCAGGACCTGGATGCCGGCGTCGACGTATACGGCTGCCCCGCCTCGAGCTTTGTCGAGGTCGTTGAGCACGAGCTCGCCTCGGGCGCGCATCTGCAAGAGCAGTGGCTCGAGAACGAGGACATCTTTGATACGCCTGCCGTACGCGCGCTGGTCGGCGCCACGGTTGAACCGCTGCGCGACCACGGCATCGATACCGTGGTACTCGGCTGCACGCATTTCCCGCTGCTCGTGGGACCTATTCGCCATGCGTTGGGTCCCGGAGTGCGCGTGGTGAGCTCCGCCGAGGAGACCACGCGCGAGCTGACCGATATCCTCACGCGCCGCGAGCAGCTGGCGGGCGACGCTGCCGAGCCGCAGCATCGTTTTGCAACGACGGCCGATAACATTGCCGAGTTTGCGGTGGCGGGCAGCTTTATCTTTGGCCAGCCGCTCAAGAGCATTGAGCATATCGATATCGACGAACTGAAATAGATATAAGGGCACCGACCAAAGGCTCACGTCCACCTTTTGCCGAAAGGATTTTTCTATGGAGTATATGCAGGTCAATCGCGCCAACGGCCGCGCCGCCGATGAGTTGCGCCCCATCAAGCTTACTCGCGGCGTCATGAAGCACGCCCACGGTTCGTGCCTGGCCGAGTTTGGCGATACGCGCGTGCTGTGCGCTGCCACCATCGAGGAGGGCGTGCCGGGCTGGCGCAAGGGCGCCAAGGCCGGTTGGGTAACGGCGGAGTATGCCATGCTGCCGGCATCGACCGGCAAGCGCTGCAAGCGCGAGCACGCCAACCGCAAGGGTCGCTCCATGGAGATCGAGCGTCTCATCGGCCGCAGCCTGCGCACCGTCGTCAACATGAAGGCGCTCGGCGAGTATACCGTCACCGTCGACTGCGACGTGATTCAGGCAGACGGCGGCACGCGAACGGCGAGCATTACCGGCGCCTGGGTGGCACTGCACGACGCCCTCGCCATGTGGGTCGAGGCGGGTAAGCTCGAGCGCATCCCGCTTACCGGTCAGGTGGCTGCAATCTCCATGGGCGTTGTCGACGGCAATACGCTGCTTGACCTCGATTATTCCGAGGACAGTCACGCCGAGGTCGACATGAACCTTGTCGCCACCGATACCGGTGAGATGATCGAGCTTCAGGGCACTGGCGAGCAGGCGCCCTTCGACCGCAAGCGCCTCAATTCCCTGCTCGATTTGGGCGACAAGGGTATTGCCGAGCTCATCGAGCTCCAGCGCCAGGCCCTCGCCTAACCTGCCAAAAAGGGACAGGGTTATTTTGGCAGGTTTTATCTGCGGAAACGCCGATAGATAAGGTTGATGCCACATGAAAGGGGAGACGCCGAAGGGCCAGTCCCTTTTACGTGACTTTGCTATACGGACAAGGAGACCACTCATGGCACTTGAGAAGATCGACATCGACACCCTCGACCCGGCGGCGACCATCGTCGTGGCAACGGGCAACGCCCATAAGCTCACCGAGATCGAGGCCATTTTGGGCAAGGTTATGCCCGAGGTTCGCTTTGTGGCGCTCGGCCAGCTGGGCGATTTTGAGGACCCCGAGGAAAACGGCACGACGTTTTTGGAGAACGCCATCATCAAGGCGCAGGCTGCCGTCGAGGAGACGGGGCTCATGGCCATTGCCGACGATTCGGGCCTGGTCGTCGACGCGCTGGACGGTGAGCCCGGTGTGTATAGCGCGCGCTACGCGGGCGTTCACGGCGACGATGCCGCCAACAATGCCAAGCTGCTCGTGAATCTGGAGGGCGTGGCCGACGAGGACCGCACTGCGCGCTTTATGAGTGTCGTCGCACTCATTGACACGGACGGTTTGGTCACCTATGGTGAGGGCGCCTGCGAGGGCGTTATCGCACACGAGGGCCGCGGTGATCACGGCTTTGGCTACGACCCGCTGTTCCTGCCGGTCGACACGCCGGGCAAGACCATGGCCGAGCTGACGGCTGACGAGAAAAACGCCATCAGCCATCGATTCCATGCGCTCGAGCACCTGTCTGCCAAACTGACGGGCGAGGAGTAGGCCGTGCGTGCGGTGGTTCAGCGCGTGCTCAACGCCGGCGTGACGGTCGACGGCGAGTGCGTGGGTTGCATTGGACGCGGCTACCTGGTGCTGCTGGGCGTGGGCCACGGCGACACGCGCGCCGAGGCCGATAAGCTGTGGGGCAAGCTCCGGGGCTTGCGCATTAACGAGGACGAGAACGGCAAGACCAACCTGGCCCTTGCCGATGTCGACGGCGAGGTTCTCGTGGTGTCGCAGTTCACGCTGTTCGCCGATTGCCGTCACGGCCGCCGCCCATCGTTTACGGATGCCGGCGCCCCCGATGTCGCCAATGAGCTCTACGAGTACTTCCTGACGCTTGTGCGCGAGGACGTCGAGCACGTAGCGCATGGCATCTTCGGCGCCGACATGAAGGTCGACCTCGTCAACGACGGTCCATTCACCATCGTCTTGGACACGGACAACCTTTAGGTTACGCGGTTATACCAAACCGCGTAACTACTCGACGCTGCACGGCCACCATTCGGCCAATCTGTTGCTCAAACCGTCGCTCGCGTACCAAAGTACGCGTCGCTCCTCTTTCGCAACACCTTGGCTCGAATGGTGGTCGTTCGCTGACGTGAACTGGTCATGCGAGGTTGTCGTCTGGTACGTATTTGGGACGGGGCCTGTTTAGCTACTTGCGTATGGCCACAACAGGGTGCTATAGTATTAGAGTTTTGTCTATCTTAGGGGTATTATCCCCTTTTTGAATTGCACCTTCTGGAGGCCCTGTTCATGGAAGAGATGGAAGTCAATCACGTCGACGACATCCACGAGAAGCTGACCGATATGGTGGGCGATCGCGTTAAGGTGAAGGCCAACATGGGCCGCACCCGCGTCGTCGAGCGCATGGGCACCATCAAGAGCGTCCATCCGGCAGTCTTTATCGTCGAGGTCGACGAGCGCCGTGGCCGCAAGTCGCGTCAGTCCTACCAGTATATTGATGTTCTCACCGGCCAGGTCGAGCTGTTCGACCCCGAGAGCGGCGAGCACATCTTTACCCCGCTCGGCAATCAGCTCGAGGAGCACTAGCGGTGACCGATTGGTCCCTGACCCTTTCCGCGCCGGCAAAGATCAACCTCTATCTGGGGGTTCATACCGAGCGCGACGACCGCGGCTACCACAGGGTCGATTCCCTGATGGCGGCTGTCGGTCTTGTCGATACCGTGACGGTTACGCCGGCACAGGCGCTGACCGTCCAGACGATTCCGGCATCCGACTTTCCCATGCAAAAGAATACGGCGTATCGTGCTGCGCTCGCTATGGCCGAGCATTATGGTCGCGAAGCCAATGTCTGCATCACGATTGAGAAGCGCATCCCGTTGTGTGCCGGCCTGGGCGGTCCTTCGACGGATGCCGCGGCGGTCATTGTCGCCTTGGCGGAGCTCTGGGGCATTGATCGCACCGACCCAGCGCTCGACGACATTGCGCGGGGCATTGGTGCTGACGTCCCGTTCTTTTTGCACGCGAGTCCTGCGTTCTACGTTGGTGGGGGAGACGTGCTGGCAACCGAGTACCCCGCACTTCCCGCGACACCCGTCGTGCTGGTCAAGCCGCGTGAGGCAAGCGTTTCAACAATTGAGGCCTATCGACGTTTTGACGAGGCCCCGGTGCCTGCGGACAAGCCTGGAGCGATCGCATCTGCCCTTCGCTCGGGAGACGCAGAGGCGGCCTACGCGCTCGTCCACAACAACCTGGGTGTCATTTCCGCGCAGATGGAACCGCGGATTCAAACGGTGCTCGACTGGCTCCGTTCACAGGACGGTACCATTGCCGCAAACGTGTGCGGTTCGGGTGCCTGCTCGTTTGCCATTTGCGATACTGCCGCCACGGCAGTCAATCTTGCGACAGCCGCTCAACAAAACGGCTGGTGGGCTTATGCAACGGAGCTCGTTTCCGACACGGTTCGCATTGAAGCGCCAAAGAAGTAAAAATTTCTCTGGCACACGACGGAAATCTTTGTTACTATAGTCGAGCTAACGGGTTGTGGCTCAGTTTGGTAGAGCACTGCGTTCGGGACGCAGGGGTCGCTGGTTCAAATCCAGTCAACCCGACCAGAGCATGAGGAGGGACCGCTTCTTGCGGTCCCTTTTTTTAGCTATTGTTGTGATACCGCGATACCCGCGGTATACTCATTCGAGCTTGTCTCGCTGTATTGTGGAGGTCTACATGTTTGGACTGAGGGCTCCTGAGCTCATCATTATTCTCGTCGTTGTCCTGATTATCTTTGGGCCCAAGAACCTGCCGAAGCTCGGTAAGTCCCTCGGCTCTACCGTCAAGAATATCCGCGAGGGTATGGAAGGCGACGATAAGGGCGAAACCAAGCAGGCCGAGGAGGTTGTGGTCGAGGAGTCCGAGGAGGACAAGGAGATCGCAGAGCTCGAGGCCAAGCTCGCTGCTGCCAAGCAAAAGAAGGCAGAGGACAGCGACGCGGACGCAGAGTAGTCCCATCCCTTTGGGGTGAGCACCTGACCGGCTTGCCCGCAGGCTAGCCGGTCTTTTTTCGTTTTGTTGACAGTTGATCGTTACATCATAGTTGGGGAGATATCCGTATGGACGCAAGCCAGATCGTACTGACCGCTGAAGGCCGCCAGAAGCTCGTCGAGGAGCTCGCTTGGCGTGAGGGCGATTACGCCAAGGAGATCGTCGAGGACATCAAGGAAGCCCGCGCGTTCGGCGACCTTTCGGAGAACTCCGAGTACGATGCCGCCAAGGACAAGCAGGCCCAGAACGCCGCTCGTATCGCCGAGATTCAGGCCATCCTCGCCAACGCTCAGGTCGCTGCCAGCACGGGCGACCTGACCGTCTCCATTGGCTCGACTGTTACCCTGGTCGACCCCAACGGTGAGCTCATCGAGGTCACGCTCGTCGGTACCACCGAGACCAACTCGCTCGAGCACAAGATCTCCAACGAGTCTCCGGTCGGCCACGCCATCATCGGTCACGGCGAGGGCGATTCCGTCGAGGTCGTTACGCCTTCCGGCAAGACCCGCGTCTACACCATCGCCAAGATCGCACGCTAGACCACGGTCCCGCGTAAAGGTATGTTTTCGCTCCCTGGGACCGAATCCTGGGGAGCGTTTTAGTTTGAGGAGCTAACTTATGGCAGAGAACCAGAACGCCGCCGATCAGGCATCGACGCTCAACGACGAGCGCGCCACCCGCCTGGCCAAGCGCGCCGCCCTGTTCGAGGCGGGCCAGAACCCCTATCCCGAGCACTCTGAGCTTGAGGACTACGTCGCCGATATCGAGGCTAAGTACGCCGGGCTTGCCGATGGCGAGGATACCGAGGACGTCGTGAAGATCGCCGGCCGTGTGGTCGCCAAGCGCGGTCAGGGCAAGATTATGTTCATCGTCGTGCGCGATGCGACTGCCGAGATTCAGCTGTTCTGCCGCATCAACGATATGGACGAGGCCGCCTGGAACACGCTCAAGGCACTCGACCTGGGCGATATCCTGGGCGTGACCGGCGTGGTCGTGCGCACCCAGCGCGGCCAGCTTTCCGTTGCCCCCAAGAGCGCGACGCTGCTGTCCAAGGCCGTTCGTCCGCTGCCCGAGAAGTTCCACGGTCTTTCCGACAAGGAGACCCGCTATCGTCAGCGCTATGTCGACCTGATCGCCAACGACGACGTTCGCGAGACCTTCCGCAAGCGCTCGCAGATCCTCTCCACGTTCCGTCGCTTTATGGAGTCCGACGGCTACATGGAGGTCGAGACCCCTATCCTGCAGACCATCCAGGGCGGAGCTACTGCCAAGCCGTTCATCACGCACTTCAACGCGCTCGATCAGGAGTGCTACCTGCGTATCGCCACCGAGCTGCACCTCAAGCGCTGCATCGTCGGCGGCTTTGAGCGCGTGTTCGAAATCGGCCGCATCTTCCGTAACGAGGGCATGGACCTTACCCACAACCCCGAGTTCACCACGATGGAGGCCTACCGTGCCTTCTCCGACCTCGAGGGCATGAAGGCACTCGCCCAGGGTGTCATTAAGGCGGCTAACAAGGCCATCGGCAACCCCGAGGTCATCGAGTACCAGGGCCAGACCATCGACCTTTCTGGTGAGTGGGCCAGCCGTCCCATGACCGATATCGTCTCCGACGTGCTCGGCAAGCAGGTCACCATCGACACGCCGGTTGAGGAGCTTGCTGCCGCCGCACGCGAGAAGGGCCTGGAGATCAAGCCCGAGTGGACCGCCGGCAAGATCATCGCCGAGATCTATGACGAGCTGGGTGAGGACACCATCGTCAACCCCACCTTCGTGTGCGATTACCCCATCGAGGTCAGCCCGCTTGCCAAGCGCTTTGAGGATGACCCGCGCCTGACCCATCGCTTTGAGCTGGTCATCGCCGGCCACGAGTACGCGAACGCGTTCTCCGAGCTCAACGACCCGGTTGACCAGGCCGAGCGCTTCGCTGCCCAGATGGCCGAGAAGGCCGGCGGCGACGACGAGGCCATGGAGTACGACGAGGATTACGTTCGCGCCCTCGAGTACGGTATGCCTCCCGCGGGCGGCATCGGCATCGGTATCGACCGCGTGGTCATGCTGCTCACCAACCAGGCATCCATCCGCGACGTGCTGCTGTTCCCGCACATGAAGCCCGAGAAGGGTTTCCAGTCCGGTGCCGCTGCTGCCAAGGCTGCCGAGGCCGGCAACACCGCGAGCCCCTTCGTCAAGCCGCTCAAGCCCACGGTTGATTATTCCAAGATTGCCGTCGAGCCGCTGTTTGAGGAGTTCGTCGACTTTGATACCTTCTCCAAGAGCGACTTCCGCGCCGTGAAGGTCAAGGCATGCGAGGCCGTCAAGAAGTCCAAGAAGCTGCTGAACTTTACGCTCGACGACGGCACCGGCACCGATCGCACCATCCTCTCCGGTATTCACGATTATTACGAGCCCGAGGACCTGATCGGCAAGACCCTGCTCGCCATCACCAACTTGCCTCCGCGCAAGATGATGGGTATCCCCAGCTGCGGCATGCTCATCAGCGCCATCCATGAGGAGGAGGGCGAGGAGCGCCTCAACCTGATTCAGCTCGACGCTTCCATCCCTGCCGGCGCAAAGATGTACTAACTAGTTACGCGGTTCTACGAACCGCGTAACGGCTCGACGCTGCGCGGGCCGCATTTGGACAATCTGACGTTCAACTTCAAGGGCGCGACCTAGGTGGTTACGCGGGTTTACCAACCCGCGCAACCAGTTGACGCTGCGCGCCGCCCAGGGCGACAATTTGTCATTCAAAAGGCAAGGCATGACCAGAAGGTCTATGCCTTGCCTTTTTCATGCCAACTTGTTCGCCCTGGACGTCGCTCGCTGGCGTTGCCAAAACATCGGCGTTGCCGGAGTAGTCATTGGGGACGTTCTTGTTTGACTGGTCATTTAAGAACGTCCCCAATGACTACCCAACGGATATTGAGCACATGGCTCGCATGACAGCCGTCTCTTTTATGTTTCCTTTAGCCGTTGCTGCCTAGGATGGGGGTTAGTCGGTAGGAAGGGAGCGCCTGTATGGACGATGCGAGCGAGCGTGCAATCGAAGAGGACATGCTCGATCAGTTCAACTACTTTGATGATGAGGACGAGGAATTGATTGATCGTCGCGAGCCGGCGACGCTCGATGCTTTCGACCTTGTTGATGAAGGGCCCGAAGAGGACGAGGTCGAATCGACGGAACCCCCACAGCCTTCGCACCATGATTCGTTGCTCTCAAGAGTCCCTCTGCACCACGGTGTTCGTGCCGGTGCCCTCCATATGAAAACTGACTGGCGTCAGATCGTGACGGCAGGCGATGAACTTGCCGTCGATGCGCCGCTCACCGATAAATCGTCCATCATCTGCCGCACCGGCATGCTTATGCTGGCAAGCGGAACAGGTGCCTGGCGCGTGCGCGATACTATGAATCGTGTTGCTGCCGTACTCGGCGTCACGATTCACGTCGACCTGAGTCTTCTGTCGTTTGAGTGCACCTGCATCGAAGATGGTCACTGCTTTAACGAGGTCGTCAGCCTACCTACAACGGGAGTCAATACTCATCGCATTTGGATGATGGAGAGCTTCTTAAAGGAAATCGAGATTTACGGGCGCCGGTTTACCGTGCACGAGTACCACGAGATGCTCAAGACCGTTGAGAGCTCGAAGCCCGATTACTCTCCCTGGCAACAGGGCCTTGCGGCAGCCTGTGCTTGCGGCGCCTTCGTCTTTTTGCTCGGCGGCGGCCCTATCGAGATGACCTGTGCATTTGTGGGCGCTGGTGTCGGCAACTTTGCTCGCTCCCATATTCTCAAGCAGGGCCTTGGCCAGTTTAGCGCGTTGACGATCGGCGTTGCACTCGCTTGCGTCTCGTATCTGCTGGCATTGCTCGGCCTTGGCCAGGTCATTCCGGGGGCAATGTCGCATCAAGAAGGCTATATCGGCGCCATGCTCTTTGTGATTCCCGGCTTTCCCCTCATTACGGCAGGCCTCGACATCGCTAAGCTCGACATGCGAAGCGGCATTGAGCGTCTTTCGTATGCCGTGTCGATTATTGTAATGGCGACCCTCGTAGGTTGGATGGTTGCCGAGTGTGTGGGGCTGGCGCCGGATGACTTTGCCCCGCTCGGTCTCTCACCGCTGGCTCTTACACTCTTGCGTATTGTGATGAGCTTTGTCGGAGTATTTGGCTTCTCGGTTATGTTCAACAGTCCGGTAAAGATGGCAGCGGCAGCTGGGCTGATCGGCGCCGTGTCCAATACCTTGCGCCTTACGCTCGTCGATGCGCCGACGCTGTTTCCCTTTCTGGGCCTGAGCGTGGGTATGCCTCCCGAGGCAGCAGCGTTTATCGGTGCGCTGGTATCGGGACTGCTCGCGAGCTTAGCCGAAATCAAGCTCACCTACCCACGCATCGCCCTCACGGTGCCGTCGATTGTCATTATGGTGCCGGGCTTGTATCTGTATCGCTCGATGTATTACATGTGCACCTTCGACACGGTCAATATGCTCGGCTGGTTTGTGCGTGCAGTGCTCATCGTGGCGTTTCTGCCCGTTGGCCTGGGCGTGGCGCGTACGCTCACCGACCCTCGTTGGCGCCACACCAGCTAATTGGTGCAAATGAAACTGATCCGCAAAACATGAACGTGGATAATCTCCCGTTTTTGGCCTGTTTACGGGCTCAAAACGGGAGATTATCCACGCTCGTGGAATGGGTGTCCGAAAATCCACGCTCGTTGGGCCGATGCAGAGGCACCTGGCAATTCCTTTTTTGTAGACGTTGTCGCGCGGCTACGGGCAGGAAAGGTCCCAACGGTTAACATATACTCCATATGGGTAAAGAGACCAAAGCGCCGCCACGAGTGGCGCTTTGCGTTTGAAAAACTAGCTCGTCTAAGAGGAACTAGCATGTTAGACCGTTTTACCGATCGCGCGCGCAAGGTCATGTCCATGGCCAAGCAGGAGGCGCTCGATCTGCACTCAAATAAGGTGGGCACCGAGCACCTGCTGCTCGCGCTTGCCAAGGAGGACGAGGGCATTGCCGCCGAGGCACTGCGTTCGCTCGACATCTCCTACGATGACATCATGGATACCCTCAAAGAGGTCCAGACCACGGTTCCCGAGCCCAGCGAGGAGACCGAGGCTGCCAAGCTCGCCTTTACGCCGCTCGTCATCAGCGTGATGGAGCGCTCCTTCCGTGTGGCACGAGAGAACAACCAGACCTATGTGTCGACCGAGCACTTGCTCATCGGCATTGTCGAAGAGGGCAACGGCATGGCCATGGACATCCTCATGCGCTTGGGCGTGTCGTCCGCCTCCATCAAAAAGGCTATCGAGAAACTCACCGCCAAGGACCAGGACAAGAAGCGTCCGCTCGCCGGCGCCGGTGCTGGTCGTCCCGGTGCGGGCCTGCCGTTCTTTAGCGGCTCGGATGCCTCTCAGCAAAAGGGGGGTGGCACCGATACGCTTAAGCAGTTCGCCACCAACCTTACGCAGAAGGCGCGCGACGGCGAGCTCGACCCTGTAATTGGTCGCGAAAAGGAAGTCCAGCGTATGATGGAAATTCTTTCGCGCCGCACCAAGAACAACCCGCTCATTCTGGGCGACCCCGGCGTGGGCAAGACGGCCATCGTCGAGGGCCTGGCACAGCAGATCGCTGCCGGCAATGTGCCCGAGAACCTCATGAACCAGAACATCTGGACGCTTGACCTGCCGGGTCTTGTCGCGGGCGCCAAGTATCGCGGTGAGTTTGAGGAGCGCCTCAAGAACGTGATCCAGGAGGCGACCGAGGCCGACGACGTCATTCTGTTTATCGACGAGATGCACACCATCATCGGTGCCGGTTCTGCCGAGGGATCCATCGATGCAAGCTCCATGCTCAAGCCCGTGCTCGCGCGTGGTGCCTTCCAGATTATCGGCGCCACCACGGCCGAGGAATTCCGCAAGTACCTCACCAAGGACCCGGCCTTCGAGCGTCGCTTCCAGACCATCGATGTCGAGGAGCCGAGCGTCGAGGACACGGTCAAGATTCTGACCGCGCTCAAGCCGCGCTACGAGGAGCACCACCATGTGCGCTATACGCAGGGTGCTATCGAGGCCGCCGCGAACCTTTCCAACCGCTACATCCAGGATCGCTTCCTGCCCGATAAGGCCATCGACCTCATTGACGAGGCCGGTGCCCGCGCTCGAATTGCCGCGAATCGCGCGCCCGAGCCGGTGCGCGAAGCCGAGCATCGCATCGAGGAGCTCAAGGCCGCCGCGCAGGAGGCCACCGAGAGCGACGACATGAACAAGGCCGCCGAGATTACCGAGCAGCAGAAGGCCGCCGAGATTGAGCTCGCCGAGGCCAAGGCTGCCTGGACCGCCGAGCTCGACGCCAGCCCGCTCACCATCGACGTCGCCCAGATCGCCGACATCGTCTCCGTGACCTCGGGTGTACCGGTGTCTTCGCTCACCGAGAGCGAGAGCCGTCGCCTGCTGCAGACCGAAAGCGTGCTCAAGACCCGCATTATCGGCCAGGACGAAGCCGTCGAGGCCGTGGCCAAGGCAGTGCGCCGCAGCCGCTCACCCCTCAAGGACCCGCGTCGCCCCGGCGGCAGCTTTATCTTCCTGGGTCCCACCGGCACAGGCAAGACCGAGCTCGCCAAGACGCTTGCCGAGTACCTCTTTGGCAGCAAGGACGCGCTCATCAGCTTCGACATGTCGGAGTTCGGTAGCGAGTTCGAGGTCTCCAAGCTCATCGGTAGCCCTCCGGGTTACGTCGGTCACGACGAGGGCGGCCAGCTCACCAAGGCCGTTCGTCGTCACCCGTACTCGGTCGTGCTGTTCGACGAGATCGAGAAGGCGCACCCCGATATCTTCAACATCTTGCTGCAGGTGCTGGAGGAGGGTCGTCTGACCGATAGCCAGGGCAAGACGGTCGACTTCCGCAATACCGTGATCATCATGACGTCCAACGTGGGCGCCCGCGAGATTGCGCAGGATGCGAGCGTTGGCTTTGGCACCACCGGCGAGCAGGGTCTCACGTCGAGCGAGATCCGCGGTCGCGCGATGGGTGAGCTCAAGCGCCTGTTCCGCCCCGAGCTGCTCAACCGCATCGACGACATCGTGGTGTTCCAGAAGCTTTCGGGCGAGAACCTGACCAAGATTGCGCACCTGCTGGTGGACGATCTGCGCCAGCGCCTGATCGCAAACGGCATGAACATCAAGCTTACCGATGCGGCCTATGACAAGATCGTGGCCGAGGGCACCGACCTCACCAACGGTGCGCGTCCGCTGCGCCGTGCTATTCAAAAGCTCATCGAGGACCCGCTGTCCGAGGAGCTGCTGGCCGGCGAGTGGGGCGAGGGCGATACCGTCCTGTGCGATGTGGCCGACGGCAAGTTTGTCTTTAGCCATGGCACGGGCGAGATCCCGGCACCGCGTCCGGCGGGCACGCTCGGGGGCGATACCGCTCCGGCGGCGCCGCACACCGGAAACGCCGCGCCTGTGAGCAGTGGCGTGACCTCGGGCCCCGGCGGCATGATGCAAGCCGGCTCTGGTGCGCTGTAGGCATTAACATATCTTGTATAACGGGGGCGTTTCCGATAAGGAAGCGCCCCCATTTCTATTGAAATGCGCTTTAATCTGCCGTGCTATACTAAAATTGAGATACCGTATAGCAAAGGAGCTGATATGCCTACATCAATGCTCGACACGCGGCCAGTTCAGATGAACGTGCGTATAGATCGTCAGCTCAAAGAGGCAGGAGACGCCGTCCTGACTCATATTGGCATGACGCCGTCACAAGCTGTTCGGACACTTTGGGAGTATCTGGTCGTTAACGGACGCATGCCCTCGAAGGGAGACGCGGCGGCTCCGGTTTCTGACGGAGTGGAGCCCCAGCGCATGGAGTCAAGGGCCGCGCAAGGCAGCCATATCGTTCGCGATTCGTGCCTCAAATACGGCATCCCCATCCCTGAGTTCTCGGGAGACTATGACGACCTCTATGAGGAGGCCATGGCGGAGCGCTATCCCGAGTGGGTGGAACTATGAGCACAGAAGGCGTCCTCAAGCTGTTAATCGATACCAACGTATGGATGGATTATTTTTCTGGCAGGTCCGACCGTACGGCAAATGTCGTCCATCTGATCGAGATTGCCGACGCCTCGGAGCGGATTGCCCTGTTTGCCTCGTCCCTTTCGGTCAAAGATGTCTCGTATCTTGTCTCGGCGGCGATTAAGAGGGAGTGCCGAAGGAAGAATGGTTCGCTGAGCGATAACGCCATTGCGGCGGCGGACGAAACGGCCTGGGCATGCGTTCGGCAGATGCGCGAGCTCGCCCTCATCGCGCCGGTCGGTGCAGACGAGGTCTTCGACTCCTTTGTGTTCAAGTATCATCACAACGACTTTGAGGACGACCTGATGCTGGGCGTCGCCAATCGCATTGATGCCGATTACGTCGTGACGGAGGATAAGAATCTTATTAATCATACCAATGGTGTATGCATTAATGTTCAACAGGCGTTGAAGTTGGTTGAAGGGTCCAACGTCCCCTCAGCACGGCCCGTCTAACCTGCTTTATCTTGATAAAGTGGCGTTTACTCACCGTTAGCCGATGATGCGAGAGCGCTCGGCGTTTTCGACTGGTTTATGCACGCAAAGTCTGGGAATATACAAGTCGCATGTCTTACTGTCTAACCAGTTGCGCCAAGGAGGCACCATGGACTACAAGATTACCGGCTACGAGCCCGCCCAGCTGTTCCATTTCTTTGAGGAGGTCAGCGCGATCCCCCGTGGGTCTGGCAACGAGAAGGGCATCAGCGATTTCCTGGTTGCGTTTGCCAAGGAGCGCGGCTTTGATGTGTACCAGGACGAGGTCTACAACGTCATCATTCGCAAGCCCGCATCTGCCGGTGCCGAGAATGCCCCGACCGTGATGCTGCAGGGCCACATCGATATGGTGTGCGACAAGTTGGGCTCCGTTGAGCACGACTTTATGACCGATGGTATCGACCTGGTCGTCAAGGACGGCGTCCTCACCGCCAACGGTACCACCCTGGGTGCCGACAACGGTATCGCCGTCGCTCTTATGCTTACCGTGCTCAACGACGATTCGATTGCTCATCCGGCCCTCGAGTGCGTGTTCACCACCGACGAGGAGACCGGCCTGGTTGGCGCCGAGACGCTCGACAAGTCCCAGATCAGCGCCCGCACCATGATTAACCTCGACTCCGAGGAGGAGGGCGTGGCCACCGTCAGCTGCGCCGGCGGCGTCGTCGTTACCTACACCTGCCCGATCGTGCGCGAGCACAAGACCGGCAGCACCCTTACGCTCGACATTTCCGGCCTGCTGGGCGGTCACTCCGGCTCCGACATCAACCTGGAGCGCGGCAACGGCAACCTCATCATGGCCCGCATCATCGACCGCCTGATGGTCGCCGGCGAGCCCGCCATCGTCAGCTTTAACGGCGGCACTAAGGACAACGCCATCAACCGTGAGTGCAAGGCCGAGCTGGTTTACGCCGACCACGCTGCCGCCGAGGCCGCGGCGCAGGTCGCCAAGGGCATCATCGCCGACGTCACTGCCGAGCTCGAGGTCTTCGACCCCGGCTTTACCTGCACCGTCGAGATTGCCGACGACGCCGAGGTCGAGGCCATGGACCAGAAGTCCGCGCTCGCCCTCATCCGCGCCCTGCGTCTTGCCCCTAACGGCGTGATTCGCCGCAACGTCGCTACCGACGGTTCCGTCGAGGTCTCCTCCAACATCGGTGTGGTTGCCACTTCCGATGATCAGGTCAAGATCATGCTGTCCCCGCGCTCCTCGATCACCTCGCTGCAGAACGAGTTCAAGGACCGCCTGCAGACGCTGGCCGATGTCCTGGGCTTCGACGCCAAGTTTGAGTTCGAGTATCCCGGCTGGAGCTATGCCGAGCATTCGCCGGTCCGCGACGTCTTTGTCGAGAGCTATCGCGAGCTCTTTGGCTCCGAGCTGCGCATCGAGTCCATTCACGCCGGCCTTGAGTGCGGCCTGTTTGCCGAGGCCCTGCACGGCCTGGACGCCATCGCCGTGGGCCCGACGCTCTCCGATGTCCACACCCCGGACGAGAGCATGGAGCTCGCTTCTGCCGAGCGCTTCTACGAGCTGCTCATCGACGTCCTCAAGCGCCTCGCTGCGTAAAGGTTGCGCTGACAGCAGTCCGAGCCACGTGCTAGCGGATTGCAGATGACATTATGAGAGGGGGCACCCGAGCTTTTGCGATGGGTGCCCCCTCTCTTCTTTTGGGAAATGTGAAATTGCGGCCACCTAGCCCATATCCGCCTTGATGAGGTCGAGGGTGCGCTGGCAGTTTTCGCGGACGGGGCCGAGCATATGCTCGCGCAGGTCCGCCATGCCGGGCAGGTCGTCGTATTCGTCCATGACCTCTTCCATGCAAATGGGCACCTCGTAGGCGAGGTCCATCATGGTCGCAAAGCAAAACTTCTTGGATAGCCCGGCATCGGTGAGCGCCGCCTCCAGCGCGGGGTCGCCCATACCGTGGTATCGGCGGATAGCGCCTGGACCGATGCGCCCCACACGATTTTCGCCGCCAACGCTCATGGCAAGGCGCGCCCGGCGGCGCATGCGCTCGTATGCCAGCCCCGATGCGACATCGTACATGGGGGCGAGCGCCGCGTTTGTGCCTTTGCCAAGGATGAGCGAGTAGTTTTTAGCGTGTGCGTCAGGCGCTCCGATAATGGCGTTATAGAACAACATATAGGTAAAAAGCACAAGATTCATGTGGTGGGGGACTGTTTTAATCAGTCGTTCTTGGATGTCTCGTGTAGTTGGTCCTCCGTCGGCGGTGTATTTCTGGCTTGGCAATACACCGAGCGCCTGGCAAAAGTCCTCCTGATGCAGCCTTTCGATATTTCCGCTGCTATTGACCATTCTGTCGTACCGTTCAACGACGAGCGCGGCTTCGTCTTCAAATGTGCAATAGGAGACGTTGGCAGTTGGAATGCCAGCACGCCGAGCTGTTTTCATGCAGACGAATTCGTTTAAGGCCTGATGTTTGAACCCAACGACACCATTTTTGAAGATATGGGTAGTGGGGGATGACCCTAGACATTCGCACCATTGGCCGTCATGCCAAGCTAGTGCAAATTTGCCTTGGTTGCCGCCCAGGGACCAGCTTTCGTTGGAGCCCATCCATGTCTCTCTTTCGTCATCGCGAATTGATTTGAGCTTGTGAGCGATTTGAGAATTGGTAAGCGGGCGGTATGCCGAGACCCTGCCGCGGGCGGCGTCTAATTGATCGGCTCGACAAAACTGAACGGCCCCCGCGCAGTCAAGACCGATATGGCACAAGAGGGCGACGGGGTTGTTGGATGCAACGTCATGCTCGGCGGCAATAGCGCGACGCTGTTCTTGACTGTCGGGCAAAAGGCCAAATAGGAACGGGCGGACGATGTTATGGCCATACGTGCGATTGGAAAGCGGCATTGTTAGCGATAGCGGTGCTCCGCGATAGGTTGGGGCGTATACAAAGCTGCAGAGTCCATGCTTGTCTTGCCGGAGAGTGCCGGCGATTTCGCCACAAATGAGGGTCGCAAGCTCCATCTCTGCCATTTATTTCACAACCTTACAGCCAAAGGAGAGGTCTGAAGTGCCGGAAAGGCCTTGCTCGACTGCGATTTGGGCCAGCAGGGCACCATAGGAAGATGGCGTTCCTTGTCGGGCGGGTCGTCTGCCTACGCTTGGCTTTAGCAGGGCATTCGAGTTCACGATAGGGAGGTCCGCTATCGTCGTCGGATGTTCGGAGGGCGATGCGATGGAGTCGTTATCGCTTTGCGCAAAGAGACCTATGCCGAGTGCGTTAAAAACGGTCAGCAACTTGTCGAGCCGAATACCCGTGGCGTCGCCCAGCTCGAGCGATGCGAGCAGGCGCTCCGAAACACCGGCCTTTTTGGCGAGGGCGGCACGGGTGAGACCCTGAGCCTCGCGTGCCTGGCGCACGTAGATGCCAGCTTGGCGCGGTGTGGTGATGGGAAAGGTATCCACGGCGATCTCCTAACGTGCAGACTTTTGCATATCAGTATGACATGCAAAAGTCTGCACGAAAAGGCCTCATGCAAAACTCTGCATGAGGCCTTGTGCTGGCGTTGAGTTTTGAGCGATTGTGTTTGGCACTACAGCGCCAAAATCCCCAGATGCTCAAGCAAGATCTTAAGCCCGATGAGGATGAGCACGACGCCGCCCACGATGGTGGCAGGCTTTTCGTAGCGCGCGCCAAAGGTGTGGCCGATTGCTACGCCGGCGACGGAGAAGATAAACGTTGTGACGCCGATAAGCGATACAGCGGGAACGATGTCAACCGAGAGCGCCGCAAACGAGATGCCTACGGCTAGGGCGTCAATTGAGGTGGCGATGGCGAGGATCAGGTATTCTACCAGGTCAATCTTTTCGGCATCCTTGCCGTCGCCTTCATCCTCGTCCTCGGTAAATGCCTCCCACAGCATTTTGCCGCCAATGAAGGCGAGCAGGATAAAGGCAATCCAATGGTCGATGGGGCCGATGATGCCCATAAATTGGCTGCCGAGTGCCCAACCGATCACGGGCATGCCGGCCTGAAACCCGCCAAAGAACAGACCGAGCACCACAGCGACTTTAAGGTTGATCTTTTTCATGCCGAGGCCCTTGCAGATGGAAACGGCAAAGGCGTCCATCGAAAGGCCAACGGCGAGCAACACGAGTTCTGCGAGTCCCATAGTCTGGCTCCCTCTCTGCGGGCGAACCCGATTACACGACTACTCCCTCATTTATATGAGACCCGATGCTACCACATGAGCAGTCAAAAGAGCCCCGTCCCAAATGAGCTACCTAAGCGGTGTTCGCTCATTCTGTAAGCATCGGATTTCGTGGCTGCTGCGGGGGCAAACCGTGAGAAACTATTTAGCGTTTATGGAGCGTATACGATGGGAGCGATGCCTTGGATAAGAACGAGCTGCAAAAGCGTATGGAACAGGCTATTCGCCTGACTGCCCCCGGTCAGCCGATCCGCACCGCCCTCGACATGATCATTGCCGGTCACCTGGGTGCTCTTATCTGCGTCGGCGACACCGAAAACGTGCTCGCTGCCGGCAACGACGGCTTCCCGCTCAACATTTCGTTTACCTCGAACCGCCTGTTCGAGCTTTCCAAGATGGACGGCGCCATCGTAATCGACGGCGACCTCACCCAGATCCTGCGCGCCAACTTCCACCTCAATCCCGATCCCTCGCTCGCCACGAGTGAGACGGGCATGCGTCACCGTACTGCCGCTCGCATGTCGGTGCTCACCGACGCCATCGTGATCTCGGTTTCGGCTCGTCGTGCCGTCGTTAACGTGTACGTTCACGGCAAGAGCTACGAGATCCAGCCCGTCACCACCATCATGAGCTCGGTCAACCAGCTCGTCGCCACGCTCCAGACTACCCGTCAGTCGCTCGATCGCTCCCTGTTGCGCCTAACGGCCCTCGAGCTCGACGACTACGTTACGCTCGCCGACATTACCGGTATTTTCTCGAGCTTCGAGATCATGCAACAGGCAAAGACCGAGCTTAAGGATTGCATTGTCAAGCTGGGCAACCAGGGCAAGCTCGTGCAGATGCAGCTCGAACAGCTCGCCGGCTCCAGCATGGATACCGAATACGACCTGATGATCCGCGACTACGCGAGCGATTCTTCCGAGGCAAACGCCGAGAAGATCCGCGCCAACCTGAGCCGTATGACGCCCAAGGACCTATCCGACCCGCAGCATGTGGCGGCAGTTCTGGGCTATGACGACCTGGACGAGGATTCCGTCATGACGCCGCTGGGCCTGCGCACGCTTTCGCGCGTGTCCGTCGTGCGCGACGGCGTGGCCGAGAAGATCGTCGACGAGTACGGCTCGCTGCAGGAGCTCATGGACGACATCAGCGAGGATCCGGAGCGCCTGGGCGACTTTGGCGTCAACAACCCTGCCATTCTTGCGGACTCGCTGTACCGCATGAAGGGCACCAAACAGGGGAACGCATAATGGCGCCCGTATGCGCCGTGGTCGTTGCCGGCGGCAGCGGCCAGCGCTTTGGAAATCCCGGCGGCAAGCAGCTCGTTAACGTGGCGGGCCGTCCGCTCATGAGCTGGTCTATCCGCGCGTTCGATCGTAGCGACAAGGTCGGCCATATCGTGGTGGTGTGTCCTGCCGAGCGCCGTGCCGAGATGCGCCGCCTGGCCATCGACCCGTTTGACTATGACACGCCCATCAGCTTTGCCGATGCCGGCGATACCCGTCAGGATTCCACCCGAGCCGGCGTGTATGCGGTTCCGGCAGGCTTTGAATACGTCGCCATTCACGATGGCGCTCGTCCGCTCATTACTACCGAGGCCATCGATCACGCTATCGACGTGCTCGTGAGCGACCGTGCCCTCGACGGTGTCGTGTGCGGTCAGCCCGCCATTGACACACTCAAGATTGTCGACGGCGACAACATCGTCGAGACGCCGCCGCGCGAGCTGTACTGGGCCGCGCAGACGCCGCAGATCTTTAGCGTCGACGCCATGAAGCGCGCCCATGCCGCGGCGATTGCCGAGGGCTTTATCGGTACGGACGATTCGTCACTGGTCGAGCGCATGGGCGGGCGCGTCCGCTGCGTCCAGAGTCCGCGCGATAACCTTAAGGTGACGGTGCCCGAGGACCTGCGTCCCGTGACCGCGATTCTGCTCGGTCGCATGGCCGAGGGAGAGGACCTTCCCCATGTTCAGTAACCTGCGCATTGGCCATGGCTACGACGTTCACCGTCTGGTGGAGGGGCGTCGATGTATCATCGGCGGGGTTGACATTCCCTACGAGCGCGGCCTCCTGGGCCACTCGGATGCTGATGTGCTCGCGCACGCGCTGGCCGACGCCATTTTGGGTGCCTGCCGCGGGGGAGACATTGGTAAGCTGTTCCCCGATACCGACCCTGCCTACGAGGGTGCCGACTCGATGGTGCTGCTTGCCCGCGTAATGGACTATGCGCGCGAGCTGGGCTTTGAGTTTGTCGATGCCGACTGCACCATTGCCTGCCAGCAGCCTAAGATCACCCCGCACCGCGATGCCATGCGTGCCAACTTGGCCCATGCCTTGGGCGTTGACGTCGAAAACGTGGGCGTCGCCGCCACCACGACCGAAAAGCTCGGTTGGGAAGGTCAAGGCGAGGGAATTGGCGCCTGGGCCGTCTGCCTGCTACAGAAAACCGTTAAGGAGTAACGAATGCGTATCTACAACAGCGCTACCCATAAAAAGGAAGAGTTCCAGCCCATCGAGTCCGGCAAGGTCCGCATGTACGTGTGCGGCCCCACGGTCTACGACAACATTCATATCGGCAACGCTCGCACGTTCATCAGCTTCGATGTGATTCGCCGCTGGCTCATCGCGAGCGGCTACGAGGTCACGTTTGCCCAGAACCTCACCGATGTCGACGACAAGATCATCAAGCGTGCCAACGAGCAGGGCCGTACGGCCGCCGAGGTCGCGACGGAGTTCTCGGATAAGTTCATTGGCGTCATGCGCGCTGCCAACGTGCTCGATCCCGATGTGCGCCCCCGCGCCACCAAGGAGATCGGCCCCATGATCGCCATGATCAAGACGCTCATCGAGCAGGGCCACGCTTACGCCGCCGATAACGGCGACGTGTACTTTGCCGTGCGCAGCGATCCCAACTATGGCCAGGTCTCGGGCCGCAACATCGATGACCTTATGGTTGGTGCGCGCATCGAGGAGAACGAGGACAAGAACGACCCGCTCGACTTTGCCCTGTGGAAGGCCGCCAAGCCCGGCGAGCCCAGCTGGCCGAGCCCCTGGGGCGAGGGCCGTCCCGGTTGGCACACCGAGTGCGCCGCCATGGTGCATCGCTACCTGGGCACCCCGATCGACATCCACGGCGGCGGCTCCGACCTTGCCTTCCCGCATCACGAGAACGAGTGCGCCCAGGCCACCTGCGCCTGGCACCAGGGCTTCTCCAACACCTGGATGCACACGGGCATGCTGCTGGTAGACGGCGAGAAAATGTCCAAGTCGCTCGGCAACTTCTTTACGCTGGCCGAGGTCCTCGAGCAGCACTCCGCTGCCGCCCTGCGCCTGCTGATGCTGCAGACGAGCTATCGCTCGCCGCTCGACTTTTCTTGGGAGCGCTTGGAGGGTGCCGAGAACTCGCTCACGCGTATTGCCGGTACGGTCGAGAACCTGCGCTGGTCCGCGAACCATGCGACGGCCGATGCCGATGAGGCAGCATCCGAGGCGTTTGCCGCCAAGGCCGCCGAGACCCGTGCCACCTTTAAGGAGTGCATGGACGACGACTTTAACACCGCCGGTGCCATGGGTGCCGTCTTTGGCTTTGTGACCGAGTGCAACCAGTACCTGGAGCAGGCGGGCGACGCTGCCGACAAGGCCGCCGCGCTTGCCGCCGCCGATACGCTGGTCGAGCTGCTCGATACGTTTGGCGTTGAGCTCCCCGAGCCCAAGGTCGAGCTGCCGCTGGGTCTGCTGGGTGTTGCCGCCGGCCTGGTCGCCTACACGGGCGACGACGTGGACGAGGCCGCTGCCAAGATTCTCGAGGCCCGCGCCGAGGCCCGCGCCGCCAAGAACTGGGATCTGGCCGACGCCATCCGCGACCAACTCAAGGACCTGGGCCTCACCATTGAGGATACCGCCGCCGGCACCCGTATCAAATCTCTCTAATCCCCTCGGGTTTCCCAAGCACCCGACCTTGCCGTTCAAACCGTCGCTCGCGTACTCAAGTACGCGTCGCTCCTCTTTCACGGCAATCTCGGGCACTTGGAAAACCCGTACCGACCGCTTGAGCTATTCGTCTTAAGCGGTCGCTTCTTTTGTCCTGTTTGAAAATTTTTTAAAGGAGGCCGTTTTATGGCCGACAATCGCAAGCGTGCGCCTCGTGGCGGCAAGCAGACTGCTTCTGGCTCGCGTCCGATTCGCCGCAACGACCGCGCTGCCGCTCCCAAGGGCCAGCGCGATCGCGCCCAGGCCGCACGTCCGCAGCGCGATCGTAACCGCGACGCTGTCCAGGTTCCCAAGGGCGAGTTTATCGAAGGTCGTCGTGCTGCCGCCGAGGCGCTGCGCACCGGTTTTCCCATCAAGTGCGCGCTCATCGCCGAGGGCGGGGAGCGCGATGCCGCTCTGTCGCGCCTGGTCGATGACCTCAACGCCACGGGCGTCCGCATTAAGTATGTGCCGCGCGCGCAGCTCGATGCGCTGTCGAGCCATGGCGCTCACCAGGGCATTGCGCTCGAGGTGGGCAACTTCCCTTACGCCGATGTCGCCGACATCCTCGACCGCGCAGGCGAGGGCCCGGCGCTTGTCGTGGTGCTCGACCATGTGACCGACGACGGTAACTTTGGCGCCATCGTGCGCTCTGCCGAGGTTGTGGGCGCAGCGGGCGTCATCATCGCCAACAAGCGTGCCGCCGGCGTGACCGTGGGCAGCTACAAGACCTCCGCCGGCGCCGTCATGCATCTGCCTATCGCGCAGGTGCCCAATATCGCCCGTGCGCTCGATGACCTCAAGGCCGCCGGCTTTTGGGTGGGTGGCGCTTCCGAGCATGCCGAGGGCAGCTGCTGGGATGCTCCCTTCGAGGGCCGCGTGGCGCTCGTCATGGGCTCCGAGGGCGACGGCATCTCGCGTCTGGTGCTCGAGAAATGTGACTTTTTGACCAAGCTTCCCCAGCGCGGCATGACCGAGAGTCTCAACGTGGCCCAGGCGACCACCGCGCTGTGCTTTGAGTGGCTGCGCCGCAACGCCGGCGAGCTCATGGGGGAGGAGTAGCGCATGTCAAAGAAGAACCGCGCCAAGTCCAAGGCCAAGCGCTTTGGCGAAGGCTCGGCCAAGCCGATTGTTTCGGCCGCGACCTATGGCGTGGGCGGCAATGCGTTTGCGCAGGCTATCGCCGATCCGGTCTCGACGGTGCACTCCAATAAGCCCGAGCTGCTGGTGGTCGACGGCTACAACGTGATTCACTGCACGCCGCGCTACGAAAAGCTTGTCTACGACCATTCCGACGATCCGTATTCCAGCGACGTCCACGATATGGCGCGCACCGCGCTCATCAACGATGTTGCGGCGTTTGCCCAGGGCCGCTACGAGGCCGTGATTGTGTTCGACGGTGCGGGCAATATCTCCAGCGAGCGCCCTAATCTGCCTGCCCGCGGCGTGCGTATCGAGTTCTCGCCGACGGGCGTATCGGCCGATACCGTGGTGCAGAAGCTCTGCATCGAGGCGCGCGAGGAAGGCCGCGCGTGCTCCGTGGTGTCGAGTGACGGCACGATCCAGGCCGTCGTCATGGGCAAGGGCGTAACGCGCATCTCGAGCCGCATGCTGGTGGACGAGATCAAGCAGATAGATAACGATGTTCACGAGGCAGAGGAAGCTCCGCAGATCAAGATGACCCTGGGCAGCCGCCTGAGCCCCGATGCCCTGGCCAAGCTCAAGGCCCTTCGCGGGAGGTAGGGGAGTTGCGGCAGAGAGCCGTTTCCTAGATTGGTCTACCCGCTGATTTGTAATCAGTGGGTTGCGGGTTTGCAGCTGTCAAAACGAATAGGTTTATGTTTTGACGAACAGATAAAACTGTTCGTTCTGACGAACGGTTTTTGAGATGTGGTCGGTCGAAGGGCCTGTTGCGCCCCGTCCTCAATTCCTTTATCCTAAACAGGCTTCGCGCGAAAGCGCCAAGTGTGCCAGTGTGGCGCAACGGTAGCGCAACTGATTTGTAATCAGTGGGTTGCGGGTTCGATTCCTGTCACTGGCTCCATGAGAGTTTCGGGCTCTGTCTCTATATGGGACAGAGCCCGTTTCTATTTAGGTGGTGCGCCATCGGGTTAGCGCCCATCCCGTTTTTGGTTTGTCTCGTCCTCCAGTTTGTCTAAATCTGTAACACCAAGACCGATATTCGGCATCTAACTGTTACAGATTGAGATGAAACTTAGGGTGTTTTAGGAATATCTTGATCTGTAACATGTAGAAGCGGAATAGGCCTCTTGCTGTTACAGATCGAGACAAGGGCGGGCGCGGATCTGGATGTCCTGCTCGAGCGTGGATTTCTGGATACGCGAGCGAAGAAAATCTCCCGACCGGAGAACGAGCGTGGATAATTAACTTGGATAGGGAGCTAAGGTAAACACCGATTGTCTATCGACGGCTTTAGAAACAACGACCCCAATTTCATTGTGGAATCGGGGTCGTTTGTGCCTCAGGAATCCGAATGGATTAATCGAGCTCCTAAGGAACTTCTTGGGTTCTTGCTAATGGTCTGCCGAGGATGTCCCCAATGCAAACAGCGGGCATCTACTCAATATAGCTGGGGTTCTTCTTGATGATCACGCGTGCAGCGATGAAGGAGACGACGATGGCGATGATGGCGACAACGCATGCCAGCACGAAGTTACCCATGGACCCATCGGGAGCGATAAAGATGAGTGCCGAAAGAAGGCCGGGGCATGCTCCCGCAACATACTCTTTCAGAACAAAGATGCCTGCAGGGAGTCCAGCGCAGAGCGCGCCGATTGCCGTGCCGACAAGCAGGCGGGGACGCTCGATGAGGCAACCGTAGAACGCGGGCTCGGTTACGCCACAGAGTGCGGTGACGGCAACCGTGGTGACCATACCCCTCTTCTCTTTGTTTCCCTTCATGGCAGTTGCCAGGGCGAGGCTCGTGCCGCCAATGCAGAGGTTCGAGATGAATCCAAAGATAATGGGTGCCCAACCGAGCTGCGCCAGGCTCGTAACTTCGATTGCGATGTAAGCCTTATCGAGACCGAGCATGACGAAATAGGGGTTAAGGGCTGCCAGGATCGGAGTAGCGATAAATGCCACGTTGTCCATAAGCCACGTGACGGCATC